>NZ_JBMIHH010000005.1:0-517949 GCF_051225635.1 Actinopolyspora sabaoui | reverse complement strand
CACACCTCACAAACCATGAGGCACAGCGCGAGCTGATACTCAAAGCAAAAAAGACAAGAAACAAACACACACACGCGTGCACAAACACTGTTGAATTCTCAAAGAACACACCCACCACCCACGCGGTAGGCCCGAACAATCAAGAGCACCCGAAAAGTTTTTCGAGTTTTCCCGATCGCTTCTGTTTTTACTCTAGCACCCGACTGTTCCCCCCGTAGATCGGGGGTCCGGATTCAACCAGAACCCGAAGCAGTCAAACACCGGAGTCGCCCTCGACAGCTTCCCGTCGGGAGCACCAAGTTACTTTACTCGGCCCGACTGGCGGTGTCAACCCGCCCGTCCCAGCCAGTTCGAAACCCTGCGGGCTCCTGTTCACTTGCTCGTACAGCCTAGCCCACCGCCACAGCCCACTCGAACGGGGGTGCCCCTGTACCGCGAACCGCGGCTCCCGCAGGCGCGATGCGCCCGTGAGCCGCGGAAACGACCGCGGCGTGCCTGTCCCGGTGCTCATTCGGCATTCGACCCGGGCCGCAGCCACAACTTGACGGTGCTCGTCTCCGAAGCACCGATCGCCCGCATCAACTGCTCCGGTGCTACCGGCTCGCTCCTGCCCACCGGCACGATGTCGTAGCCCCAGGACGTGAACTCGTGCAACACACCGCTTGGTTCGTCGCCCAGTGCCCGCATCCCCGAGGGGGTGAACGAGCACACCACGGAAGGCCGGTGCTGTCGCAACAGCCCCTCCAACCCGTGCAGAATTCGGTGCACCCTGGATCCGACATCCACGTGCACCACGGAGAGGTTGCGCTCACCGATCCCGTGCTCGCTGTTGAGCTCCCCATCGAGGCGCACCCCCCGCAGCCGGACGACGGAAGCACGAGCATCCGGAACGGACTGCCCGCCCGTTCCCTCGGAAGCGGTCACTTCCACCCCGCCGGTCCCCGCGGGCAACCCGAGCAGTTCACCGTCGTCGTTCCAGGCCGCGCTGTCCAGCACGGTGAGCCGTTCCCTGAGCCGCTCGGTGACGTTGACATCGGCGTTGTGCCGCAGCAGCTCACGGGCTCCCTCGTCCGGCTCCACCGCGATCACACGCCCGGTGTGGTTGAGCCTGCCGAGCACGCGGACCGCCTGGTAGCCGACGTAGGCCCCGACGTCGAGGAAGACTCCACCTGGTTCCAGCAGGGAATCGATCAGGGCGGATACCTCGGCGTCCCAACGGTGGTGCGAGGAGAGCCACGGCAGCATCACGGTGTCGTCCGCCGGGAGCCGAAGCAGTCCCGCCTCGCACACCACGGGGGTGCCGGGCAGATGTGCCGTGTCGCTGTTGCGTTCGTGCTCCCGCAGCACGATTCGGCGCAACGCGTCGGTACCACGTAGTGCGTTGTCGATGTCCAGGGCGCTGCGGCGCAACCCGTTCTCCAGCTGTTCCTGCTGGCCCTTCTCCGACTCCTCGATCCGCTGTTCCAACCGGTCCACCCGGTCCAGCGTCCGCTCCACCGCGCCGGTGAGGCTGTCGATGCGCTCGGCGAGCTCGGAAAGCTGCCGCTGCCCCGACGAATCGCCGGTTTCCTCCAGCTCGCGCAGCCTCCGCTCGTGTTCCGCCAGTTCGGTACGGGCCTGCACCGTGCTGTCGTCGGCTCCCGCCACCCGCGAGCCGAGCTGCTCCTGTCGCTGGGCGAGTTGCGTGAGCTCGGCGCGTACCGCGTTGATGTCGAGGTCGTCGGCACGTTCCTGCTGCCTGCGAAGCAGCTCGGAGGAGGTTTTCTCCACTCCGTCGAGCAATGAGCGAATGATGTCGCGAATGTGCTCGTCATAGTGGCCCAACGCCTTGAGCACGGCCTTGCGCAACGCGGGGGTGACGGCGTTGCGCCCACCCATCCCCACTTCCGGTGGACGGTGCAGCGCGTGGCGGGCTATCAGCAACGGACGCAACGGGTCCTCGTCGGGGGCGTGCTGGTCCCGTGCCCACTTTGCTCGCCAGTTGCGGTAGGCCGCCTCCACACGTTCCCGCAGCTGTTCACCCGCCCTGCCCGGCGCGAGCTGGCGGGAGAGCCGTTCCCCCGCCGCGACGCCGAACCGCTGAAGTTCCCGCGGATCGTCGGCAGCCGCGGTCAACGCGGCAGCGGCAGCCGCCATGTCGGGTTCGCCACTACCGTGGCATCCCACCAACACCGCGCCGGACGATCCGAACAGTTCACCGACCGCCCCCTGTTCCACGGTGATCACCGGAATCCCGCGCGCCGCCGCGTGCAGCATCCGCAGCGCGTACCGGTCACCACCGACACCGCCGTCCGCCCGGTGCAGCGAGACGGCGCAATCGGCGATCGCCAGGACCGTCTCCTCGGCATCCTCCCGTTCCAGCAGCAGGATCCGGTGGTCGGTGGTGGTTGCCAACCGCAGGCGTTCCGCTGCCTCGGGATGCTCCGCGGCACCACTGACCGCCACGAGCAGCCGCACGTCGGTGCGCCCGCCGAACGCGGCACCGAAAGCGGTCACCAAGCCGAGCACGTTCGCGCGGTGTTCCTCGGCGTGATCGGCGAAGGCGACGAAGACGAATTCCTCGTCGAGCCCGATGCGTTCCCTGGCGGCCTGCCGGGTGGCGGGCTCCGGTGGCTCCTGCTCGGGGAACGGCAGCGCGAGCACGCGAGCCTGCACTCCCACGTGACGCGCCGCGTGCCTGCCTGCCTGGGAGAGCGCCCACAGTTCGGTGGGTTCGCCGGAAGCGGGAGTGGTGTCGGCCGGATCGGCCCCGGCGTCCGGCCGAATGTCGATGAGGTGGTGCCCCGCGGGTACCGGCATCGAGGGATCGCAGCGCAGCACGACGGGATAGCGTGCGTCGTCCGAATTCGGGATTCCGGAGGTGCGTACGGCGAGCCGGACCAGTTCGGCCAGCCACCCGGTACCGACGACCGCGACCCCGAGTTGGTCGGTCATCTCGGACTCCTCGGTGCCCCTGCTCCGGGCCAACCGCGCCGGCACGCGCCCACTGGCCACCCCGACTCCGGCACACCACTCGCGGAACGCGGCCGCGTCGTCGGTCAGCGGGCGCGGATAGTCGCGCCGCAGCACCTGATCGTCCTGCCACAACGCGAAGTCCCACCGGGAACACCCGGCGGCGCGCTGCTGCTCGTCGGCGGGGGTGCCCGCCCACTCCAGGAATTCGGCGAGCGGGTCACGTTCCGGCCCGGCGGGTTCGAAGGGACTGGGTACGACGGGACAGCCCGATGCCTCGGCGGTCAACCACTGGGTCCGGTACGCGGCGCGCAGCGAGGTCGGCAGCACCGTACCGTCGGGCAGTTCGTCGAACGGCGAGGTTCGTTCGCTCGTCATTCCCCGGGAGACAAGCGCGTTGCGATACCCCGCGCACAGCTGCGCCAGGGGTGGTGACTCGGAGAGCAGCACCCGGGGACGGTCGGAGTACTCCGCGGAGAACAACCAGGGGCGCTGCGGTTCGAACCCCTCGAAGTGCACGGTACGCAGCGGATGACCATCCACGGTGTACTCACCGTCGGAGGTTTCGAGCTCGCGCTGCCCGGCGTTGTACACCGACAGTCCCACGCCCGGGTCGCGCAGCACCCGGTGTTCGACCATGGCGGGCAACCCCTCGAAGAACTCGGGCGCCGCGTCCGGTTCGGCGCGCACCCGCTGTGCCCATTCGTCGAGTACCCGTTCCGCGCCGTGGGTCACCGCGAGGAGGTTCGGATCGAACGAGCCCGCCCGGGCCAGGTCCCTCGCTCCGGGGCGCAGCCCGTCGGAGGGCAGCGGGCGAATCACCCGGGGAGCCAGCCCCAACGGCGCTTCGTCGCCCAACGTGGCGAGCGATTCCCCGAACGGGCCGAACACCCGGACCACCGGCGACAGGTACAGCACGAGCGGTTCGGAGCGCAGCAGCCGGGCGAGCAGCCCGGGGAGTACAACCGAGTTGAGCAGTTCCCCGCCGCAGGCCGTGGCCAGCCGGGAGAACTCGACCTCGTCGATACCGATGTCGGCTGGGGTGTTGACCTCTTCCCGCACGTCGGCTTCGAGGTCGGTGTCGAAGTCCAGCAGCAGGATCGTGAACCGCCCGCCGGGGTGGCACCGCAGGAACGAGTCACGCAGCACCCGCGCCCCGGCGAGCTGACCGTGCCGGGCGATCGTGCAGCCGTGCGGGTCGGGGAACTCGTTCCCCTCCCCGGTGGGCGGAGTCGATTCGTCCTCCGGCAGTTCGGCGGGCCAGGCAGGCTCGTCGACGAACTCGTCCGCCGAACCGAGCGCTTCCGGATCGGCGGACGGCCACTGGTTCGATTCGGAGTGGTCCAGGGGATCGTTCACGAGTCCTGAACCTACCGTCGAGGCTTCGAGGTCGGCACTCCCCGACCGGATCACAGCATCGGCATCAGGGTGCGCAGCTCGTAGGGCGTGACGTGACTGCGATAGGCGTTCCACTCGGCCCGCTTGTTGCGGAGGAAGAAATCGAACACGTGCTCGCCGAGCGTCTCCGCCATGAGCTCCGAGTTCTCCATCTCGGACAGCGCCTCGTTGAGGTTCTGCGGCAGGCTGGGATATCCGGCGGCCTTGCGTTCGCTCTCGGTCAGCGACCAGACGTCGTCCTCGGCGGCCGGGGGAAGCTCGTAGCCCTGTTCCACACCGCGCAGCCCCGCGGCGAGGATGGCCGCATAAGCCAGGTAGGGGTTGCAGGCGGAGTCGAGATTGCGCATCTCTACGCGCCGGGAGGAGGACTTGCCCGGCGAGTACATCGGCACTCGCACCAGCGCGGAGCGGTTCGCGTGGCCCCAGCAGACCGCCGTGGGTGCTTCACCGCCGACCACGAGGCGCTTGTAGGAATTCACCCATTGGTTGGTGACCGCGCTGATTTCCCTGGCGTGTCGCAGCAGTCCGGCCACGAAGGCACGACCGGTGTCGGAGAGCTCGTAGGGATTCTCCGGGTGGTAGAAGGCGTTCTGGTCACCCTCGAACAGACTGATGTGGGTGTGCATCCCCGAACCGGGTTGCTCACTGAACGGTTTGGGCATGAACGATGCCCGCACGTTCTGGGTGAGTGCGACCTCCTTGACCGTGTAACGGAAGGTCATCACGTTGTCGGCCATGGTCAGGGCGTCGGCGTAACGCAGGTCGATCTCCTGCTGTCCGGGGGCACCCTCGTGGTGGCTGAACTCGACGGAGATCCCCATCGCCTCCAGCGCCTCGATGGCGTTGCGCCGGAAGTGCGGGGCGGCGTCGTGGCTGGCCTGGTCGAAGTATCCGCCGGAATCGGCGGCCACGGGCTCACTGCCGTCGACGGGCAGATTCTTGAGCAGGAAGAACTCGATCTCCGGGTGCACGTAGCAGGTGAACCCGGCCTCGGTCGCCTTCGAGAGGGTGCGCCGGAGCACGTGCCTGGGATCGGCCCAGCAGGGCGAGCCGTCCGGCATCGTGATGTCGCAGTACATCCGCGCCGAGTAGTGTTCGCCGTCGGCGGTTTCCCAGGGCAGCACTTGGAAGGTCGCCGGATCCGGTTTGGCGACCATGTCCGACTCGTAGATGCGGGAGAATCCTTCGATGGCGGAGCCGTCGAAACCGATCCCCTCGGCGAAGGCCCCTTCGAGCTCGGCGGGCGAGATGGCCACCGATTTGAGAATGCCGAGAACGTCGGTGAACCACAGCCGCACGAAGCGGATGTCGCGTTCTTCCAGAGTGCGGAGCACGAACTCCTGCTGACGGTCCATGCCCGCACCCTAAGCGTCCGGGCGGGTTGGTGCCCCACCCGCTCGGCCCCGAGTGGGTGGGGCGACTTCTCCGATCGGACGAGACCCAGCCACTCGGATCGGAGCGCCCGGTCCGGGGTTGCCGACGCGGGATCGTGGGTGCGGGGCGGGCACGGTCGTGGCGAAACCGGCCGCGCCCGCCCCGGAAGTTCCCGGCTCCGCGCTCAGGCCGAGCAGCGCTTGCCCTGCTCGGGGACCTTGAGGTCGACCAGGTAGCGCGTTCCGGCCTCGTTCACGCATTCGTTGTCGCCGAGGAACACCCCGTGCCCCTCTCCCTCGTAGGTCAGCAGCCGCCCGCCGAGCGCCTCGGCGAGCTTCGGTCCGTTCTCGTAGGGCGTGGCCGGGTCACCGGTGGTCGAGATCACCACCGTCTCGGGCAGTTTCCCCGGGCGTGGTTCCGGTTTGTCCCCCGTCTCCGGGACGGGCCAGAAGGCACAGCGGCCGCGGGCGGAGCTGACCGGATGGCCGTGGTCGGTGAAGGGGGCGGCCTGGCGGTACTTCCGATTGAGTTCGCGCTGTTGCTGCCTGCCGCCGATGCGGTTGGCGTCCACGCAGAGCACCGCCTGGTGGGCGGCCATCATGTTGGAGTAGGAGCCGTCCTCGGCTCTGCCGTGGTAGAGGTCGGCCAGTCGCAGCAGCGTCGATCCATCGCCGTTGGCCAGGCGGGACAACCCCCCGTTGAGCGGCTTCCAGTACTGCTTGTTGTACATCGCCTGGAAGAGACCGGTCTTGGCATCCGTGTAGGACAGTTTTCTTCCGTCGATTCTCGTGGCGGCCGGGCTGCCGATCAGCGGTCGGGTGATCTCGTGGAACCGCCGCACCGCGCGGTCCGGATCGCTGCCCAGTGCGCAGCGCTGCTGCCGGGCGCACCACTGTGCGAAGGAGTCGAAGGCCTGCTGGAACCCGGCGGCCTGTTCCAGCTGCATCTCGCTCTGGTCCCACTCCCCCGGCGCGATGGCGCCGTCGAGCACCATGGCCCGGACGCGGTCCGGGAACCGGGAGGCGTACTCGTTGCCGAGCAGCGTGCCGTAGGAGTAACCGAGATAGGTCAGTTTCTCGTCACCGAGTGCGGCCCGCAGCACGTCCATGTCCCTGGCGACGCTGGCGGTGCCCACGTTGGCCAGTAACTTTTCCCCGCTGCGTTCGGTGCACTTCGCGGCGTAGCGGCGGTTCTCCCGTTCGAGCCGTTCGACGGCTCCGTCGGAGGTGATCACCTCGGAGTTCAGTCGAGCCGCGTCCTTCTCCTCGGCGGTGAGGCACTCGACGCGAGGGGTGCTGGCACCGACGCCGCGCGGGTCGAAGCCGACCAGGTCGAATTTCTCGCCGAGCTCGGTGCCCTTCACACTGGAGACCCGTGCGGCGGCGCTCTGCATGCCCGAAGCACCGGGACCGCCGGGGTTGAGCACCAGTGACCCGATACGTGCCTGCTCGTCGGAGGCGGACCGGCGCAGCACGCCGATCTTCGCGGTCTCGCCGTCGGGCTGGTCGTAGTCCAGCGGCACGGTCAGCCGGGCGCACTCCAGGCCCTCGGCGCCGAAGAGTTCCTCGGAGGGGGGCGTGGTGGCGTAGGACTCGCAGCTCTCCCAGGCGAGCGACTGCTGGTAGTAGCGCTGCAACTCGGCGGCGGAGCTCTGCGCTTCGGGTTGTTCGTTGTGCTGCTGTTGTGACTCCTGCGTGTTCGAGCACGCCGTCGTAACCCCCAGAAGAGCGACAGCGGCGACCACGATTCGTGGGCGAAGCATGCGCGGGATCGTGACACGCGACACCGACCCGGCACGATGGGGCGCCCCGGCGAACGTGCGCGTGGTCACTGAGCGAAGATGGGGGCATGCCGCAGTTGCGCGTAGCTCTGGCCCAGGTAAACCCCTGCGTGGGAGATATCGCGGGTAACAGTTCGCTGGTCCTGGAACGCAGCGAGGAAGCCGTGTCGCGCGGGGCGCACGTCGTGGCCTTCCCGGAGATGGTGCTGTCCGGCTACCCCGTGGAGGACCTGGCGCTGCGCAAGTCGTTCGCGGCGGCCAACCGCGCCGAATTGGAGTCGCTGGCGGTGCGGCTGCGGGACGCGGGCTGCGGCGAGGCGCTGGTGATCGTGGGGCATCTGGACCGCGACGACGAGGGGGTGCGCAACGCGGCTTCGCTACTGCACGGCGGCGAGGTGGTCGACACCTACTTCAAGCACCACCTGCCGAACTACGGCGTCTTCGACGAGGCACGCTATTTCGCCCCCGGCTACGACCTGCCGATCGTGCGGTTCCACGGCCTCGACATCGGCGTGGTCATCTGCGAGGACATCTGGCAGAACGGCGGACCGATCGCGGCACTCGGCAAGGTCGGGGTGGACGCGGTGGTCTGCGTCAACGGCTCCCCTTACCAGCGGGCCAAGGAGCACGAGCGTACCCAGCTGGTGGTGCGCCGCGCCGCCGAGGCCGGGGCGCCGATGGCCTACGTGAACATGGTGGGCGCGCAGGACGAACTGGTCTTCGACGGCGACTCGATGATCGCCACGAACCACGGTGAGCTGCTGAGTCGCGCCCCTCGGTTCGCGGAGCACCTGCTGGTGCGCGACCTGGAGCTCAGCGCGGGCGGCCACACCTCCACCGAGGTGACCCCGGAACCAGCCGAACTGGAGGGACCGCCGCACTTCCGTCCGCGCGCGCTGCCCGCCTTCCACGTCGACCGGATCACGCTGAGCCCTGATCCGCTGCCCACCTACGAGCCCTCCGAGAACGAGGGACTCGCCGAGCCGCTGGCCGAGGAGGCCGAGGTGTGGTGGGCGCTGGTCACCGGACTGCGGGACTACCTGCGCAAGAACGGTTTCAAGTCGGTGGCGTTCGGCTTCTCCGGCGGCATCGACTCGTCGGTGTGCGCGGCGCTGAGCGCGGACGCACTGGGTGCGGACGGGCTGTACGGGGTTTCGCTGCCTTCGCACTACTCCTCGGGGCACTCCCGTTCCGACGCTGCCGAGCTGGCCGAGCGGATCGGCTGCCACTTCGAGGTGCACGCGATCGAGGACATGGTCCGGGTGTTCGTCGACCAGCTGGGACTGTCCGGACTGGCCGAGGAGAACGTGCAGGCGCGCTGCCGGGGCATCACGCTGATGGCGCTGTCGAACCAGCACGGGCACCTGGTGCTGGCTCCGGGCAACAAGACGGAGTTGGCGGTGGGTTACTCCACGATCTACGGCGACGCGGTCGGCGGGTTCGCACCGATCAAGGACGTGCCCAAGACGCTGGTGTGGCGCCTGGCGCGCTGGCGCAACGCGGAGGCGGAAAAGCGCGGCGAGACGCCGCCGATCCCGGAGAGCTCGATCACCAAGGCTCCTTCGGCCGAGCTGCGGCCGGGCCAGGTGGACACGGACTCACTGCCGCCGTACGAACTGCTCGACGAGGTGCTCGACCGCTACGTCGAGGGTGACAAGAGCTACGACGACCTGCTGCGGGAGGGCTTCGACGCCGAGCTGGTGGAACGGGTGCTGCGGATGGTCGACCGGGCGGAGCACAAGCGCAGGCAGTACCCACCGGGCACCAAGATCACGCTGAAGGCGTTCGGGCGGGATCGCAGGTTGCCCGTGACCAACCGGTGGCGCGAGGCGCGGCCTTGACGGTTCTTTCGCCCCGGTTGTCTTAGCGCTCGGTTGGCGGAACCTCTCGCACGGCTCTCGCTGCGGCGAGGCCCGACATCGGGTAGCGACCTACACAACGTCGGGCCTTCCTCGCGAGAGCCGCACGGGAGGACCCGCGCTCGGTACTGCTGCGAGGGTGGTTGGAGTTCGGCACTCGTCGGCGCTGGTGACCCGACGATTTCGCGAGAAATTGACACAGCCGGAGCCACACCGCCGTACTGGGGCGTCAATTTCCCGCGAAATTGGCGCCGACCGTAACCCCGTCGGGGGACTTCCCGGCATCATCCCACCGGGGCGGGCGAGGCGGATGCCGTTCGCCGTTCGGCGCGGGATTCGGACCGTCGTTCGGTGGCGAGCAGCGATTCGAAGGTGTCGGCCTGCGCGGTCAGCAGCCGAACGCCGGCGAAGTTGACCGGGCTGTCCTCGGTGTACGAGGTGAGCACCTCCTCGCCGCTCCAGACCAGGTAGAGCACCCGCAGGTAGTGGCCGGTGCCGTTGGTGGCACGCCAGGCCCCGAACTCGGCGGTGTAGAGGCCGAACTCGAAGTCGCCGCGCGTGAGCTCGGCGACCGCCCAGTCGTGCAGTTCCGCCCGCAGTGACTCGGGGGCGCGGTTCGTGGTGTCCACTTCGAGGCTGGTGATCAGCGGGTCGTGAGCGCCGAGGGGTCGCGACGCGGGTCCGTGTTCGAGGGTGTAGCCGAAACGCACGGAAATCCTCTCCTCACCGGCTGGATAGACTGCCCGTGTTGGACGGACAGTGTGTGGTTGGTTACCAATACAAAGTAACGGTCATCTGACACATACACACGACCCCGTATGGGTGATATCGCCGGAGGCTCTGATGGCTCATTCACGCCCCACCATCCAGAGGCGGCAGTTGGGAGCTGAACTACGCAGGCTTCGGGAAGCCGCAAACAAGAGCCAGAAAGAGGCAGCAGAGGTAATCGAGTGCGATTCAAGCCTTCTCAGCAGGACAGAACGTGGTGAACGCTCACTGAAGATCGTAGAGCTGAACGCTCTTCTCGAACTGTACGAGGCTCCGGCTGCCAAACGAGAAGAAATCATCCAGCTCGGACAGCTGGCGCGGCAACGTCAGTCACGCAGGATGTTCTCTGATGCTCTCCCTGGGGCTTTTCGACGAGTGAGCGATCACGAACGGGAGGCCAGGGAGATCCAGTACTCGGAACCGGATCTGATACCCGGCCTACTCCAAACGGAGGATTACATCCGCGCTCTGATGCATGCGGGGCGCTCAGCAGTATCGGAAGCCGATCCCGACGAGATCGAGACCCACGTACAGTTTCGGTTGGAGCGCCAGGAGTTGTTAACCATGAGCCATCCACCCGTCATGTGGTTCGTGATCGGCGAAGCCGCACTGCGACGTCCGGTACGCAGCAGAAGCATCTTGCGAGAGCAGCTGCTTTACCTGCTTAAGATCATCGACGAACACCAGAACGTGATCACGCAGGTTGCTCCGTTGTCCATCCCGGACCATCCCCTGCTCGGCGGCTCTATCGGAATCTTTCGTTTCGACGGCACGGTGCCGGATATCGCTCACCAATCGACCTTCATCGGTGGGGGTGTTTACATAGACGATGAACAAGACATTGCCGAGTGCACACACGCTTTCGACCGACTACGAGCAGTGGCGCTCGGTCCCGAAGACTCACGAGCTTTCATCGCGAAACGCGCTAAGGAACTTGATCATGAGCACTAAGCACCCCATTACCGACTGGTTCGTCAGCAGCTATAGCGGTCCCCGCAACAACACCTGCGTCGAAGTCCGTTTCACCGGCCACGGCACCGAAGTACGCGACACCAAGAACCGAGCTGCTGGAAGCCTCGACTTCGAGCGCGGGCAGTGGAACTCCTTCGTGCGAAATCTGCCCGACAATATGGCGTGATCCCAAGCGGCCAGGTCATGCTTCAAAACGATCCCCATCAGGACCGTTCGAGGAGTTCGGGCATGTCCACGACACCGACCGCTTCCGACTGGTTCGTCAGCAGCTACAGCGGTGGCAACAACAACAGCTGCGTCGAGGTCCGCTTCACCGGCCACGGCACCGAAGTACGCGACACCAAGAACCGCGCGGCGGGAACACTCGCTTTCGGAATGAACCGGTGGAGCGCCTTCCTGCGGGCGCTGCGCGGCTGATCAAGGGTAGGAGTAATCCGGCCGGGTCCGACTCGGCCGGTCACTCCGGGGAAAATCCGAAAACGCCTGCTCGAACATCATTCGGTGCGCTACGGTGCCGAATCGTGGCATTCCAGCGAGAACAACCGGACGGCCCGAATTCGCCCGCCGCGGGCATCACTCCCGCCGTGTTCGACCTCGGCAAGCGACTGCGCAGGAACGCGCTGGTAGGCGCGCTGGTTCTGGGACCGTTCGGGGTGCTCGTGCTGCTCGGGAGCATCACGAACAATGTGGACGGTCCAATGGCGGCACGCGTGTTCTCCGGGATCTTCGGCGCGGTACTGATCGGTGTTGCCGTGCTCATAGCGTTGCTGTGGCCCGTGATCTCCCGCACGCAGCAACTTGTGCTGGAACACACCGGCCTCCGCTGGCACGATCCGCGCGGCCGCCCGTTCACCATCCGCTGGCAGGAACTGGCCGAAATCGTGGTGCATCGGAAGTGGAAGCCCTCGAGGTTCGGCCGTTCCTTGGCACAGGTATGGGTAGAGCTCCACCCCGCCGGGCACGACTTCCGTCGACGCCACCCGGAGTTGGAACACCTGTTGCGGAACGAGGAGACCCAGCCGCACTATCGACTCACGCTCGGACCGAACAAGAGCGCCGCCACGATCGTCGACGAGGGACTGCGGCGCTTCCAGCCACGGTTGCACCAGGGGATTCAGGAGGAGAATCGGCCCGCATCCGGGTGAGTTCGGTTCGGTACTTTTCGACAAGGTCCGCGTCAATTTCTCGCGAAATCGCCGCGCGCTCGGGGCCACTTCGGATCGCTCGAACTCGACTCACACCCCCAGCTCGGCCCGCAGGGCGGACAGCTCCTGCTCGGTGAGTTCTACGTCGAGTTCCCGCAGTCGCCGCCCCAGTTCGTCGCCGGGCACAGGAGTGGTCTCGATCTCCCCGGAAACGTGTTCCACCCGCAGCTCGTCGCCGAGCAGCTTTCGCGTGCTGTCCCGCTCCGGCCGCATCACCACGGGCTTGCCGACGAACGGTGAGTTCGGGTGGGTCGCCGTGTAGTGGTGGGCCACCTCGTAGTCCACGGGACGGCTCGGCGTCGTGTCGAAGGCGTGCAGCGACTCCCATCCCTCGGACGTCCACTTCTGCAGGTACCAGAACGCACCGTCGCGGCTCAGCCGGTGCCGGATGCCGTACTGGTCGACCTCGGCACCGTCGCGCAGCGGCATGGGGCGCGGAACTCCGGCCCCGAAACCGACATCCGCCAGGTACGCGCCCTCCTCGAACGAGACGAGCAGCATCATGTGGCTGTAGGGCCCCGGATGCAGCGGCTGCACCCGAGCCATGTGCCGGGATACGGTGAATCCCAGGCGTTCGAGCACGGCGGCGAACAGCAGGGCGTGCTCGTAGCAGTAGCCACCACGGTTGCGGCCCACCAGCTTGTGCTGGATCTCCCGCAGACCGAGGCCGGGATGGCTGCCCAGCAGCACGTCGATGTTCTCGAAGGGGATCGTGCGCACGTGGGCCTCGTGCAGTGAGTGCAGCGCAGCTACCGAGGGAACAGCGGGTTCCGGCTGTCCGATCCTGGTCAGGTATGCGTCCACCGAGACAGTGGCGACGCTCCACTCGTCGGTATCCAGGTGTCGTGCTTCGAGGGTTGTCATGTCATCGAAAGTCACACTTCGAGCGTGCTGGAAGTCAACGAGTCTCGCTGCCCGAGAAACCGGACCGCAGCGGAATACCGGAGGTTCGGTGTGACGTGGGCCAGAAGTTGTCGAGCCGGAACGACAACCGTGCCACTGTTGGGGGACAAACATCCGTTACGAGCCCGTGGACCCGCAGTGCGGGCCGCGAGGAAGAGGATGAACATGTCCGAACAGAAGACCCCGAGCCCCGAAGGGGCGCACCCCGCTACCGCCAGTACCGCCGGTGCCGAGACCACGGCGCCCTACGGTGCCACCGCGCCGCGTCGCAGGACCCGGATCCATCACCTGCGCGAGTACAAACGTCGTGGCGAGGCCTGGGCGATGCTGACCTCCTACGACACCTACACCGCGCGGATCTTCGACCAGGCGGGCATTCCGGTGCTGCTGGTCGGTGACTCGGCGGCCAACAACGTGTACGGCTACGAATCCTCGCTGCCGATCACGGTGGACGAGCTGCTGCCGCTGGTTCGGGCCGTGGCCGGCGCCGCCGAGCACTCGTTGGTGGTGGCCGACCTGCCCTTCGGCTCCTACCAGGCGTCGCCGGAGCAGGCGCTGCACACCGCCGTGATGTTCATGAAGGCGGGGGCGCACGCGGTCAAGCTCGAGGGCGGGCGCCGTTACGCCTCGCACGTGGAGGCGCTGGTCTCCGCCGGGATACCGGTGATGGGCCACCTCGGGTTCACCCCACAGAGCGAGCACGGTCTCGGCGGTTACCGCGTGCAGGGGCGCGGCGACCAGGCCGAGAACCTGCTCGCAGACGCACGGGCGTTGCAGGAAGTCGGGGCGTTCGCGGTGGTGCTGGAGATGGTCTCCTCGGACGCCGCGAAGCGGGTCACCGGCGAGCTGGAGATTCCCACGGTGGGGATCGGTGCCGGTCCCGAGTGCGACGCGCAGGTGCTGGTGTGGACCGACATGGCCGGGCTCAACACCGGGCAGACCCCGCGCTTCGTCAAGCGCTACGCCGAGGTCGGGAAGGAGCTGTCGCGGGCCGCGAGCGAGTTCGCCTCCGAGGTGCGCAACGGGGAGTTCCCCACCTCCGAGCACAGCTTCGACTGATTCGACCACCGTTCTCCCGACCGAGGAGGTGGTTGACCAGCCGTTGCGTGAGTCGACTCCTTGCCGCATGTGGGGCCGACTCCTCCGGTAGCGTCCCGGGAATTTCCCGGGGGATCGGTTCAGTCGCCGGGCGGGGTGCCCGTGCCGAACGGGCTCCCGCCCAGTGCCTCCCTGCCGTGCGGGGTGTGCCACTCGTCCAGCGCCGGCCCGGCGGGCACGATCCCGTTGGGGTTGATGGTCGGGTGGGTGCGGTAGTAGTGGTTCTTGATGTGCTCGAAGTTCACCGTCTCGCCGAAACCGGGTGTCTGGAACAGGTCGCGGGCGTAGTCCCACAACACCGGTAGCTCGGTGAGCTTGTGCCGATTGCACTTGAAGTGCCCGTGATAGACGGCGTCGAACCGCACGAGGGTCGTGAACAGCCTGACGTCGGCCTCAGTGATCGTTCCGCCCACGAGGTAGCGCTGCCCTTCGAGCCGTTCGGAGAGCAGGTCGAGTCGCCGGAACAGCGCGTCGAACGCCCGCTCGTAGGCACGCTGCGACGCGGCGAAACCACAGCGGTAGACGCCGTTGTTGACGTCGCGGTAGACCAACTCGTCGATCTCGTCGATCTCCGCGCGCAGCTCCACCGGGTAGAGGTCTGGGGCACCGGGGCGGTGCAGCGCGTGCCATTCGGTCTCGAGGTCGATGGTGAGCTGGTGGTAGTCGTTGCTGACGATCGTGCCGGTCTCGACGTCGATCAGGGCGGGGACCGTGTAGCGTCCGCTGAACTCCGGATCGCTCGCCAGGTACGCCTCGGCCAGCAACCGGATCCCGGTGACCGGATCACGTCCCTCGGGGTCGAGCGTGAATCGCCAACCGCGCTCGTCCCGGAGCGGATCGACGATGCCGAGCGTGATCGCGTGCTCCAGCCCCAGTAACCGCCGCACGAGCAACGAGCGGTGCGCCCAGGGGCAGGCCAGACTCACCACCAGGTGATACCGCCCCGGCAGAGGGGCCCAACCCGACGAGCCGTCGGCGGTCACCCGCTCGGTGAATCGGTTGCGCTGCCGCACCCACTCGCCGGTGGTGGCCGTTTCGGTGGGGAATTCGGCGGCGCTCATACTCTCTCCCGCTCTCGGCCGCTGGCTTTCGACCGCTCGAACCGAGCACACCGCCCAGCGGCTCGACACGACCCCGGCCGAACGTGCCGGACCAGGGCCGAAGGCGAGCCGCCGGACGCGCCCTCGCACGAGGCATTGTCGTCCGGGAGCACGGACGGCGCCAGCCGGACGGGAAGCTGCGATGCGGAGCGGAACCGCGGCGGGCGGGATCACACGTCGGTGATGCGCAGTCCAGCGTGTGCCTTGTAGCGCCGATTGATCGCGATGACGTTGGCGGTCAACGCCTCCACCTGGTGCGCGTTGCGCAGCCTGCCGCCGTAGATGCCGCGTACCCCGGGGATGACATCGGCCAGCGACCTGACGAGATCGGTGGCTTCCCGGTCGTCCCCGAGGACCAGCACGTCCAGATCCACGTGCGAGACCTCGGTGTCGGCCAGCGTCACGGCCGAGACGTGGTGGAACGCGGCGGTGACCCTGGAGTCCGGCAGCAGCGCCTCCGCCTGCTGGGCCGCGCTGCCCTCCTCGACCGGCAGTGCGTAGGGCCCCTTCTTGTCGAAACCGAGCGGGTTGACGCAGTCGATCACGATCTTGTCTGCCAGTTCCGAACGCAGCTCGCGCAGCGTGTCGGCGTGCGCCTCCCACGGCAGCGCCGCCAGCACCACGTCGGCCTCTCTCGCGCAGTCGGCATTGCTCCGCCCCAGTACCGAACCGCCGCTGGTGGCGGCGATCTCCTCGGCTGCCTCGGCGGCGCGCTCGGCCGACCTGGAACCGATCAACACCTTCAACCCGGCCTGGGCCCACCGGATGGCCAGCCCCTTGCCCTGCGCGCCGGTCCCGCCCAGCACACCGACGGTCAGTTCCCGAACGTCAACCACCATGACTCACAGCTCCTATCGACTCCGATCACGTGCCCGCACACTTTATTACCCGACGGTAACCAGAGATGTCACACCGGCCCGGCGTGTTCGCGAGCACGCCGGGAAGTTCGTCCGGCAGCGGAAAGTTCGCCCGATGGACGAACCAATCCGATCGGGACCTTGTCTCGCCGGATACCGCGTGGCCGGTCCGTACCCGGTCCGGTGCCACTCGGTCCAGTACCACTCGGTTAGGGTCGGTCGGCCCGTGGTTGGTGCGACGATGCCACCCGGGATCCGCCGCACGGGCGCTCGGCGAGTTCGAAAAGGACCTCGCGACGAGCCGAGTCGACGTCGACGAGCCGTACGGAAACCCGCTGCCCGCGAACCAGTTCGGCACCGCGGCAACGCGCTATCACCGGTGGCTCGGGCACGAACACCTCGCCTGTGCCCGCCTCCTGGTCGGTGCGCAGCACGGTGGCCGTGAATACCTCACCGAGCCGATCCGCGAGTTCCCACGCCTGCACCTGCGCGATGCACGCCCGTTCCACACGCGAGGCCAACCGGTCGGAATTGCCCATCGCCGAGGGCAGCTCCATGATGCCCTCCCGAACCCATTCCGGAACGGGCCGTCCAGCTACCACGGCGAGGCAGATTTCGGTGCACAACCTGTCCACCAGCCGCCGCAGCGGAGCCGTGACGTGCGCGTAGGCCGCACCGATCCCGGCGTGGCCGATCACGGCCGGTTTGCCGTCCCGAAAGGCGGTGTATCCCGCGCCGCGCAACAACCGGGTCCCAGCCACGTGCAGGGCCAACGACTCCGGACGCGACGGTTCCAGACCGGCCAGGAACTCCGCGGCCGACTGCTCCGGGGGCCAGTACATCCCGAGACGTTCCGCGGAACGACGCAACCCCAGCACGGCCTCCTCGTCGGGGTCGGGCACCGTGCGCAACACCCCCACCCCGGCGGCGAGCATGATCTCGGCAGCGCACATGCCGGTGAGCAGGGATACCTCGGCGTTGAACGCCTCGAGCCACATTCGGGGGCGCAGGCCCAGCCGCCAGCCGGAGCTGTCCGAGAACTCCACCCGCTGTTCCGGCAGTCCGAGCTCGATCGCCCCTCGGTGCGTGGTCTGCTCCCTGCGCAGCAGGCCGACCTCCGGTAACAGTTCCACGGACGGGTGCGGATCGCCCGCTTCGAAGGAGCGCAGCAACCCCCGGTAGTCCAGCGCCGCCACGGAGCGGACCACGGAGCGGCGAACATCGACTCTTACCGGGACACCGTGACTGTCGAGATCGACGGTCCAGAGCACGGCCGGTCTGACCTGCTCGGGCAGCAGGCTGGCCGCCCCTTCGGAAAGCAGCGGCGGGTGCAGCGGAATGTTGCCGTCCGGCAGGTAGAGGGTCTGGCCCCGGCGAAACGTCTCCCGGTCCAACGCACCACCGGGAGCGACGAACGTGGCCGTGTCGGCGATCGCGTAGTGCACTCGGAAACCGTGGCGTCCCCGCCGCCGCAGCAGCACCGCCTGGTCGAGATCCTTGGATCCCTCGGGATCGACGGTCACCAGCGGCAGACCGGTCGCGTCGGTGCGTTCGGCGGAGGAGAGCGGCTCGGCCACGGCCTGCTCCGCCTCCATCAGGGCTTCGGTGGGGAACTCGCCCGGCAGACCGAACTCACGGCGGATACCGGCGAAGGCAGTCCCGGGACGGGAAACGCCCCCGTCGGGGGCCGCTCCCCCGTCGGTCGGGTTCTCCGATTCGGCAGCAACGGCGGAATCGATCCGCTGGGAGGTTCGCGCCGCTGCCATCGGTACTCAGCTCCCCTCGGCCCCTGGTTGCTGCTCCCAACGCAGATCGGCCTCGTCGGCTGCTTCGGTACGCTGCCTGGCCAGTTCCAGGGCGTGTTCGGCCGAAGCGCGATCGGGGTATGGACCGAGACGGTTGAGCGAACGGCACACTTCACCCGGCGCTTCGACTCGTCGGTGCTTCAAGCAGAAGTACCAGCTGTTCGGGTCCATGACACGAGCCTGGCATGCCGGAACAGGAATGTCACGTTCACGAGACCGAACGCGGCCGAGGGGCACCCGCCCGGCGGATCAGGTGGTTCCCCGGGAACCGCCGTGGCGACGCGGTATGGGATCCAGGCAGGGCACGAGGACGCGCTGCTGTTCCGGATTCTCGACCGGCACGCCGTCCCCGGAGCGGTACTCCAGTTCGCCGGTGTCGTCGACCTCCATGGTGTAGCCGATCTCGGCCAGTTGATCCTCGTCCAGGTCGACCAGTCGCTCGTACCTGGTGGGCACGACGCGGTAGACCGGCCATTTCAGATGTCCGAACGCCTGGTGGAACTCGGCCAGCAAATCCCGCATGTGCCGCTGCCAGGGCAGCGGCATGGACTCGGCCAACGAACGCGGCAGCACGGCATAGGCCTGATCGACGCCGTGGTGCTGCTCGGAGAGGTAGTCCCCCAGGGGAGCGCTGGAAGCGGGCGGACCGTTGGGGCGTGGAATCGGGTCGGGGGTGAACATGTTGTTCCTCCTGGAGCGTGCGGCGAACCGTTCGGGCCGCCGTTCGACCGACCTGGACATTCTCGACGCGATCGCGCCCGAATGCCCTTCTCGCCTGCCGGTGCTGTCGTTCGGGGACCGCTCACGAGAGGTCACCGCGACCGGGAAAGCGTGGGGCGCACCGCCGTCGGTAGCAGCTCGCCGCCGTCCCAGAGCTCGGCGATCTGGACCTCCTCGCCGGGCTGCGGGGCGTGCAGCACCTTGCTGTCACCGAGGTAGAGCGCCACGTGATGCACTTCGCTCGGGAGCCGACCGGTTCCCCAGAACACCAGGTCCCCGGCCCGGGCCTGGGACAGCTCCACCTTGGCGCCGCCGCTGTCGTACTGGTCCTGCGAGACCCGCGGGATCTGCACCCCGGCGGCGGCCCAGGCCTGTTGCGTCAGACCGGAGCAGTCGAACTCGTGCGGCCCCTCGGCCGCCCACTTGTAGGGAGAACCGAGCTGCTGCTTGGCGTAGTCGATCGCCTCGCTGACCAGGGAACCGGTGTTGGGCATCTCGTCGCAGCCGCTCAGCGCGGCGACGTCACCCTGGTTGCTGACCAGGTGGGCCGCCATGGCCTCGGCCTCGTGGTAGCGGTCGGGAAACGCCGAACGCTCCACCGCCTGTGCCGCGGCACCGGGACGCATCCGCTTCCAGCCCTCGACGTCGAGCAGTACGTCGTAGAACTTGTTGATCGCGTATCCGAGGTCAGTCACCTGCCGCGGGGTCCCCCAGTTCATCGAGGGCCGCATCTGGAACACGCCCAGCGAGTCGGCGTGCCCGTAGTCGAGATTGCGCAGGTTCGACTCCGTCTTGCCCGCCTGGATCGCGATCTGCCAGGCACGCGGCGGCAGCTCGCGTTGCTTGCCGATTTGGATGATCCGAGCGGCTATCCTGCGCTGTTCGCGTTCGAGCCGGGCGGCCATGCGCTGTCCGCGCTGGGCGGAGTTCCCCGAGGTCGCCAACGCGGTGCTGCAACCCGACCAGGTGGAGTTGCCGCCGCCTCCTCCCATGCCCGCCAGCAGGCCGGTGACGGCACCGACACCGATCAGCCCACCGAAGCCGGTGAGCAGCACCAGGACAACAGCGATCTTGCGCATATCAGTCCACCCTGTCGTAACCGGCAACGCGCCAGCCCTGCTCCGCGCGGACCACGTGCACCCGCAACGTGGGCCCGTCGGTGGGCGCCAGTACCCGCATGGAGTTCTTCGTCGACTGTTGGGTTCGTAATTCGCCCGTCAGTTCGGTGGCGGGCACGTTGGCGGGTTCGACGGTCTCCAGCACACCGATGAACTCGGGGGTGGTGTAGGGCCGCAACCGCTCGAGCCACTGCTGCCGCTGTTCGCCGGTGGAATGGCGTGCCCAGTTCTTCACCCAGGAACGCACCACGTCGATTCCCGCCGGATCGGGGGCGGCGGACTTCGCCGTGACGGTGGGCACGGAGATCGTCGGCGGAGCTCCGCCGAGCTCGTCACGGCCGGTGCTCTCGCCGGACCCCCCGGGGGCGCTGCCCTCCGAGCCGGTCTCGACGGTGTAGTCGACGGAATCGCGGTCGGTGCGTGGCGCGGCGCCGCCCCGCGAGGAGATCTCGGGGAGCAGCAGTCCGATTGCGCTGACCAGTGCGACCAACAGCACCAACGCCATGATCAGGTGTTTGGGGGAGCGCAGCGGCCAGCCCCATAACCTGCGGTAGACGGCCGCACGGCCGCGGTGTGTTCTGATCGGCATCAGGATCGACCCTCTCGAAGAGATGCGTCACTCATCGGAGACCTCCAACCCACGCGAGGGGCGATAGACCACATTGACCGGTCGCCCCCGGACGAACTCGTTGTCGGGCCGTCGATCGGTGTCCGTCGCCGTGTTCCGCACCGGACCGTTGCCACCGACCCGGGAGGGAACCACCACCGGATCCGGGTCGCGTTCGTTCCACGACCCGTCGCTGATCGGAGAGGTGTCCACCACACGGCTGCTCTCGCCACCTGCCCCGGCAGCGGGCAGCGCTCCGGTGGCCCGTTGCGTCGCACCCGGGCGCTGCTGTCCTCCACCGGGGTGGTCCGCCGCGGAGGTGCCACCCGCGCGTGCGGCGGGGATCGCCGTCCCGGGCACCGTCCCTTCCCGACCACCGTCGTGCCGTGCCGTGGGTCGATCCATGCGTTCGGAGGTGACCGCCACCGGCGGCTCCACGGACTCGGGACGGCCACGTCCGGCACGACTGTCGTTCGACGAGGAGGAGTACTCCCCGTCCTCGGACGCACGCACCCGCTCCCAGAAGTCGTCCTGGGCACCACTCTGCTGCCCGTCGGAACGCCCCCCGCGCGAACGGGAGAACAACGAAGGGGGGCTGGGCAACGCCCCGCCCGCGACGCCTGCCGAGAGCTGAACCATCTGCCCCATCCGGCGGATCGGTCTACCGATCATCAGGAAGATGAGGGTCAGCAGTCCGGCCAGCGCTATCTGGGTCAGCAGGGCGAATCCGCTTTGCGGGGCGAAGATCAGGTTCAGCACCACCGTGTGCACACCCGCCATCGCCGAGATGACCACCACGTTGAGCAGTGCGGAACCCGCGATACGACCGACACCGCGCAACACGTCGTGGTGCAGTATCGCGATGAGACCGATGAGCGGTCCCGTCAGGATCAGCACGCGCAGCAGCAACTGGGCCAGCAGGATCGCGGCCTTGGCCAGTAGCTGGAACGTGGTGTAGGCGAGCGCCTGGAGCATGCTCAGCATGCCCGCACCGATCCTGCTGCCGTCCACGCCCTGGAGGTAGCCGTAGGCCCCTCCCATCCGGGAGGCGACGTCTTCGAACTGCTGCTGTTTCTCCTGCCCGGAACCGTCGGCGGCGCCGGAAAGCACCTCCCGTTTCGTCCAGGCCTGCGCGTCCAGCAGCTCCATGCCCAGTTCCTCGGCCTTGGCCGAGTCGGGGTCACCGAACTCGCCGCGTAACCATCCTCGATAAACCACCTGGTTGTGCAGCAGGGTGGGTAGGCCGTCCCGCTCGTCGACACCGACCTCGCGCAGGAAGCCGCCCTGCACCGCGGAGGTGCCGGTGATCACTACGTCGTCCAGGGCCTGGGTGTAGACCAGCGGGGTCAGATAGGTGGCGCTGGCCAGCCACAGACCCGCGAGTGCCCAGGTGGTCCGCTTTCCGATGCTGGCGAGATCACCACGCCAGATGTAGCGGAACAGCAGCACGGCGAGTATCACCGCGACCACCCCGAACCAGGGGGTGAACACGCTGTCGTACAGCGCCACGGTGGCCTCGGCGATCATGTCGTCCAGCGGTTCCATGAGGTCGCCGGACAGCAGCGAGTAGTGCAGCGCGTTGGTCACGCCCACCAGGTTCTTGGCGACGTTGAACAGCTGGTTGCCGATCCAGGTGTCGACCATCGCGTTGGGGTTGCTGACCCCCTGCGGCCCGCAACCGAGATCGTAGGTGTGCCAGACCTGCCCGGCATAGCCGTACTTGTCGTAGGCACTGCCGCTCTGCCCCACACCGATCGGCGCCGGATCCAGCGCACCAACCATGCCGGTGCCGGGACGTCCCGGCGTCGGGGGTTCGGTGCAGTCCAACGGCTGCGCGTAGGCGGGAGCACCGGCCAGGGCCTGCAGTCCCAGTAGCGCGATCACGATCGTCAACGCGCCGCGACGGCCACGGCGGGGTGCCGGAGAACGAGCGGAACCGCGTGCCGCACGTCGAACTCCGGCGACCACCGTCGTGGTCGCCGCGGCCAGGATCAACAGCAACCACACGATCAGGTAACACCTCGTGCTCGGTCCCCGCCCCGGTAACCGTTACTGCTCCCGGGATCCTCGTCGGGATCGGTCTGGTGGTCGTCGCGGCCCACCCCCGCGGCGGTGAGCTCCCACTCGGCGAAATCCTCCAGCAGTTCCTCGTTCTCCTCGGAGACCGGTTCGTCCTCGGAGTCGGGACCGCCGATCTCGGCGATCGAGTCGGAGTTCGGCGTCAGCGCATCGTTCCCGCCCGAGGTGTTCTCCTCGGACTCCTCGGCCACCGGCGTGGTGTCCAGCGAATCGCGCAGGTGCTGCAGGTGCGGACCGCTGAAGTCGATCCTGATGCGTTCCACGCCGCCGTCACCGTCACCGAAGATGAACTGCCGCGGCGAACGGTCCCGTTCGGTGCTGGTGCGCGACGGCCCGGGGCGGCGCCCCAGCGCGGAAACGACCTGCTCGTACCCCGCGTCGACCGGCACCTTCAACAGCCGCAGCGCGTCGGACTGGGCCTGCTCGTCGTCGAGCCTGCCGATGAACACCGAGTCCAGCAGCGACACGAATCCCTGGATGCGCAGGAAGTCGTCGGGAATCTGGCTGGAAAGCAGCACACGCACGTTCCACTTCCGGGAGTCACGGGCGAAGCGGTTCATCAGCACCCGACCGGTGGGAACCTCGGACAGGAAGAACGCCTCGTCGATCCAGACCCCCTTGCGTTCCTCCTTCGGTCGCTCGTAGACGGTGCGCTGGGTCAGCCACGCCGCCAGGTTGAGCAGCTGGACACCAAGGGCCTCGCTGTCGGTCCAGTGCTCGCGGCCGACCCCGTCCTTCGGGAGGGTCAGCCCGGCCATGGTGAGCACGGTCAGCCGGTCCTCCCTGCGCTGCGAGTAGGGATCGGCGTCGGCTTCCGGGATCAACAACGACATGCGCTCGCGGACCTCGTCGAGGAAGTCCGCGACCACCACGGCGTGCTCGTGGTGCTCACTGGCATCTCTGCGCAACGCCTCGAACACCATGCCTGGGTGCGCGTCGGGCCTGCCGCCGACGGCCCGGACCGCGCGCAGCAGCACGATGCGGGTCTGCGGCATCCGGGCTACGTCGTAGGGCAACAGGCCGGTGAGCACGTCGAGCACCAGTCGGCGTCTGGTGGCCGCGGCCAGCGCGCGTTCCCGCCGCCAGCTGCGCTCCGGGTCCTCCTCGTCCACGAAGTGTTCCAGCTCCGGCTCGGCGACGACCCGGTACGGATTGAGGATCCCCGGTTGCGCGTTGAGCAGGTTGATCGGACGCGCGTAGGGCCGCAGTTCGGGCAGCTCGCACAGTTCGGCCAACGGACCGGACGGGTCCAGCAACGTCCAGTAGGCCCCGGAACGCAGCGTCTTGTACACCAGTCCGCCACCGAGGAAGGACTTCCCGCCGCCGAGGCCCGCGACCATGGCGGTCAGCCCGGAGGCGTCGCGCACCTCCTGCGCCATCCACGGGTCCCAGGCCACCGGGCGCCGCGTGGCGGTGCAGGTCTCGCCCAGCAGCACCCCTCTGCGGTCCCCCACCTCGGCGGTGGCCTGCGGCACCGAGGACGCGGCCCACACGACGGAGCCGCGACGCATGTAGGCCCCCGAGGCGAGCGGCTCACCCGGGATGAACTCCCGCGCCATGGCGTACTGGGCCTCGGGATGCTCGATCGCCACCTTGGGTTTGTAGAGATCGAGCAACTGCTGGGCCAGCCGCAGCGCGTCACGTTCGGTCGGCCCGGACACCGACATGCGCCACCAGGAACGCACCCTGGTGGCCAACGCGGTGAAGCCCGAGGTCATCTCGTCGTCGATCTCCAACACCCTGCCCGCCTGTCGGGAGAGCGAGGTGGGCGGCTCCAGGCCGTGTTCCTCGGTGTAGTGGCGTACCTGGGAGCGCACCTTGTTCATCTGGCGCTGCAGCTCCCCACCGACGTCCTCCGGCCGACGGACGTAGATGCGGGCGGACCACTCGACCGGAGCGGGCAGCCGGTCGGAGTGCTGCAGCCAGGGATCGTCCACTTCGGGGATCTGCAGTCCGTGCGTCTGACCGAGGGTCAGCACTGCCACCTGTCTGCTCACTCCGGCGTTGGAGCCGGTACGTCCCCGGACGGTGACCGTGGGGGCGTAGGGCTCCTGGTGCATGTCGGCGGCGTCGGTGAAGGAGGCCAGGTCCTCGGGTTGCCAGTCGCTGCTGGGGGTCGCGGGCAGGTTTCGCGGGGCGGGCAGCCCGAGCGAACAGGAGCGGTGCATCAACCAGGAGACTTCCTCGGCGGTGACCGGCCTGCCGTCCAGACCCGCCGAGCCGATCACCTGGTCCAGGTGCTCGATCTCGCTGTCCAGGGCAACCAGTTCGGCGTCGACGGCCTCCGGGAACACTCGACGCAGCAGCGGCGCGGCCCGCTCGACCGCGCGGTCGACCACGTTGCGGGTCTGGACCTGCACCCCCAGGTAGACCTCCTTCTCGGCCATCGAGCGGCCCATGAGCTGCTGCTGTTCGCCGACCATGTAGTCGTCGAAACTCAACGCACCCGACACATCGGGGATCGGGTTGTGCGCGTTACGTACGTGCGCCTCGGCCCACATCCGGATCGGATAGGGCCGGTTCGTCACGCGCAGGTGCAGCCAACGTCCCTGCAACTCGGCGTACTGCCCGGCGATGGCGGCGATGAGGTCCTGGCGCTGCGAATCGGATCTGAACGACCAGCGCTGGGGGGAGAGTCGGTACCAGGCGAACACGTCCTGGCCGGTCCGCAGCAGATGACCGTCGATGGAGCGGGCCGCTATCGACGGCGTGTAGCTGGGTAGGGACTGTTCCCCGGAAGGCTTGCGCTCCTTGCGCTTGCTCCGCCGCCCGGTATTCGACGCCTTTTGCGGCGCGGCACGGTACTGCTGCCCCGAGGCCCGCTTGGAATCGTTCTCACGACCTCGCCCGCGACCGAACACCGCGAACCTCCTTGCTACGCACACGACTGTTGGGGGGACTGGCTCGTCCGACGGAACCGGAGCGATCACGCGGGGTCCGGACCTCGCGAGCGGGGCGGGGAGCTTCACCCTGCCGAGCGGGTCCGGCGGGTGTGGACCCGGCGGCGGGTCGCTTCCGGCGGGCGGCTCGCCTCCCACGTCGGGACTGTTTGGAGCGGGCGGGGCGGGGACGTCGCGAACTGACCCGCACGGCGGCGGCGCTCGCGGCTCCTCCCCTTCCCCGCATGGACCGGCGCGGCGCCGTCAGTTCACGCAACCACATCACCATCACGGCGCTCAGCGGTCGTTCGTGGCTGATTCGGGAACAGATCAGTCGGGTCAGCGCGATCGTGATGACCACGGCCCACGCTGTGGAGAAGAAACCGAAGCCGATGTTCATCCGACGCTCCGCTGCGAGCACCAGCAGAAAGACCAGGATTCCCACGCCCCAGGCGACGTAGCGGGCGCGCCACGGGAAGGTCGCCTTCGGCGGGCCCAGCCAGACGGCGTCCACCCGATAGATCTCGTCGTCGGTACGTACCTGCATATCCTTGCCACCTGCCCATCGGGCCGAACTCTCGGTCGTTACCCACCGCTGGTGCTGAACAGGCCGGCTATGAAGGTTCCGATGTCCACACCGGTACCGCTGACCGCGAGTCCGATGATCGCCAGTGCGACGAAGACGCCTCCGACACGGCGCATCACACCCGCGTTGTCGCCCTTGCCGCCGCCCAGCCACAGCAGCAGCAGTGCCACGGTCAACAGCAACAGCGGGAGCAGATTGTTCAGAATCCATTCCCGGATGCCGTCGGTGTTCAGATCTGTCTGCGCGAGCACCGTCACCGGCGACCGCGTCATGACGAACGTTGCGATCGGGTCGGGGGCTGGTAGTGGCACGGCGGTCATTGTTACCTCTGTGTACGAGCGGTTGTCGGCTTTTTTCGACAAACCGGGGGATGCCCGGCACGCGGTATCGAGTAGAACATGGCACGTGTCCCGGAAGTAGTGGTAGCGCCCACCGGGTGTGGCGTCGAACGTGTCACTCTTACAGCATGCCCGCCGAGCCTGAAAACCACTCGTACGGCGCAACTTCGTGTCGCACGGTCCGGCGGGGATTCACCCGTTCGTCCACACCGAGCCGTTTGCTGTCCCGAGTGGAAGGTTCGACAGTGGCCAACCGTGGACCATCCTTTCTTAGCCGGCGGACTCCGACAACGGCCCCGGTGGTCAGTCGGCGCCCACACCGATGATGCCGGATCTCACATCACACTTCCGTGAAGCCAGTGTCGATCATCGTCGCACGTACTCCCCGTTCGGGTGGCAGCGGCGGAGAAGGGGCACGAGTTACCGAATCCCCGAATTGGCGACGAGCAGAAAACCGCGCATCGCGAAACGCCGGTCCTCGAGCAGTCGCATGGCATGCCGCCAATCGGCGAGGTCAACCCGACCGTCGGCGAGGACGCGTTCCCGCAACTGGGTGAAATTGGTCCGGATCAGCTCACACCCGGGCGAGCCACCCCGCCACACCTCGGCTGTTGCCGTGGAATAGACCCGGCTCAGTTCCGTCCGACACAGCTCGCCGTAGAGGTGTCGTCCCCAGTGTATGTCGGCCCCCATGGCGGACATGGCGTCCAGATAGGACCACAACACGCGGTCGAAAACCTCCGCGTCCGCCTCGCTGGGAGCACAAACGGTTCCCGCGCCCTCGACGTCGAAGTCCTCGAGCAGCAGAACCCCGCCGGGCTTGAGTGCCCCCACCAGCTGCCGCAGCAGGTCGCATCGCCCTTCGAGCAGAATCAGCAGCAGTCTGCCGTGGACCAGGTCGTAACCGCCCTCGGCGAGTCGATCCACGGTGAGATCGTGCTCGACGACTCGCAGGTTCCTCGCGGCCGCGTACCGCAAGCCACGAAGATCCAGGTCGGTGGCGATGACCTCACCGCCCCGACCGACCCTTCCCGCCAGCCACACCGCCAGCGAACCGCTCCCCGCCCCCACGTCGAGACACCGCCAACCCGCACGTACGCCGCAGTCGAGCAGCCTTCGGGCGCTGATGTGGTCGAAGGCCCTGTCCAGGGCACCGAGATGGGTCGCGGTGAGTCGGTCGTCCGAGGCGAAGACATACCCTGCCAAGCCGATCTCCCAATTTCACGGGCGGGGTCGGATCCCGCTGCCCGGTTCGGTCGCCTTCCAGCACGGGAGACGTCGGCAAGAGGCAGCGGTACGTCGTCGACTCACCTTTCGCGAAGGACCACTCGGCGAAACGTCCCGCCTGCTCTCGCTCCTGGTGGGCCCGACATCGATTGGTTACCACGCCATCTCGGATCTTTTCTCCCGAAAACGCGGCACGATCGAACCAACGGGTGATCGGATCGCTGCTCGGGATGGGCGTCGGGGGTCCTCGCCGGGGCGCCGAGAAGCACGGCCGGACTACCGAGCACGACGGACATGTCCGGATCGGAAGAAGCACTGACAGCGGACGGCGGAAACGCCGCCCGAGAGAGCGGACGAGTCGACCTGTAAGCCGGATCCTGTACGCGGCGAACGCCCGAGGCGTTCGCCGCGTGGCGGCCATCCATCTAGGCCCGCCGTTACCGACGGGCTCCAGCGGTCTACCCGCAAGTCTCGGGCGGGCCGCCCTCGAACACTTGCGCAGACACCGACAACGGTGCCCTCTTGACCTTGCTCCGGGTGGGGTTTACCGAGCCGTCCCCGTCACCGGGGGCGCTGGTGGTCTCTTACACCACCCTTTCACCCTTACCCGACCGAGCAGTACGGTCGAGCGGTTTGCTTTCTGTGGCACTTTCCCGAGGGTCACCCCTGGTTGCCGTTAGCAACCACCCTGCCCTGTGGAGTCCGGACTTTCCTCGACGGGGCCGAACCCCGTCGCGGCCGCCCGGTCGACTCGTCCGCACCACCATTCTAGTAGGAGTTGGGCGCCCCCGTTCGCCCCAGGGGACCGTTCGCCCCAGGGGACCGATTGCGGGAACCTCCCGTCCGCTCTCGCTCGCGAGTGGTGGCGGGACCGAGGGGTGCCCACCACTTCGGGCACTGCTCGCGGGAGCGGAGGCGGGAGGAATCCCGACAACCAGGGCCGCGGACCGACAACTTTGCCGACCGCCGGTCGAATCGGTCGCTCAGGCCCTCGAGGAGACGGTGGTGCGATCCATGTCCTCGAGTGTCCGTCCCTTGGTCTCGGGGACCCACTTGAGCACGAACCACACCGACACGGCCGCGAAGGCGGTGTATCCGAGGTAGGTCATCGACAGGCTGATGTCGGACAACGGCGGGAAAGTGGCGGTGACCAGGAAGTTGGCCAGCCACTGGGCCGCTGCGGCGACAGCCAGCGCGGGAGCGCGGAACCGGTTCGGGAACATCTCGCCCAGCAGCACCCACACGACCGGACCCCACGAGATCGCGAAGAAGAACACGAAGACGTGCGCGGCGACCAGCGCCATCGGCCCGTACGGGTTGGCCAGGTTGGGTTCGCCGTCCACGGTGTTCGCGTGACTGAAGGCGAACGTGGCCAGTCCCAGCATGACCGTCATGCCCACCGAGCCGGTCAGTAGCAGCGGGCGTCGTCCGACCTTGTCGAGCAGTAGCAGGGCGATGACGGTGCCCAGCACGTTGAAGATCTGGGTGGACAGGCTCAGCAGCAGTGAACTGGACTCGTCGATGCCGACCGACTGCCACAGCGCCGACGAGTAGTAGAAGATGACGTTGATCCCGCCGAACTGCTGTAACACGGACAGCACGATGCCGATCCAGACGATCGGAAGCAGCCCGGAGCGCGCGCTGCGCAGATCCCGCACCCGAGGCCGGTGGTCGTTCACCACGGATTCCCGGATCTCGGTGAGCCGTTCGTCGACGTCGCCCTCCTCCGTGGTGTCCAGCACCTGTCGAGCACGGTCGAAGTGACCCCGGGTGACCAGGTAACGCGGTGATTCCGGAATGGTGAACGCCAGCGCCCCGTAGAGAACCGCGGGAACCGCCTCCACCGCCAGCATCCACTGCCAGGCGTCGAGCCCCAGCAGCGGCTCCGCTGCACCTCCGGCCGCACCGGCGATGGCCCAGTTGATCACCTGGGAGATCGCGATGCCCAGCACGATGGCCAGTTGTTGCAGGGTGCCGAGTCGTCCCCTGCGCCGGGCCGGAGCGATCTCGGCGATGTAGGCCGGTGCGATCACCGAGGCCATGCCGACCGCGACGCCACCGATGAGCCGCCAGAACGTGAAGTCCCAGACGGTGAACGGCAGTGCCGACCCGATCGCGCTCAGCAGGAAAAGCACCGCGGCGGTGCGCATCGTGACCAGTCGGCCGTACCGGTCGGCGAGCGTTCCGGCGTTCCACGCGCCGAGGGCGGACCCGATCAGGGCCATGGCGACGGCCAGCCCGGTGACGACCGAACCGACCCCGAAGGTTTCCCGGATCGAGGTGACGGCTCCGTTGATCACGGCGGTGTCGTAGCCGAAGAGGAACCCGCCGAGCGCCGCCACCGAGGCGAAGTGGGCTGTGCGCAGTGGGCGGGCGTGAGATCCGGCACCCGAGGTGCCGGTGGTGGAATGGAAGGACATCTATGCTCCATTGCACTTAAGGGGAAGTGTGACCCAGCAATGGTTGGTAAGGATCGTATCCTTACTAATGCGTGTCAATACGGTGAACGACTGTTACTCAGGGTTTCGATCGGTCACCGAGAGCTATAGCGCTCGCGGTCGGTGGTGATCCGTGAGCCGTACGAGGAGGTTTTCGCGGCATGGCCGACCCACGGACGGTCCGGCAGCTGAACCGACAGCACATGATCGAGCTGTTCAGCGACGGCCAAGCGCGCTCACGCGCGGCTGTGGCCCGCACGACCGGTCTGACCAAGCCCTCGGTGTCCTCGATCATCGACTCGCTGCTCGAGGAGGAGCTGCTCGTCCCGGCCGGAGTCGGCGAGGCTGCCGGAGCGGGCGGTCGCAGGCCGAACCTCGTGATCTTCAACCCGGACGCGCGTGCCTACGTGGGTGTCCACCTGGGGGTACGCAACAGTTCGGTGGCCGTGGCCGACGCGCTGGGCAGGACGCTGGCGCGGGCCTCGGCTCCCAGCTCGGTCGGCGACGCGGCAGCGGGTGTGAACCGGCTGGAACCACTCGTCCACGAAGCGGCGGAACGAGCGGGAGTTCCCGTGGAGCGCATCTCCTCCGTCGGGGTTTCGGTCTCCGGACTGGTCGACCACCGCGGCGGACGTTGTCTGCTGGCCCCGAATCTGGACTGGCACGACGTGCCGCTCCGGGAATGGGTCGAGGAGCTGTTCGGCGTCCCCGCGGTGATCTACAACGAGGCGCACGCCGGTGCGTTGGCGGAACAACGCTTCGGTTGGGGTGACGGTATCGCCAACTTCGTCCGGATCATGGTCGACACGGGCATCGGCGCGGGCGTTGTGCTGGACTCGCGGTTGTTCTCGGGGGCGACGGGAATCGGCGGCGAGATCGGGCACTGCCGCGTGGAGGACAACGGTCGGCAGTGCGCCTGCGGCAACTCGGGATGTCTGGAGAGCGTGGCCTCACGACCCGCGATTCTGCAGTCGGTGCGCGAGGCCGCCGAGGACGGAATCCCGACCGCGCTCGCGCCCGACTGCGACATCGACGCCGTGCTGCACGCCGCCGAGCACGGCGATGCCGGGGCGACGGCAGCGCTGCGGCGGGCTGGTACGGCGCTGGGACGCGGAATCGCCTACCTCCGCAACGTGCTCAATCCGGATCTGGTCGTGCTCGGAGGTGCGGTGACCCGGGCGGGCGAGGTACTGCGGCATCCGATGGACCAGGCGGTGCGGTGCTCCTCGCTACCGCACTCCGCCTGCCGCCTGGTTACGAGCTCGTTGCACCATGCCGAGCTCGACGGCGCCGTGGTGCTGGCACGCGAACACGTCGCTCTCTGAACAGCGGTGAGTGCCGTCAGAGACTTCGAAGGTGTGAAGTGTCGTTGACCAACCGAACCGAGGCGTTGCCGTCAGGATAGAACTCGGCCACCGACAGCGAGGCAAGATCGAGGTGGAGCCGGTAGAACAGCTCGGGCCCGGCTCCCAGGGCCATGCGTAACAGCGCCTTGATCGGGGTGACGTGGGTGACGAGCACGATCGTTCGTCCCGCGTAATCCCGCAACAGCTGGTTTCGCATCTCGTCGACCCGCTCGAAGACCTCGTTCATGCTCTCGCCCTCCGGAGGTGGCACCGCGGGATCACCGAGCCAGCTGCGATGCAGCTCGGGGTACCGCTGTGCCGCCTCGGTGAAGGTCAGCCCCTCCCAGGCACCGAAGTCGGTCTCCACCAACCCCTCGTACGGAACCAGCTGGCCGCCGATGGCCGTGGCCACCGTTTCGGCGGTACCGCGAGCCCGGCTCAACGGTGAGGAAAGCACCGGGGCCGCTCCCTCGCCGGCAACGAGCTCCTCCATCGTCAGCAGTCGCCCGGCGGCGGCCCGGGCCTGGCGCCTCCCCAGCTCGGTGAGCGGGACGTCCCCCCGGCCGGAGTAGCGTTTGTCCACCGACATGGGGGACTGCCCGTGCCGCAGCAACAACAACCGCGTGGGGGCTCCCACGGCGCCGCTCCAACTGGCGACACCACTCGGCGTGGAGTCGGCCCCGGCGGCTTCGGTCGTAGCGGCTCGCTCAGCGGGTTCGGGCGTCCCGGCGGCCCCGGCGGGCACCGTCGATCCCGCTTCGGGCGGCGGGGTGGCTTCGGAGGGCGGCTCCGCACCGTCGTCCTGCCGGTCCATGGCCTCGTTGGCGAGCCGGTCGGCGTGTTTGTTGCGCTCCCGTGGAATCCACTGGAACCGCGCGGAGGTGAACCGCGACACGAGCTTCCGCGCCTCGGCGGCCAACGGTTGCAACGCCTGGTTCTTGACCCGCCACCTGCCCGACATCTGTTCGACGACGAGTTTGGAGTCCAGCCGGATCTCGGCCTCCGCCGCGCCGAGTTCCAGGGCCGCGTCCAGACCGGCGATCATGCCGCGGTATTCGGCGACGTTGTTGGTCGTCTCCCCCAGACCACCGGAGCGCTCGGCCAGCACCCGTCCGTCCGCGGCGTCGCGAACCACCGCTCCGTAGCCCGCCGCGCCCGGATTACCGCGTGACCCGCCATCGGCCTCGACGATCACCCGTGTGCTCACTGCCCCGACTCCTTGGTACGCACCATGATCGCGCCGCACTCCTCACAGCGCACCACATCGTCCGCCTCGGCCTCCCGCACCGAGGCGAGCGCCGCCCGGTCCAGTTCGAGACGGCAGGCCCCGCACCTGTTCCCCTGCAGATATCCGGCACCCGAACCACGCTGCTGCCTGATGCGTTCGTAGAGGTCGAGAAGCTGCTGCGGTATGTCGGCGACCAGCGACTCCCGTTCGGCCAGTCGCTTGGCCTCGTCACTTTCCAGGTCGGCCAACGCTTCGTCACGAGCGTGTCGCGCGTCCTCCAGTTCGGACTCCGCGGTGTTGACCTCCTGCTGGGCGTGCGAAACGTCGGTCTCCTGGGCTTCGCGGCGCTCCATGACCTCCAGCATGTCGTCCTCCAGCGCCGCCTCGCGCCTGCTGAGGGTGCTCATCTCGTGCTGCAGGTCCTCCAGCTGCTTGGAGGAGTCGGTGGAGTCCATCATCCGGCGGTCGCGCTGTTGCCTCGACCGCACCTGATCGACCTCGTTCTCCAGCCGCTCGACCTCGCTGCGCAGATCGTCGAGTGTGGTCCGCGCTGCGACCAACGCGTCCTGCTTGGTCCGCATCTCGCGCTCGGCGGCGCCGATCCGTTCCAGCTCCGGAAGCGACCGCCTGCGGTGGTTGATGCGGTTGAGCTCGGCATCGACGTTGGCGACTTCGAGCAACCTGCGTTGTGCGGCGGGATCGGCTTTCACTCGGACTTCCTCCCAGTATCGGTGTCCGTGGCGTGCGCGTGCACCGTCCACGGATCGGTGCGGCACGCGGAGACGAGAACTTCGACAGTATCGGGCAACGCCGCGCCGAGGACATCGGCTGCCTGCTCGCACCAGGGCCACTCGCTGGCCCAGTGCGCGACGTCGACGAGGTTGGGAACACGCGTGTCGGGGACATCGGCACGCGAGAGGTGCTCGGCCGCCGGATGGTGCCGCAGATCCGCGGTGACGTAGACGTCCACCTCAGCCTCGACAGCGGCCGCCAGGTTCGAGTCACCCGAGCCGCCACACACTGCGACCCGCCGCACGGTGCGGTGCGGATCCCCCGCTCCGCGCGCCCCCCACGAGGTGGCGGGCAACGCGTCGGCGACCCGTTGCACGAAGCGTTCGAACGGTTCGGGCTCGGGCAGGGTTCCCAGCCTGCCCAGACCGGTCTCGGCCCCCTCGTGGTGCGGGCTGAGCGGACCGGTGACGGTCAGTCCGAGCCGCGCGGCCAGCGCGTCGGAAACACCGGGGCTGGCCGTGTCGGCGTTGGTGTGGGCGCAGTACAGCCCGATCCCGGCCCGGATCAACCGGTGCAGCAGGCGGCCCTTGGGGTCGTCGGCAGGCAGGGCGTGCACCCCGCGCAGCAGCAGCGGATGGTGCGAGACGAGCAGCTGGGCACCCTGCTCAACGGCGGCCTCGACGGTCTCCTCGACCGGATCGACGCAGCACAGCACACGTTCCACCGTCGCATCGGGATCGCCGCAGACCAACCCGACCGCATCCCACGACTCGGCGTAACTCGGCGGGTAGGCGGCTTCGAGTACGTCGAGCACATCCCTGATCCGTGTGGTCATCGAGTCGCTTCCCGTGTCGTGGATCGGTTTTCGGTAACGATGGCAACCGGCTCGTCGTCGGCGTGTGCCCAACCCCGGGAGTGCGGAGGCGCGACGAGTTCCCGCAGCGTCGTGACCAGTCGGGAGTTCTCCGTATCGCCGCGCACGGCCACCCGGATGTGGTCCTCGTCCAGCCCGGGGAAGGTGTCGGCCCGGCGTACCGCGATCCCGTGTTGCCGCAGCCCGGCACGCACCGAAGGACCGTCCGGCACCCGCAACAGCAGGAAGGGGGCAGCGGCGGGCAGGGCCACGTCGACTCCCGGGATCTCGGCGAGCTCGGCCGCCAGTTCGTCGCGGCACCGGGTGAGCAGGGCCGCCGCGCGTTGCGACTCGGCCACGGCGTCGGGTTCACAGCACGCCAGCAGGGCTTCCAGGCCGAGCGTGCCCACCGGCCAGTGCGGGCGGCGGTGCGTCAGCCGACGCAGCAGTTCCGGCTCTCCCAGCGCGTATCCGACCCGCAGTCCGGGCAGTCCCCACATCTTGGTCAGCGAACGAAGCACGAGCAGCCCGGGGATCCGTTCGGCGGCCAGCGATTCCGGCTCGTCGACCACCGCGTCGGCGAAGGCCTCGTCCACGACCAGCACCCGTCCGGGGCGGGCCAACGAACGCAGGGTCTCGGCGGGGTGCAGCACCGAGGTCGGGTTCGTGGGGTTGCCCAACACCACCAGGTCCGCCCGCTCGGGCACGGCCTCGGGCCGGAGTCGGTATCCGTCCGCCGGGTCGAGCAGCACGCGGGTGACGTCGACCCCGCCCTCGCGCAGCGCCAGCTCGGGCTCGGTGAACGAGGGATGCACCACCGCGGCCAGCTCCGGGCGCAGCGTGGGCAGCAGCGCGAATCCCTCCGCCGCCCCGGCGAGGGGCAGCACTTCCACGGGAGAACGGTCGTGCCGTCGAGCCACCGCGTACCGGGCCGCGAGGTCGTCCTCGGCGGAGGGGTAACCGCCCAGCCTGTCCAACGCGGCGATCAGCCGATCGCGCAACCACTCGGGGGGTTGTCGCAGCCGGACGTTGACCGCGAAGTCGAGCAGCTCGCCAGCGGCGTCCACATCTCCGTGATGGCGCAGCATCTCCCTGTCGTCCCGGCCAGTCATCCCCGGCAGTCTAGCTACCGCGCGGCTCGGACCGGACAGCGCCGGTGGTGCCGCGGGCACCGCCGGACGCCGGACTCGGCGGGCCCCGGAAAGCGTCACGTGGAAGAACCCGGCGCCCGGGCGATGCCGTTCGACGGGACACTGGGGGTGTGACATTCGATTCCACCACCAAGGCCTTCCACGTCTCGTTCGTCTGCACCGGCAACATCTGCCGGTCTCCCATGGCAGCGCTGGTGTTCGGTGAACACCTGCGACGTTCCGGGCTCTCCGACCGGGTCGAGGTGTCCAGCGCGGGCACCGGTCCCTGGCACGTCGGGGAATCGGCCGATCCGCGCACCAGCGCGGTGCTGGCGGACCACGGCTATCCCACCGAGCACACCGCCGCACAGCTCGACGAGCACCACCTCGGCGCGGACCTGCTGGTGGCCATGGACGCGGGGCACCTGCGCGTGCTCCGGGACGAGGTTCAGGACACCGACCGGGTCAGGCTGCTGCGCTCGTTCGACCCGAAGTCCGACGAGTGGGCGGAGGTGCCGGACCCCTACTTCGGTGGCGAGCGCGGTTTCGACGGGGCGATGGAGATGATCGAGGCCGCTGTCCCGGGACTGCTCGACCGGGTCAGGACCGGCCTGGGACTGCCCGGGTCGGGAGAGCGGGGTTCCGCCTCCTCGACCGAGACGCCGTCCCCTTCCGAGCCGGCCTCGTGAGCGCTCCTCGCACCGGTCGAGCGTGGAACCGACCGGAGCCGAGCGGAAATCACCCGGGTCCGACCGGAATCACGATAGGACAACCCGCGCGAGGGAGATGTGATGAGTCATTCTGGGCTGGCCGAGGCGGTCGCGGAACTGACGGGTGCCGAGGCGGCTGAGCCTCGTCGTCTCGGGGGTGGTGACGCCTCGGCGGCCTACGAGGTACGACTCGACGACGGCCGTATCGTGTTCGCCAAGGCCGCCCCGCCGAACATGCCGCACGTCCTGAGCGCCGAGGCGGCCTCACTGCGGTGGCTGGCCGAGGCGGACACGATACGGGTCCCCGAGGTCTTCGGCGCGGACGAACAGTGGCTGGTCACCGAGCACGTGGTCGAGGACTCTCCCACCGCCGAGGCGGCGGCTGAGTTCGGACGCGCACTCGCGCGGACGCATGCCGCCGGAGCCACCGCGCACGGCTGTCCTCCTCCGGGCGGCCCCTGGGACGCGTGGATCGGCCTGGCTCCGATGCGTAACGAGCCCGTGGCGGACTGGCCGACCTTCTACAGCACACTGCGCGTGGAGCCCTACGTGCGACGGTTGGTGGACGCGGGCACGCTGTACCACTCGGAGGCGGAGCCGATAACCGAACTCTGCGAACGGCTAGGCGAACTTCCCGGCGCCGACGAGGGAGCCGCCAGGCTGCACGGCGACCTGTGGAGTGGCAACGTGCACTGGGGACGAGCTCCGGCGGACGCGACTCACGTGTGGCTGATCGACCCGGCCGCGCACGGCGGGCACCGCGAGACCGATCTGGCGATGCTGCGGTTGTTCGGCTGTCCCCATTTGGAGCGGGTGCTGGCCGCCTACGAGGCCGAGACACCACTGGCGCCGGGCTGGCGCGAGCGGGTGGGGATACACCAGCTGTTCCCGCTGCTGGTGCACGGCGTGCTGTTCGGTCGCGGCTTCGCCCGCCAGGCCCATTCGGTCGCGCGGGAGGCGCTGCGCTCGTTCTGACCCAAGAGACGAGTCCCACTACCGGGTGGACCCGTGCGGCGCACCGGCCGTCGCCCGGCCTACCGTGGAGCCGTGCGTTTCGGGTTTCTACTGCGCCCCGGCTGGATCGCGTTGCTCCTGCTGGTGGGTGTTTTTTCCACGCTCTGCTTCACGGTGCTGTCACCGTGGCAGTTCAGCAGGCACAACGAGACGCAGGCGCGCAACGAGGCGATCCGAGCCTCGATGCGCGCGGAACCCGAGCCGTTGCGTGAGGTGTTGTCCCGTGGTGAGGCTCCGGGCTCCTCGACCGACTGGAAGCGGGTCACGTTCACCGGTCACTATCTTTCCCGAGGCGAGACGCTGGCCTGGCAGCGCACGGTACTCGGCGAACCCGCTTTCGAGGTGCTGACCCCGTTCCGGCTGGAGAGCGGCGGAACAGTGCTGGTCGACCGCGGGTTCATCCGCCCGGTGGAGTCCACCAGAGCCCCGGAGTACGCGTCCGCCCCGGAGGGAACGGTGCGGTTGACGGCACGGGTCCGCACGAACGAGCAGGACACCGAGCAGCGTTCGATGTTCCGCCACGACGGTCACCGGTGGACGTACGCGATCAACTCGAACACGGTGGAGCGCGGCGTGGATATCCCGATGCGCCCCGGTTACTTCACGCTGGTCTCCGAGCAGCCCGGTGTGCTGCAGGCGGTGCCACTGCCGAGGCTGGAGTCAGGTCCCTACCTCTCCTACGCGATGCAGTGGATCATCTTCGGAGTCATGGCTCCGCTGGCGGTGGGGTATCTGGTCTACAGCGAAGTGCGTTCCCCCCGCGCCCCGAACGGTCGGGGCGCGAGCGGAGGATCACCGGGTGAGAACACGTCCGGGAGCGGCGCGGCTGGCGGACGGAAGCGGAAATCCCGCATGTCGGTCGCCGAGGTGATCGCGGCGGAGGAACGACGGGAACGGGAGAACCAGGGGCAGGAGAACTCGTCGGGTACCTGAGCGGCGAGCTCTTCGCGGGACGACTCATCGCCGCCCGGCGACGAGCAGCGCCGTCACCGAGGCCAACGCACCCCCCACGGTCCCGATCAGCCTGGACAGTTCGACACTCCGCGTGATGTCGCCACCGTCGGCGGTACGCCCCTCCCCCAGCACGGGGCGGGTCTCTGCCTCGTGCTCGTAGTCGATCCGGCCTCCCAGCCTGATGCGCAGCGCACCGGCGAACGCCGCCTCGACCTGGCCCGCGTTGGGACTGGGGTGCGCCGAGGCGTCCCGGCGCCTGATCCGGCCGCTCTCGCGGGCCGAGCCACCGACCACCGGTGCGCACACCACGGTCAACATCGCGGTGGTGCGTGCCGGGAGCAGGTTCAGCAGATCGTCCAGTCGCGCCGCGGCCCAGCCGAACGCACGGTACCTGCTGCTCCGGTTCCCGATCATGGCGTCGAGCGTGTTGGCCGCCCGGTAACCGACGAGGCCGGGAACTCCCGCGATCGCACCCCAGAACAGCGGAGCGATGACCGCGTCCGAGGTGTTCTCCGCCACTGATTCGACCGTGGCACGCGCCAGCCCCTGGGTGTCGAGATCGTCGGCGCGGCGACCGCACAGTCCTCGCAGCCTGGAACGCGCCGCCGCCAACTCACCGGAGTCGAGATGGCCTGCCATCGCGCTTCCCTCCCGCGCCAGGGAGGCCCCGCCGAGCACACTCCAGGTGGTCAGGGCGGTCAACGTCGCTTCGGCGACCGGCGAACGCCGCACCATCCGTTGCGACAGCGCACCCAGTCCAACGGTCGCACCGACCAACCCGGCGGTGTGCAGCACGCCTGCCGAACGGTTGGGGCGGTAGGTGACCGACTCGGCTCGCTGCGCGATCCTGCCGAACGCCGCCACGGGGTGTCGGCGTCTCGGATCCCCCAGAACCGCGTCAGCGGCTACGCCGAGTAATAAACCGACCGCCCGCCCCGAGCTCACGGCAACTCCTCCTCGCAAGGTCGATCACGTCCGTGGCGCACGCTACCTTTCCGTGACGACACGAGGCACAGCGAGGTCGCGAGTAACGGAGTGTTTTCGGTGGCGGCCACGACCGGGGTTATCGTGGCTGACCGTGACCGCCGATCACGAAGCCGTCGAGCCGAGCTCCGGGGTGATGCCGAACGCCGCGCCGCCCCACCCTGCCCCGGTCGCGCATCCACCCGGTCCGGAACGGATCACCGGAACCGGAACGGACGGCGCGGACCTCGCGAGAATCGCTTCCCCGCACAGCGGGACAACCGCGGGCACCGAGGGCTCGGAGAGCCCGGCGGCCGAGCGGGAGCTTCCGGCGGCCCCGGATGTCGACTCCGGGGAACGACGCCTGCTGCTCTACCGCCACCTGCAGGTGAGCGGTCACCGCACCTATCTGGCGATCATGCGGCTGTTCACCTCCACACTGCTGGCGGACCTCTCCGCGGCGGAGGTGGCGGGAACGCTGGCGGTGGCCGAACGCGAGGGCAGGATCGCCGAGGGCGAGTCCGAACTGTCGACCGTGGTCGAACGGCTGCGCAAGCTCCGCGAATGGGGCAATCTGACCCACGGCAGACGCGAGACCACCGCGTCCAGCATCGCGGAGTTCCAGCACGGCAGCGTCCGCTTCCAGGTGAGCAAGCTGGGGGTGCGGGTACAGCGGGACGTGGACGCACTGCTGCGGGTTCCCGAGGGGGCCCGGGAAGTCTCCAAGGAGTTGCTGCCGGCCATCGAACGCGGGCTGAGCGGGATCGTGGAGCTGCTTCCCGAGAAGACGAGCGCAGAGACCCTGCCGGAGAAGACCAGGGAGCGCCTCTCGGAACAGGTGACCACGGTCTTCCTGCAGCACTCCGAGCTCGCCGACACGGTGCGCGACTTCTACGCCTACCTCGGCCAGGTGGTCACCAGGCATCACCTGAACGCGGGCGAGATATCGGGGTTCCGGAATCTGCTGGTGGAATACATCCAGGCGGTGGTCGAGGACGTGATCCGCCACACCGAGCCGATCGCCGCGGCGTTGAGCGTGCTGGCACGGCGTCGCGATCAACTGCTGGCGGCACTGGGCACCGTGGAGGACCTCGGTGAGGAGGTGGAACGGGCGCGCGGCAGGACCGGGGCCGACTGGCAGGAACTCACGGACTGGTTCCTGGACTCGCCGGGCAGGCCGAGCCAGGTGTCGGCATTGCGCGAGGCCACCGCACGCGCGATCGGCTCGTTGCTGGCCAGCGTCAAGCACGCCACGTCGGGCGGTGGCCCGGTACCGGGGCGCCGCAGTGACCTGCTCCACCTGGCGCGTTGGTTCGACGACTCGGACCAGACCGGGGCGCATCGGCTCTACGCCGCCGCTTTCGGGCTGTACTCCTCCCGGTGTTTTCAGCCCGCGCCACCGCACGACGGGGACGAGCACACCACCAGCTGGCTGGCGGGAAACCGCGTGGAGATCCCGGTCAACGTCCGCAACCGCGCGGACCGGAGCGGCAGCGGAGGTACCTCGCGGGTGGTGCACGACCCCATGACCGAGCAGCAGCTGCTGGACGAACGCCGAACCGAGCAGCAGCGACGTGCCGCCGCAGTGGAGGAGCTGGCCACGGCCGCGGAGAACCTGGCGGAGAGCAGGCTCTCCGCCGACGCGCTGGAAGTGCTTTGCGAACTGCTGACGCTGGCGATGGCCGATCGGGACGATCCGGCCGAAACCCGCACGGCGTTGGAACCGGTTCACCGACTGCGACTGCGAATCCGGCACGCCCCGGAAAGCCCCACCACGATTTCCAGCGTGCGCGGCGAACTGACCCTGCGGGACACGGCGGTGGAACTGGACGTCTCCGAGATGTCCGGGGAATTCACCGCCACCGGCTCCGCGAACCACGAGAACGTCACCGACGGAGCGATCCGATGAGAACACGGGAGACCTCGGTTCCGGGGTTCGACCGACTCGGCGACATAGACGCGGCCAACGTGGTGCGCTGTGCCAGGACCCTGCTACGCCGCCCGTTACTGCACGCGGCGAGCCAGGACGGCGACCTGCTGGGCATGATCTATCGCCACCGGGCGGTGCTGCGGGAACTGTTCGCCACCCTGCTCGGCTACCGGCTGGTGATCCGCAGGCGGTACGCGCGGTTGTACAAGTCCGGCCCCGGCCGGGACGCCACTAGGGCGGTCCCCACCCTCACTCCGCGCGGCTACGCCTACGTGGCGCTGACGCTGGCCGCGCTGACCGGGTGCGGCAAGCAGGTGCTGCTGTCGCGGTTGATCGACGACATCCGAGAGGCCGCGGTGGAAGCCGGAATCACGATCGACGACGAACCCGGCGAACGCAGGGCGCTGGCCACCGCACTGCGCCATCTGGTCACTCTCGGGGTGCTCACCGAGACCGAGGGTACGGTCGGCCCGCTCGCCAACGACGTCACGGCGGAGGCGCTGATCACCGTCGACACCGATCTGCTCGGTCAACTCGTGACCGGACCGTTGTCGGAGGCCGACGGTCCACAACGACTGGTGGAACTCGCGTCGGGCAGCTCGGGGACGCACGCGGCCACTGTGGAGCAGGCCGTGCGACGCAGGCTGGTGGAGGATCCGGTGGTGCACTACCGGGATCTGCCGGAGTCACAGGCGAACTGGCTGCGCAGGCACCGGTCCGGTGAGACCCGGTTGTTGGAGCGGTACTTCGGCATCGTGGCCGAGTCACGTTCGGAGGGCATCGCCACTACCGATCCGCAGGACTACCTCAACGACACATCGTTCCCCGGCAGCTCGACGGTGGCGCGAGTGGCTCAGCTCGCGATTCCGCGGCTGCTGGACGGCTCCGAGGCCAGGGAGGGCGATCACCGGCATCCGGTCGCGCGGGAGGATTTCCGCGGGGCGTGCGAGGAGCTGCTGGAGAGATATCCGGCAGCCTGGTCCCGCCGAGCGATCGAGGACCCGGATTCGCTGGTCACGATGGTGGTTGATCTGCTGCGGCGGGTGGGAGTGCTGATCCCGCACGAGTCCGGCGCTCCCGAGTGGTGGCTGCTCAGCCCCAGCGCGCACCGCTGGCTACCGGTCCCCGACGGCGAACCCGCCCCGGCGGACCGGGAGACGGAACCTCCCGCCGATACGGCGGTACCCGACCTCGCGTTGTTCGACTATCCGGAAGGAGAACCCGCCCGGTGAGCACGGAAGCGGTGACGCAGCCCGACGGCGCGGCAGGAGAGCACCTTTCGACCGCTTCCGGCGGAGACCTTCCCGGCCGGGAAGGTGTCGGGGGCCGGTGGCGCCTGCGGCGGGGCGGCGTGGTCAACATCTGGCAGTACGCCAACCAGACGTTCGACCTCAGCGGTGGACGCGCGATCTTCCAGGGGACCAACGGCTCCGGAAAATCCCGCACCCTGGAGTTGCTGCTGCCGTTGTGCCTGGACGGTGATCTGCGACAGATCGGCTCCAAGGGATTCGACACGGTCAGCATGAAGCGGTTGATGCTCGACGAACGTGAGAGCGGCGGCAACCGGCTCGGCTATGCCTGGGTGGAACTGGCCAGGACCTCGCCCGACGGCTCCGAACGGTTCCTGACCTGTGGAATCGGCGTGAAGGCCACCGCGACCTCGCACCAGATCAGCGATTCGTGGCGGTTCGTCACCGAGCGCCGGGTCGAGCACGACCTGCGGTTGATCGGGCCGGGAGAGGTGCCGCTGAGCCAGCCCCAGCTGCGCGATGAGCTGGGCCCGGAGTGCCTGTACGACGAGCAGTCCTTCCGGGCCAGGATCGCGGGCACGGTTTACGGCATCACCCCGGAGCGCTACGGCGACCTGCTGCATCTGCAACGCACGCTGCGCAATCCCGACGTCGGGTTGCGGGTGCAGGAGGGGCAGCTCGAACAGATCCTGTCCGACGCGCTGCCACCGCTGGATTCGACGCTGATACAGCGGCTGGCGACCTCGTTCGAGGACCTGGAGTCGATCCGCGAGAACATCCTGCGACTGACCACGGCCGACAGCGCGCTGAGCTCGTTTCTGACCACCTACGCGGACTACGCGCTGACGGTGCTGCGCACGCGCGCGAAAACGTCCCGTGAGGCGTCCAGGCAGCACGACTCGTTGCACACCACGATCGACGAGCTGGCCGAGCGGTACCGATCCGAACTGGACAAACGTTCCGAGAACGAGGAGCGGGTCGGCGAGCTGGAGCGCCGTGACCGCGAGCTGGACTCCTCGTTGGGGGCATTGCGGCAGAGTCCGGCCTACACCGAACTGCAGAACCTGCACGACCGCAGGGCACTGGTGGACAACGAGCGCTCCGCCGCGGAGGGCGCGCTGCGCGCGGCCGAACGGCACCGTGACCAGGAACAGCGCTCGGCCTCCACGGTGCTGGGCATGCTGGAACGACTGAGCTCGGACGTCGACGCGGCCGAACAGCACCGCCAACAGGCCGATGTCGGGCTCAGGACGGCGGGGCTGGACGGTTCGTTGGCACCGGCGATACCGACGATGCCTCCCGCCGAGGCAACGGTCCGCTGGGAGGTCGTGCGCGGCAGGGCCGACAGCGGTTCCGAATGGCTCGACGTGGCACGGCACGTCCCCCCACAACCCGACACCGAGGAACTCGCCTCCCGGCTGCGTGAGGTCGACGAGCACGCCGCCAGGGCGGTCGAGGCCGCACGGGAACGCGGCGCGTTGACCCTGACACTGCGGCAGCAGGCCGAGGAGACCGATCGGCAGCGGGCCGAGGTCTCCGACGCCGAACGGCAGGCCGAAGCGGCGAAAGTGACCGCCACGGAGGCCGCCGCACGACGCAACCAGGTACGGCAGGACCTGTACGACACCGCCGTGACATGGCTGGACCGGGTTCGGCGCTGGTGGCATGAGGGATCACTGGCGACGGAGGACCCGGGAATACCCCCGCCCCCGGAGTCACCGACGCCGGAACAGCTGACAGCCGACCGCTTCGCGGCGCGCGGGGGCCGGGAGCGAATGCGCGAGTGGGCGCAGCCGGTGCTGCATCGCGTGCGGATGCGCATCACCGAGCTGGACCGGAAGCTGGCGGAGACCCGTTCGGCGGTGTCGGAACGCGACGCCGAACTCGCGGAACTGCGTTCCGGCGGCGAACGGCTACCGCCCCTGCCGAGCTGGGCCACCGGGGAACGGGACCCGAGCTCGGGCGAGGCGTTCCACCGGCTGGTGGACTTCGCGGAATCGCTGCCCGAGTCCGAACGCGCCGCGCTGGAAGGTGCGCTGGAGGCCTGCGGGCTGCTCAACGCGTGGGTGACAGCCGACGGCACCGCCACCGACCCCACCACAGCCGACGTGGTGGCCACCCCTGGCGAGCGGCTCACCACGGATTCCCTGTCCGAACTTCTCGTCCCCGCCGCCGAACCGGACTGCCCCGTACCCGAGGCGCGGATCGAGGCGTTGCTGAGTTCGGTCGCCGTGGCCGGCACGGCGGGAACAGCGGTGCGTGCCGACGGTCGCTGGCGCAGCGGGGTGCTCTCCGGGGCGTGGCGCAAGGAAACGGCCGAGTACGTGGGTGCGGGGGCTCGCGGGGCCGCTCGGCAGCAGCGCATCACCGAGTTGGAGGCCGAGCTGGCGGAACTCCGGGCGGAGCTCGGTGAGGTCGAACGGCAGCGGGCCGACTCGGCGCGACGTGCCGAGTCGTTGGAACGCGAGCTGGAATCCTACCCGGACGACGACGAACTGTTCAGCGCGCACGCGAGGCTGAGCAGCGCAGTCGACGACGCGGACGAGGCACAGCGCACCGCGAACCGGTTGCGGCAGGCCCACGAACAGGCGGAGGCACGCTGGCAGGCGATGCGTTCCGAGCTGTCCCGGGCGGCGGGCCGAGCGGGGTTGAAACCGGAGACCGAAGCGCTGCAGGAGGCCAACCGGTCCGCCACGGATGCCAGACGGGCGTTGGAAACCCTGCGCGAGACCCTCGGGTCACGATGCCTCGGCACGTTGGAGCAGTTGGGCACCACGGTGCTGCACCACGACGCGACGGTCGCCGATCGGATGGCCGCGGAGTCGCTGGCCGAACAGCACTGCGCGAACCACGCCGAGCAGGCCGCCGCGCTGGCGGAGTTGACCGCCTCCGTGGACGACGAGGGCAGGCGGGTGGCCGAACAGGTCACCGAGCTGACGCGGGAGCAGGAAGAGCTCCGCGAGCGACTTCCCGAGGTCAGGGAACGGGTCTCGGCGGCCCGGGAGGAGGCCGGGAAGCTCGACGAGAAGTTGACGGCGGCTCGTGCCCGACTGTCCGAGCGCGAGTCGGAGAGTCGCGACGCGGCGAGCGCGCTGCGTCGGTCGATGGAACTACCGGGACTTTGGGCGGCGGCCGTGGCGGCCGCGGCGGGGGAACTCCCCGAAGAACCCGGTGGGTTCGAGGAGTCGGTGACCGCGCTGCTGTCCACCGCGGTCGCCCGCTCCTCCCCGGGCAACACGACGGCCAAGGCGGTGCACGACAAACTGCACCCGTTGCAGCAGTCGTTGAGCGGTCACTTCGACATCACCACGGCCGAGGAGGACGAGGTGCTGACCGTGACCGTGATCGGTGAGGAGGGACCGCTGCCCGTGGCCGAGGCCGCCGTGCGGGTAAGCCGCCGATTGGCCGAGCAGCGCGAGTACCTCAACGAACAGTACCGGTCGATCTTCGCCGACTACCTCATCCGCGATCTCGCGGAGCGACTGCGCGACCAGCTCGCGGTGGCCCGGGACCTGTGCGACCGGATGAATCGGGTGCTGGAGGGGGCACGCTCCAGCCAGGGGGTGCACGTGCAGCTGGAATGGCAGCCCGCCACCGCGCTGAGCGAGGAGATGCGGCAGGCCATCGAGGTGGTTCGGAAACCGTTCGCGGAACGCGGCGAAGAAGAGGACGCCCTGCTGCGTCGGGTCTTCACCGATCTGATCGAGTCGCAACGGGAGAGCGTTTCCGGTGGTTACGGTGAGATTCTGGCCAAGGCGCTGGACTACCGGGACTGGTACGAGTTCACGGTCCGGGTCCGCGACTCCGGCCCGGACAATCGGCAGCGGGTGCGGCGGCTGCGGCAGTTGTCCTCCGGGGAGACCCGGCTGGTGTCCTATGTGACCCTGTTCGCGGCGGCCGCTTCGTTCTATGACGCCATCGAGTCCGCCGCCCAGCAGCACGACCCGTTGCGGCTGGTGCTGCTGGACGAGGCGTTCGAGCGGCTGGACGACCCGACGGTGGCACGTATGCTGGGGTTGCTGGTGGATCTGGACATGGACTGGATGATCACCTGGCCGAGTGGTTGGGGGGTTTCCCCCAAGATTCCGAAGATGCACATCTACGACGTGCTGCGACCGCGCAGCGGGCACGGGATCGCCTGCACCCACACCGTGTGGAACGGTCGCGGTCTGGAGCGGACGGAACATTGAACGACCCCGAGAGCATTCGCGCCGCCTGGGACCTGCCGGAGCTGCGGGGACTCTGGGAACGTGCCAGGCAGGCACTGGAGGCCGCCGACCGTCCCCCGACGTTCCGGCTGGAGCTGCCGGACGAGCGGACCCGCCAGAAGGTGGGCGAGGTCTACGGTCGCCCCATGTGGGGACAGGGAACCAGGATCAATGTGTCCAAACTGGACGAATCGCTGCGCGCGGGCGAACACGGCGTCGAGCTGGAACGGTTGCTGGAGATCCTGCACGAAAGACCGGTCACCCGGCAGGAGTCGGGTACGCGACGCCGAGGCCGCGAACAGGACCGGACAGTCGAGGTACTGCACGCGGCGCTGAGCGAACACGGCCTTGCGGAACAGCCGTGGGCCGCAGCGTGGGTCGACTGGGTAAAGCAGTACGGACGGGTGGCCGACTCGGACCTGGACGCGACCGCTGCACACGCCGCCGCCGTGCTGGCACGTCTCGTACTGGACCCCGCACGGCAGCCACGGGTCCCGTGGTCGCGCACCGAACTCGCCGCGCGTTGCGCCGGGAACGAGTACGAGCTGGACAACGGGACCACGTTGAGCCGAGTGGTGCTGCGTGCCGCATCGATGGCACACGGCACGGACTCACCGGGCGGTGAACGCGAACGCCGGAACCTGTGGGAACGATGCGGAGTCACGCCGGACGGAATCTCGGCCACGGTGCCCTGCTGGGCACTTCCACTGCCGGGAGAGGACACGTGGTCGGGCATCGTGCGGGAACGCACCGAGCTGGGGCTGCCGACACACCTGACACTCCTCGACCTCCGGGCCGCCCCGGAACCGCTGGTCGAATCGGGCACCGTGATCGCGGTGTGCCAGAACACGCGGACGCTCGAAGCCGCCGTGACCGCCGGTGTCCGGCACCCGATGGTGTGCCTCTCCGGGCGTCCCGGCACCGTAACGTTGGAACTGCTCGACCGGTTGCGGAGCGACGGGGCGGTACTGCGCTTGCACTGCGACTTCGACTGGACGGGACTGTCCGTGGCGAGGGCGTTGTACGAGCAGCCGGGATGCGTGCCGTGGCGAATGTCGGCCGCGGACTACCGCGAGACGGTGAACCGGGCCGCCGCCCGGCGCACCGACCTGCGGATCCTGGACGAGAACCCCACCGAGGCACCGTGGGACCCCGAACTCGCCGAGGTCATGTCCAGCGCGGGCCGTGCCGTCGAGGAGGAGATCGTGCTCGACGATCTGCTGCACGATCTGCGGAACGGACTCGAGCAGCCGGGGTCCTGACGGGACAGGACCCCGCGATTTCGCGGGCTGTCGATTTCGCGCGAAATCGACAGCCCGATGGGTACCACTCATCGTCACTCACGAAGCGGGGTCCGCCCCGCGCGACACGAGCCGGCGAACTCAAGCGTCGAGCCGGACCTCGGTACGCAGCGGAAGGTCGGCGACGCAGCGTCCGGCGAGTACGGTGAAGAAACCCGGTTCGAAACTCCAGTCGTCCGCGGCCGAATTCCAGTGCCGGAACGCGGCGGCCTCCAGCCGCACCGGGACGCTCACCTCCTCACCGGGAGCGGCCTCGATCGCGGCGAATCCCGCCAGCCACAGTGCGGGGCGGTCCACAACCGACTCGGCACGCCGCAGGTACAGCTGCACGACCTCCTTGCCGTGCCGATCACCGGTGTTGGTCAGCCGCACGCGGAACAGGGCGTCCTCCCCGGGCGCGATTCGCTCCGGCCCCAGCAGTGCGGAGCACTCCCACTCGGTGTATCCCAGTCCGTGCCCGAAGGAGTACGCGGGCTCTCGCTCGGATCGCTGCCACGCCCGGTAGCCGATGTGCGGGCCTTCGGTGTAGGCCAGCGTTCCGTGGTCGGGACGGGTTTCGAGCACGGGCACGTCGTCCTGACGTAGCGGCCAACTGGTGGGCAGCCGACCGCCCGGCTCACTCTCGCCGAGCAGGACGTCGGCCAGCGCGTTACCACCCTCCTGCCCCGGGAACCAGCTCAGCAGCACGGCGGGGACCTCCTCGTGCCACTCCAGCTCGACCGGGGCGCCCGAGTTCACCACCACGACGGTGCGCGGGTTCACCCGGGCTACGGCGCGGACAAGTTCGCACTGCTTTCCGGGCAGTGCGAGCGTGTCCCGGTCGAAGCCCTCGCTCTCGGTCCGCGCGGTGGTACCGACCACCACGACGGCCGCATCGGCTTCGGAAGCGGCCGACACGGCCTCGGAGAACTCCCGGTCCTCGTCCGGACGTTCCGGCAGCAGTCCCAGTGTCACGGCGGTGAGCGGCGCGCCGGACACCCGATGGGTGGCGAGCACATCGAACGGACGCTCCGGTTCGAGCTCCACCGGCACCGTGACGTACGGCGGAGCGAGAACACCAGCTGCGGGATCCTCGCCTTCCGGCTCGAGCGTTCGCTCCAGCACCACCGAACCGTCGACGGAGAGGGTGTGCTGCCCCATACCCGCCACGCCGAGTTCGTGCCCGCCGCCCACTGCCGGGTGCACCCTGGCCACGACCTCGACCGTATCCGCTCCGTGCAATTCCGGCCCGGTCCACATCAGTTGGGCGGTGCCACGGTGCTCGGTGGCGAGCAGCTCTCCCCGCGCGTCGCGGAAACGTACCCGCACCCCGCGTTCCGAGGTCTCCGGATCGGTCAGCATCTCGGCCGGAACCGGTTCGAGTCCGTCCCGGACGGTCACTCCCGCACGATGCACCACCTCGGTCGTGGGTTCGAGCGCCGCGCGTAGACCCTCCAGCGGCGAGATCGTGTACTCCGGCACCACGCTGGAGCTACCGCCTCCCTGGATTCGGGCGGCCGAGGCGTTGTGGCCGAGTACCGCCACCCTGCCCAGCTCGGAACGCCGCAGCGGCAGCAGCGACCCCTCGTTGCGCAGCAACACCATCGAGGCCGCGGCGACCTCCCGAAGGATTCGGCTCCGGTCCGGCACCGTTGGCGGGGCACCACTCTCGGCTGGTTCGTCGAGCGCGCCGACGCGCGCGGCCAGCCGGACGATCCGGCGCACCTTCTCGTCGATGGTCGCTTCGGAGATCCGTCCGGCACGCACGGCGGCGAGCAACGGCTCGCCCCAGACTTCGGACGGCCCCGGCATGGCGAGATCGTTGCCTGCGGCGGCGGAATCCGTGCTGCGCACGGCGGTCCAGTCCGAAACCACCACCCCGTCGAATCCCCATTCCGTGCGCAGTGGAGCGGTCAGCAACGGATGTTCGGTCATGGTGTGGCCGTTCACGCCGTTGTAAGCGGACATGACCAACCAGGCGCCCGCGGCGACCACGCGTTCGAACGGTGCCAGGAAGGCCTCGCGCAGGGTGCGCTCGTCCACCCGGACGTCGACGGTGTAGCGCTCGGTCTCGGAGTCGTTGGCGACGTAGTGCTTCGGGGTCGCCGCCGTACCGGCTTCCTGCAGTGCGGTGACGTAGGCTTCGGCCATCCGCCCGGTCAGCAGCGGGTCCTCGGAGAAGCATTCGAAATGCCTGCCTCCGAGCGGACTGCGATGCAGGTTGATCGTCGGGCCGAGCACCGCGTGCACCCCCTTGCGCCGTGCCTCGACGGCGAGGACCCCGGCAGCTCGGGCGACCCTCGACTCGTCCCAGGTCGCGGCGAGAGCCGTGGGGCAGGGTAAGCAGCTCGACGGATCACGCTCGTCCCAGAACTCACCGCGCACACCGGAAGGCCCGTCGGAGAGGAACATGCTCCGCAACCCGATCGCGGGTTCGGCGGGGGTGTGCCAGAAATCGGCCCCGCTGATCAGTCTGACCTTGCGTTCCACGTCGAGGCGCCCCAGCAGTTCCTCGACGCGTTCGTCCGGGATGCGCGGTGGTCTCATGACGGACTCACTGCTCCTTCTCCGCGATTCGCGAATCACTTTCGGCCGGCAAGGCGTGATCGGCGGAGCCTACGGCATCTATCACACGGGAACCGACGAGCGGGGCGAGCCCGCGAGCGAGCCGACGATCCCCGGACGCGTTACGACTCCTGCCGTCGTCGATACCTCGCGACGTCGAGATCCGCCAGCACGCCGGTACTCCTTCGGGAAACCACGAGTACCGCGCCGCGGCTCAGGTGCGGCGCACGCCGTCAGCGGCGAGAGCGGAGTGGACGGCGTTCGTGGTCAAGCCTCGTCGTAGCGGCGGTAGAAGTCCTTGAGCAGCTGGTGCGCCTTACGTGTGGGGGAACCGGTTATCTCCACGCTGTCCGCACCCAACCGCAGGATCACGCTCTCCTGGTTGTTGCGTCGCAGCCAGGACTGCACCAACGCGACGATCTTCCGCACGCCCGAGCCGGACAGCAGACCGCGCACCACGAACTCACGAGTGCCCACCCGCTCGTCACGCATGTCGCCGAGGCCGGGCTCGTGCTCGCGCCGTCGCAGGGATTCGATCCGCAGCCCGAGCAGTTCGTGTTCCAACGAACGGGTGAGCCGATCCAACGCGGCACGGTCGGTCCCGGTTACCGGTACCAGTGTCAGCTCGATCGAATCGGCGTGTTCGGTCATGAACTTCCAACCACGTTCGGGAGTGCGAGCTGTCGTGTGCTCGCCGGACTCACGAACCGAGCGTACTGAAATCGATCACCGAGCTGGCGCGACGCGCTCGAACATCACCCGTTCGGAGCACCGGAGGCACGCCCACCGGTTCCCGAACCACAGCAGCCTCCGGAAGTCCACCTATACCGGGAAGTGCCGGGGTTCCACCACACGCACCCCTTCGAGGGAACGCACGAAGTCGGCGCCGAGGGCGGTAGCGGGGGTGTGCGTACCGACCGGAACCTCACCCGCCTCGATCGCGGTGACCACACGCAGCACCGCGTCTGCCGTCAGATCGTAGGTGTCCGGCCCGATCAGCGCGGCACTGACCGAGTTGCCCGCGGCGTCACCGGCCTCGGCGTAGACCTCCACCCGGCTGGCCGACCTGCTGCCCCGGTCCGGCCCTCGCACGAAGGCGTCGATCGCGGTATTGGCGATACGCCGGACCCGGGGTTTGCCGAACAGGTCCCGCGTGAAACGCGCGGCAGTCGGATTCATCCGATCGAGACCGGGCAGCCCCGCGAAGGTCGTGATGTTCCCGATTCCGGTGGTGCGGTAAGCCGTCGCCACATCTCCCCAGGGCAGCGAGGTAACGGCTCGCTTTCCTCCCGGAAAGTCGACCGTGCGTCTGCGCCAACCGACGGGCACGTCGCGCAGGGCACCTTCCAGCCGGACCCGACCACCCAGGGACACGCCCTCCAGCGCGCTCTTCAACGTCCCCGGACTGATGCCACCAGTGGTGGTGAACGCGAGATCGAGATCGGTGGCGTCGGGCAGTTCGGCAGCGACCATCGCGGCCAGGCAGTCGGTCGGAACCACGTCGAAACCGGAACCGGGCAACAGCGTCACCCCCGCGGTCCTGCTCTCGGCGTCCCGCGCGAAGACGGCCTCGAAAACGTCGACCTCGCCCGTGATGTCCAGGTAGTGGGTCCCGGTACGCAGGCAGGCATCGACCATCGGAGCCGAGGTAGCGGAGAACGGACCGGCGCAGTGGGCCACGGTGTCGACCTCCCGCAGGCACGCGTCGAGGCGGTGAGTGTCCCGCAGGTCCAGCGTCCGGTACTCCAGCCCGAGCGGCACGGCGGTGGCGGCGAGTTTGCGGGGGTCGCGCCCGGCGAGCACCGGTCGGTGTCCGCGTCGCACGGCGAGCTCCGCGAGCAACCGGCCGGTGTAACCGGTGGCGCCGTAGAGCATCCAGACCATGGGCCAGCCTCCGCGATCGACGGTCGGGGATCACGCCGTGACGACGGACGCACACCGTGCCGGACTCCACCTCGGAATCCGACACCGTAGCGCGCCGAGCGACAAACCTACCCGATCGAGGGAAGTGAGGAAATGATCATCCATCCCCCGAAAACCACGAACAGCGAAGCCGCTCCGTATCGCACCGCGCGCGAGGACAGGCGCCGTGCCAACAACAGCCCGGCGACGATGGCCAACGCATCCGCCACGACCATCCCCAGTGTCGAACCGAGCCACGTACCCAGCCAGTCGTGACGAGTGGCCAACGTGACCGTTGCCAGCATCGTCTTGTCGCCCAGCTCGGCCAGCAGGAACGCCACGGTCACCGCTGCCAGGGCGGCACGGACGCCGCGACGGGAGACGGCGGCGTTTCCGGACTCGTCGAGTTCGTCGCCACGCAGCGTCCAGAACGCGAATCCCAGGAAAGCCACGCCCGCGCAGAGTTCCACCCACCCGCTCGGCAGTGCGCTGCCGATTCCGAAGCCCAACGCCACGGAAAGGGCGTGCACGATCACCGTGGCCACGGTGATCCCCACCAGAACCTGCCAGGCACGGTATCTCGTCGCGAACGTCATGGCGAGCAGTTGCGATTTGTCCCCCAGTTCCGCGACGAAAATCGCGACGGAGCTGAGCGCGAAACTCACGAGCACGTGGGCTCCAAACTTATCGGGGCGGATCGAACATCCGCCGCACCTCACCACCGAAACCGGAGCGACCCCGTGCACAGGAATTTCGAAACGACAGCACTTCGAAGGACACGACTTCCGGTCGGCTTCGCCCACATTACCCGCATTCCCGTGAAAATCAACAGCGAATGCCGTACACCACAAGTCGAACCAATTTTACAGAACGACCAAAAACCAATTTCGCCGATCCGAAACACCCGTTTCCACGAGCCCCGAAGGAAAATAAGGTGCCGCACGAAAAATAATACGGCGCCCATCACCAAGCCGGTTATTGCGCGAGAAATCGACGGAAGGGGGGAGGTGTCGTACGCGCGTTCGTCTCGTTTCACCGGGGAACACGCGAGAATCCGACGGCGGCGTTCCGGATCGAGCCTTGAACGGAGCCCCGGCGAACGGGAAACGGTCTCCTTCGTGAGAAACGGATGCTGTTTTCGCAGCTGACCGAGGGTGGGCGCAGCTGGGATCGAACCAGCGACCCCCTGCTTGTAAGGCAGGTGCTCTTCCGCTGAGCTATGCGCCCTCGCCGATGGCCGACCCGTATCCTACAGGTCGGCCATCGTGAGGTGTCACGCGGATACTTCCGCGAGCGCCTTTCGCCAGGCGTCCTGGTCACGAGGCTCACCGGGCTGGTTCATCTCGGCGAACCGAACCTTGCCCTCGGTGTCGACGAGGAAGGTTCCCCGATTTGCCATGCCGGCCTGCTCGTTGAAAACTCCGTAAGCCTTGGCGACTTCGCCGTGCGGCCAGAAGTCGGACAGCAGCGGGAAGGTGTAACCCTCCTGCTCGGCCCATGTCTTCAGAGCGAACGAGGAGTCGACCGAGACTCCGAGCACCTGGACACGGTCGTTCTGGAAATCACCGAGGTCGTCGCGGACCTGGCAGAGCTCGCCCTGGCAGACACCGCTGAAGGCGAATGGGTAGAAGACCAGCAACACGTTCTTGTCACCGCGGAAGTCCGACAGCGACACCTTCTCCTTGTTGTAATCCGGCAACGTGAAGTCCGGCGCTGTGGCACCGACCTCGAGCGTCATGCGCCCACCCTTCTGTTCGACGGCAGCATTCCGGCGCCGAACCTACACCGATCGGGACGACGAGCGCACCGGCAGCCACCCGGTTACCGGTGCGTAGGAGTCGTCACCGCTTGGTCTTGGCGGGCTTTCGATAGGCCAGCCTGGTTCCCGTCCACGCGTCGCCGAGACTCAGGTTGGAGGTCTGCGCGAGGTTGGAAGTTGCGGCTGCTTCGGCGATGTCGCTGGGTTCGACGTGCCCCTCGAGGCCGGTCTTGGGCGTCATCACCCAGATGACGCCTTCCTCGGCCAGCGGCGCCATGATGTCGAGAAGTGTGTCCGTGAGATCGCCGTCTTCGTCACGCCACCACAGCAAGACGACATCGACCACTTCGTCGGCATCCTCGTCGAGCAGTTCGCCTCCGCAACGCTGCTCGATCGCTTCTCGGACGGTGTCATCGACATCCTCGTCCCAGCCGATCTCCTGCACCACCATGTCTGGCTCGATATCGAGCTTCTCGGCGACGTCGGTTTCGTTCCTACCGGCGTCTTCCGCGGCGACCACGGCTTTCTCACTCCTCCAATTCTCGTGTGCGCGGGTGCTTCACCCAACGCACGAGACAAGTTCGCACGATCTTGCCGTAAGCGAACACCGTCGACGGGCATCAACGCAACCGCAGATCGCACGATACGACGTATCAACACTGACAGTGACCGAACAGCGAACAGCATCCGCCCCCGCTTTCGAGGACGACACCGGCTTCCCGCGCGAGCGCGCGCCCGCGAAATCAAAGCGGTGTTCGTGTTGTCTGTTACGAGTCACGCCACGAGACTGACGGTACTACGGCCACCACACAACCCGGGTCGTGTTCGTACCGAGTGGTAACTGTGTCGGTTCGCATCCGTGCAGCACGATGGGAGACGATGAGGCTGCCGGATCGCGAGCCTCCGGCGAGCACGCGCACGACATCCTCAGGAGATCCCTTGACCCCGCACAACAACGAGACCGGTGGCGCGAACTCCCCACAACGCGTGCGGGTGATCCGAAACGGTCTGGCCTCGCACATTCCGGACATCGCTCCGGAGGAAACCGAGGAATGGCTCGAGTCGTTCAACTCGGTGCTGTCCGTCGCGGGTAAGCAGCGTGCCCGGTACCTGATGCTGCGACTGCTCCAGCGCGCGGGCGAGACCGGGGTGGGCGTGCCTTCGCTGACCGGTACCGACTACGTCAACACGATCCCGACCGAGCTGGAGCCCTGGTTTCCCGGGGACGAGGAGACCGAGCGCCGCTACCGGGCCTGGATGCGCTGGAACGCCGCCATGATGGTGCACCGTGCCCAGCGCCCCGGCATCGGCGTGGGAGGGCACATCTCCTCCTTCGCCTCCTCGGCGAGCCTCTACGAGGTCGGCTTCAACTGGTTCTTCCGCGGCAGGGACGATCCGGGCGGCGGTGACCACCTCTACATCCAGGGACACGCCTCCCCCGGTATCTACGCGCGGGCTTACCTCGAGGGGCGCCTGTCGGCCGATCAGCTCGACGGGTTCCGCCAGGAGTACTCCCACGCCGGGCCGGGAGGCGGCTTGCCCTCCTACCCGCATCCACGCCTGATGCCGGGGTTCTGGGAGTTCCCCACGGTGTCGATGGGCCTCTCGCCCATGAACGCGATCTTCCAGGCGAGGTTCGACCGGTATCTGCGCGACCGCGGCATCAAGGACACCAGTGACCAACATGTCTGGGCCTTCCTGGGCGACGGGGAGATGAACGAGCCGGAATCGCGCGGCATGCTGCAGGTGGCCGCGAACGAGGGACTGGACAACCTGACGTTCGTGGTCAACTGCAACCTGCAGCAGCTGGACGGCCCGGTCCGGGGCAACGGCAAGATCATCCAGGAGTTGGAGGCGTTCTTCCGCGGCGCGGGCTGGAACGTGATCAAGGTCATCTGGGGGCGGGAGTGGGACTCCCTGCTGCACGCCGATCGGGACGGCGCGCTGATCAACCTGATGAACACCACCCCCGACGGGGACTACCAGACCTACAAGGCCAACGACGGCGCGTTCGTGCGCGAACACTTCTTCGGGCGGGACCCACGCACCAAGGAGATGGTCAAGAACTTCACGGACGACCAGATCTGGGGTCTGCGTCGGGGTGGACACGACTACCGCAAGCTCTACGCGGCCTACAAGGCGGCGATGGAGCATCACGGTCAACCCACCGTCATCCTGGCCAAGACCATCAAGGGCTACGGGCTCGGAGCCCACTTCGAAGGACGCAACGCCACGCACCAGATGAAGAAGCTCGCGTTGGACGATCTGAAACTGTTCCGGGACAGCCTGCGCATCCCGATCTCGGACGCCCAGCTCGAGCAAGACCCCTACCTGCCGCCCTATTACCACCCCGGTGACGACGCCCCGGAGATCCAGTACCTGCGGCAGCGTCGGAACAGGCTGGGCGGCTACCTTCCGGAACGCCGCACACCGGCCAAACCGCTGGTGCTGCCCGGCGACAAGGTCTACGACGTGGTGCGTCAGGGGTCGGGCAAGCAGGAAGTGGCGACCACGATGGCGTTCGTGCGGTTGCTCAAGGACCTCGCCAAGGACCCCGAGGTCGGACCTCGGCTGGTGCCGATCATTCCCGACGAGGCGCGCACCTTCGGGATGGACTCGATGTTCCCCTCCCAGAAGATCTACAATCCGGCGGGTCAGACCTACACCCCGGTGGACTACCAGCTGATGCTGGCCTACCGGGAGAGCGATCAGGGCCAGATCCTGCACGAAGGGATCAACGAGGCGGGGTCGGTGGCCTCGTTCACCGCTGCCGGAACGAGCTACGCCACCCACGGCGAACCGATGATCCCGGTCTACATCTTCTACTCGATGTTCGGGTTCCAGCGCACCGGTGACGGCCTCTGGGCGGCTGGTGACCAGATGGCGCGGGGCTTTCTGCTCGGCGCCACCGCGGGGCGCACCACTCTGGTCGGCGAGGGGCTGCAGCACGCGGACGGTCACTCGCAGCTGCTGGCGGCCACCAATCCGGGAGTGGTCTCCTACGACCCGGCCTGGGCGTTCGAGATCGCCCACATCGTGCGCGACGGACTGCGCCGGATGTACGGGGAACGGCCGGAGAACGTCTTCTACTACCTCACCGTCTACAACGAGCCCTACCAGCAGCCCGCCGAACCGGAGGGGATCGACGTCGACGGTCTGTTGCGCGGTCTGTACCGCTACAAGCGGGCCGAGGACGAACGAGGCCCCAGGGTGCAACTGTTGACCTCCGGGGTGGCCATGCCCGAGGTGCTGCGCGCACGGGAGATGCTCGCCACCGAGTGGGGCGTGGCGGCCGACGTGTGGTCGGCGACCTCCTGGACCGAACTCCGCCGCGACGCGGAGGCCGTCGACCGGGACAACCTGCTTCACCCGGACGCCGAACCCCGCGAGCCGCACGTCACCCGGGTACTGCGCCCCGCGGAGGGACCGGTGGTGGCGGTCAGCGACTGGATGCGTGCCGTGCCGGATCTGATCCGCCCGTGGGTGCCGGGGGAGATGACCACGCTCGGCGCGGACGGCTTCGGATTCTCCGACACGCGTCCGGCCGCGCGGCGGGTCTTCCTGGTGGATGCCGAATCGACGGTGGTGGCGACGCTCGCCGCGCTGGCGCGTCGCGGCGAGATCGACCATTCCAGGGTGACCGAAGCAGCCACTCGTTACCGGATCGACGACGTGCGGGCGGCCGGACCGCAGACCTCGGAGTCCGGCGACGCTTGAGCGTCGTGGGGATCGCACCGCCACCGGTGCCCACGAGGAGCTCCGAGGCTCCGTCATGGGCGGACGGCGTGTGGGGCGAAGCGGGAGCGGATATCCCGATCAGCCGGTCGGGACGGTGTCGCTGCCGGCCTCCGCTCGTGCACGCCGCAGCCGGGCGGCGCGTTGCCGGCTGAACCAGCCGTGCGGCACCAGCGCCGCGAACACCAGGTAGACGGCCGCCGCATCCGCCTGACCGACCGGCTCCGCCCAGAAAATCGACTGTCCGAGAACGCCGACACCGTTGCTGAGCAACCACTCGGCGATCGCCCGCACTGCCCACTCCTTCCGAGCCATCCTTCGGGATTTGAGGGGGACGACACCGCCCCACGCGGCCCGAGGGCCGCACGAGGTCGGAGTGTGCGGTGGAACACGGCGAACCGTTCGCGCTGTCGAGGCCCCGTGCCCCACGCGTAGACTGGTGGCGGACCGATGCACCGCGCCCATCCGGTGATCGCGTCGTGGCGACGGCCCGTGAACCGCCGGAGGAAATCACCACGCTTCACTCCGCCTGTGGAGCTCGCCGGGCCTGTGAAGCTCGCCGGGTCTGTGGAGCTCGCCGGCATCTCGTCTCCAGGGAGAGTCAGGTTGAATGACACCGACCGGGCGATTCTCGCCTTCGAGAACGAGTGGTGGCGGCACTCGGGCACCAAGGAACGGCTCATCCAGGAGCGGTTCGGGCTGTCCGCCATCCGCTATTATCAGCGGCTGAACCGGTTGTTGGACGACCCCGAGGCACTGGCCACCTTCCCTTCCCTGGTCAACAGGTTGTTACGGGTGCGAGACGAGCGGGCCTGGCAACGGGAAGGCGCGGGCAGGGCCGGCACGGACGGTCGCGACACCCCCGCCTGACCGGTTTTCCCGCTTTCCGCGTGAGCGGTCCACCTGACCACGTGGTGCGAACCGAACGGTGTGCGAAGCTGGTCGATATGGCGGGCGGCAGTGAACCGGAGACCCACGGTACGAACGTGTCGAGGAGCGAACGCGCCGAATTGTCGGCCAGGACCCTGCGCAAGCTGGAGCGCGCTTCCGGGGGCCTGGCCACCGCGAGCATCACCGCCATGGAGGATCGGCTGGCCTGGTTCCCCCGGCTTCCCGCCGACCAGCGGTCCAACATACTGCTGGTGACCCAGACCGGGGTGTCCAACTTCGTCTCCTGGCTGCAGGACCCCTCCGAATCCATCAGGCTCACCGCCGAGGCGTTCCGAGCGGCTCCCCGGGACCTCTCCCGCTGGATAAGCCTGCGGCAGACTCTGGAGATGGTGCGTACCGCCATCGACGTTTTCGAGCAGCAGCTGCCCGACCTGGCCGAGGACGAGCGGGAACGGATCCTGCTGACGGAGTCGATCCTGCGCTACACCCGGGAGATCGCGTTCGCCGCCGCGACGTCGTACGCGGCCGCGGCGGAAGCCCGCGGCGCCTGGGACGCACGCCTGGAAGCGCTGGTGGTGGACGGCATCGTCCGAGGCGACACGGAGGAGTCGCTGCTCTCCCGCGCGGCGGCGCTGGGCTGGGAACCCTCCTCGGAGGCCACGGTGATGGTGGGTAGCGCGCCCTCGGACGACCCTCCGACGATCGTCTACCAGGTACGCAGTAGAGCCGCCCGCGCGGGCAGGTCGGTGCTGCTCGTCGTGCAGGGCAGCAGATTGGTGGTGGTCTTCGGCGAGGCCTCCGACGGGCGTGCCGCGCGGGACCCGGCGAGCACCATCGCCGAAGCTTTCGAGGACGGCCCGGTGGTGATCGGGCCGACCGTGCCCAGTCTGGCCGAGGCGCACAGGTCGGCGGAAGACGCCATGTCGGGGCTGCGTGCCGTGGTCGCCTGGCCGGAGGCCCCCAGACCGGTGGCCTCGGAGGACCTGCTTCCGGAACGGGCACTGGCCGGTGACCCGGAGGCGGAACGGCTGTTGGTGGAAACGATCGTGTCACCGCTGAACGAGGCGGGCGGCACACTGTCGGAGACGCTGGACACCTACCTGGAGGTGGGAGGCGTGTTGGAGAGCTGCGCACGGAAGTTGTACGTGCACCCCAACACGGTTCGCTACCGATTGCGGCGGATATCCGAGGTGACCGGACGCAGCCCGTCGAATCCGCGCGGGGCGCACACCCTGCGGGTGGCTCTCGGGGTGGCCAGGCTGGCCAGGTCGCGCGGAGGGTAATGCCTCTCCAGACCCTCGTCCCCGCCCTTCCACTCGCTCGGGAACGCGGCGGAGTGAGCACCGAACATCCAAGTGGCCGTCGATTTGCGGGGCCGAGGTGGGGCGCCCCCGGAGGTTCTGGTGATGTGGGTCGGGTGGTGCGTGGGACGGACAGAACGCACGGTTGCTCCGGCGGTCACTCACCGGTCACAATCAACAAGGTGGGCCGTGACTGGTAGCACCGTCGACGGACCCCCCTTTGTAGGGTTTCCACAAAAAATCGACATTGACTTAGTTGATGTCAGCATCACGTCACCCCGGCTTCGACGTGTTCAGTGTTGAGTGTGATCGCGCTGCTAGCCCCCGGCCAGGGCGCCCAGGCGCCCGGCATGCTCCAACCGTGGCTGGAACTGGACGGAACCGAGCGACGTCTGACCGAGTGGTCCGAGGCCACCGGTCTCGACCTCGTACGGCTCGGCACCACGGCCGACGCCGAAGAGATCAAGGACACCGCTGTCACCCAACCGCTGGTGGTGGCGAGCACGTTGCTCGCGGCGGAAGAGATGTGGCGACGCCACCCCGAGTTGCCGCTCGACGCCCCGGTGGCCGGGCACTCGGTGGGCGAGCTCGCGGCCGCCGCCATCGCGGGTGTACTCAGCTTCGAGGACGCGATGTCGCTGGCGGCGGTACGCGGCAGGGAGATGGCCGCCGCCTGCGCCACGGAGCCGACCTCGATGTCGGCGGTTCTCGGTGGCGATCAGGACGAGGTACTGGACCGGCTCGACCAACTCGGACTGAGGCCGGCCAACCGCAACGGCGCGGGCCAGATCGTCGCCGCGGGCCGCGAGGAGGCGCTGACGGAGCTGGCCGGAAATCCACCGGAGAAGAGCAAGGTTCGGCCGCTGGCCGTGGCCGGTGCGTTCCACACCGAGTTCATGGCGCCCGCGCGGGAGGCGCTGCGAGTGCACGCGGACAAGCTTTCCGTCTCGAACGCCGGACGTGCGATGCTGTCGAATGCCGACGGCACCGCGGTGACCGACGGGGACGAGATACTGCACCGGTTGGTCGAGCAGGTCGTTCGGCCGGTGCGGTGGGACTCCTGCATGGCCACTCTCGGCGAGCTCGGTGTCACCGCCACGATCGAGTTCCCGCCTGCTGGAACCCTGTCGGGCATGATTCGCCGTGACCTCAAGGGCACCAAGACGGTGTCGCTGAAAACCCCCGCCGACCTGGACAAGGTCGCGGAAGTACTGGCCGAACACGGCCGGGCCGACTCCGGGAGCGATTCGTGAGCAAACCTTCGACGTTGCGCCAGACCAGTGGCCCCGCGGCCACCCGGGTCCTCGGCTTCGGCAGCGCGCAGGGCAACCGGGTCGTCACGAACGACGATCTGACCCAGTACGTGGAGACCAACGACGAGTGGATCCAGCAACGGGTCGGGATCGTCAGTCGCAGGCTCGGCGAGGACGACCAGACGGTCGTGAGCATGGCGGTGGAGGCAGGCTCGAAGGCCGTCGCCGACGCGGGGCTCTCCCCCGCCGACGTGGATCAGGTCATCATCGCGACCTGCACCATGCCCGGCCCCATCCCGAACGCCGCGGCCCAGGTGGCCGACCGGATCGGGATAACGGCTCCCGGCGCGTTCGATCTCAACGCGGCCTGCGCGGGATTCTGCTACGCCCTCAACACCGCCTCCGACTTCATCCGCGGCGGTTCGGCGCGCCGCGTGCTGGTGATCGGCGCCGAACGGTTCCAGGAGTGGCTGGACTGGGAGGACAGGGCCAACTGCATCATCTTCGCCGACGGCGCGGGTGCCGCGGTGGTGGGACCGGCCGAGGAGCCCGCCATCGGCCCGGCCGCGTTGGGCAGTGCCGGTGACATGGTCGACACCATCTACCTGCGGGAGAATCGCTACATCTACCAGGAGGGGCAGACCGTCTTCCGGTGGGCCACCTCGGAGGTGGCGCCGGTGGCCGCGCGAGCGGTGGAGCAGTCGGGGCTAAATCTGTCCGATGTGGATGCTCTGGTCGCGCACCAGGCGAACCTGCGGATCGTCGAGGCCGTGGCGAAGAAACTGCGGCAACAGGGAGCCCGTGACGATCTCGTCGTGGCGCGTGACATCGTGCATTCCGGCAACACGTCGGCCGCCTCGATCCCGCTGGCGATCGATCACATGCGATCGGCGGGGGAGATCAACAGTGGTGACGTGCTGCTACTGGTCGGCTTCGGGGCGGGACTGTCCTACGGCGGCCAGGTGATCATTTGTCCGTGACCGGACGAAGAACCGGTCGGCACCTGCCGACCGACGACGTCGAGCGAATCGAAGCAGGAAGGAAACGAACGTGACGAACGAGGAAATCACTTCGGGCCTGGCGAGCATCGTCGAAGAGGTCGCAGGGGTCGACGCCGAGGAAGTGTCCGTCGAGAAGTCCTTCGTCGACGACCTGGACATCGACTCGCTGTCCATGGTGGAGATCGCCGTCCAGGCCGAGGACAAGTTCGGGGTCAAGATCCCCGACGATGAACTGGCCAACCTCAAGACCGTGGGCGATGCGGTTGACTACATCGTCAAGAACGCATGACGACCAAGGACGTTGTGATCACCGGGATGGGCGCGACGACTCCGCTCGGCGGGGACGTCGCGTCCACCTGGGACGGTTTGCTGAACGGCGCCAGCGGTACCCGCACGATCGAAGCCGACTGGGTGGACACCTACGAGCTGCCCAGCCGGATCGCCGCTCCGTTGGCGGTGGAGCCCAACGAGGTGCTGCCCCGGGTCCGGCTGCGGCGCATGGACCGTTGCGAACAGATCGCGCTGATCGCGGCACACCAGGCGTGGAGTGACGCGGGCTTCGAGCTACCCTCCGAGGAGGATCAGCCCGTCGATCCCGAGCGGCTCGGCGTCGCCATCGGGACCGGCATCGGCGGCCCCCTGACCCTGTTGGATCAGAACGAGACTTTGAAGTCCCAGGGGCTGCGCAAGGTCTCGCCGCTGACGGTTCCGATGCTCATGCCCAATGGACCCGCCGCCCACGTGAGCCTGGAACTCAGGGCACGCGCGGGGGTGCACACCCCGGCCGCGGCGTGCGCCTCGGGCTCGGAGGGGCTGGCCACCGGGATGGACATGATCCGCTCCGGGCGGGCCGACGTGGTCGTCGCCGGGGGAGCGGAAGCGTGCATCCACCCGATCACGGTGGCGGGCTTCGCCCAGTCGCGCACGCTGAGCACCCGCAACGACGAGCCGGAGCGGGCCTCACGCCCGTTCGACGTCGACCGGGACGGCTTCGTCATGGGCGAGGGTGCCGGTGTCGTGGTGCTGGAGAGCGCCGAGCACGCGGCGGCGCGCGGCGCCAGGATCTACGGGCGGCTGGCCGGGGCGGGCATCACCGCCGACGCCTACCACATCACGGGCAGCCACCCGGACGGTCTCGGGCAGATCAACGCGATCAACACCGCCATCGGAACCGCCGGACTGTCGACCACGGACATCGGGCACGTCAACGCGCACGCGACCTCCACGGTGGTCGGCGACGTCGGTGAGGCCGCCGCCGTCCGCAAGGCGTTGGGCGACGACGTGGTGCTGACAGCCCCGAAGGGTGCCCTGGGGCATCTCGTCGGCGGAGCGGGCGCGGTGGAGAGCATCGTCACGATCCTGTCGCTGTATCACGGCGTGGTTCCGGCGACCCGAAACCTGGAGAACATAGACCCCAAGGTCGAACTCGAAGTGATCTCGGGCGAACCCCGCGAGACGAGCGCGTCGGCCGCAGTCAACGATTCCTTCGGGTTCGGTGGACACAACGTCGCACTGGCATTCACCAGGAGTTGAGGCCACCACGAGCGTGGTGATCGAAACCGAACCACAGACACCGTCACCGGCAACCGGGGTGACGATTCCCGAACCCGACACCGCCCCACTTTCGATATCGGAGAATCCCGTGACAGCAGTGGCGTCTCATTCCGAAACATCGGGGACAGACTGGGATCCCCGCGACCCCGAGCTGCGGTTGTCGCAGTTGCTGGACACCGATTCGATCGTCGCGCTGTACGAGCGGGACGACAGCGGAGTGTTGGCGGTGCGCGGCCGTATAGGCGGCTCACCCGTCATCGCCTACTGCACCGACGGAACGGTCAAGGGTGGGGCGATGGGCAGTGCGGGTTGTTCCCGCATCGTCGCCGCGATCGACACCGCCGTGGCCGAGGAATGCCCGGTGCTGGGTGTGTGGCACTCCGGTGGCGCGCGCCTGCCCGAGGGCGCCGAGGCGCTGGACGCGGTCGGTCAGGTGTTCGCGGCGATGATCCGGGCCTCGGGGCGCGTTCCCCAGATCTCGGTGGTGGTGGGTCCCGCCGCGGGTGGCGCGGCCTACGGCCCGGCGCTGACGGACGTGGTCATCATGGCGCCGTCCGGACGGGTCTTCGTCACCGGGCCGGACGTGGTGCGCAGCGTGACCGGTGAGCAGATCGACCAGGAAGGGCTCGGCGGTGTGGACGCCCACGGCACCAAATCGGGCGTGGTGCACGTGGTCGCCTCGGACGAGCCGGACGCTTACGAGCGTGCCCGCCGGGTGACCGGTCTGCTGGCCGACCAGGGCGACTTCGATCTCGACACCGTCGGGACCGATGGTGAGGACCCGGGGGCGCTGCTGCCCGACACGGCGCGGCGGGCCTACGACGTCAAACCGGTGATCCGGCGAATTCTCGACACCGATGTCACCGGGGAAACCGTCTTCGAGGAACTGCAGGCCGAGTGGGCGCCGAACATGGTCACCGGCCTGGGCAGGCTCGGTGGACGGGCAGTGGGCGTACTGGCCAACAATCCGATCCGCAAGGGTGGCTGTCTGGACTCGCTGTCCGCCGAGAAGGCGGCCCGTTTCGTGCGAATGTGCGACGCGTTCGGTGTCCCCCTGGTGGTGCTGGTCGACGTACCCGGCTATCTGCCGGGCGTGGACCAGGAATGGGGCGGGGTGGTGCGCCGCGGCGCCAAGCTGCTGCACGCCTTCGGCGAGGCGGCCGTCCCGAGCGTCACTCTGATAACGCGCAAGTCCTACGGCGGTGCCTACATCGCCATGAACGCCCGCTCGCTGGGCGCGGGCACCGTGCTGGCCTGGCCGGATGCCGAGATCGCGGTAATGGGAGCTCGGGCGGCAGTGGGAGTGTTGCACCGCAAGGAAATCGCGGCCGCTCCCGAGGAGGAGCGGGAGGCGTTGCAGGACCGGCTGGCCGAGGAGCACCAGCGGATCTCGGGTGGTGTCGAGCGTGCCAAGGCGATCGGTGTGGTCGACGAGGTGATCGACCCCGGCGATACCCGTGCACGGCTGGCTCGGGCCCTGGACGAGTCCGAACCGCGACGTGGTTCCCACGGCAACATCCCGTTGTGAGTGCTCACAGAGGTTTTCCACTCGGGTTGTTCCGCTCGGGGGCGTCGAGCCACTCACTCGACGGAACCTTCCGCCAGCTCTCGCTCCGGGGATCCGAACCGGACAGCGACGAGACGGGACGGACGGCGCCGATCAGTTCTCGGCGCAGCGCCGCGGCAACGAACTGTCCGGCAGTCCCTGCCCCAGCCGTAATCCTTCCGCTGTGGGAACGATCCGGTAGACGACCCGCCAGCGCAGACACTTCGCGGGCAGGGATTTCGGCGCGTCGGCGGGATCCTGCGTACTGACGAAGGTCATGATCACCCGCATCGTGGCCTCTGGCCCGGGAACGAGCCGGCGGATCACGACCGTGCCGTCGTCGGTGCTGCGGTACTCCTGCTGCCACTGCTCGAAGGGCTGGTTGATCCGCTTGGCACGGACGACGGTGTTGCGCCACTGGTAGTACTTGTTCTCGTTGATCGCGTCGAAGTGCTCCTGCAGCAGTTGCTGCACGGCCTCGGCATCCGGATGCCGCCGAGCCCCCTCGCTCAGGGCGACCCTTCCGGTGCCGGGAGGCTCGCCCTCCGGAGTGGGTGCCGCGGAACTCTCGGGGGTCGGTTCGACACGTTGCGCCACATCGCCGTAGACGTTCCGTGCGAACAGGCCGGCGACGACCGCACCTACCAGCGCCACGGCGGTGACCGGAAGCGCCCACAACAACAGCCCTCGCTCGGAGGGCGCGGATTTCGACGGCACACCACGAGCGTGCCATACAGGAGAATCACCGCTCGATCCACACCGACACGCGCGGGAGCCTCCCGCGCGGGACCTCCCGCTCACGAGCGGCCGAGAGGAACCACCGGGCGCCTTCGGGGCGGCGTCGATTTCTCGCGAAATCGCCGGGTCAGGGCGGTGGTGCTGCCCCAAGCTCTGTCAATTTCCCACGAAATTGTCGGTTACGGGGTGGGGCGGATGATGCCTCGTTGGATGGCGGTGGTGATCGCCGCGGTGCGGTTGTCCACCCCGAGCTTGTCGAAGATGTGCACCAGGTGCGTCTTGACGGTCGCCTCACTGATGAACAGCTCCCGGGAGAGCCCCCGGTTGGACAGTCCCTGTCCGAGCATCCGGAGTATCTCCACCTCGCGCGGGCTCAACGCTTCCTCGGGACCGCGCAGCCTCTCGAACAGCCGGGCGGCGACGTTCGGGCCGAGCGCGGTTTCGCCCCGCGCGGCCGAACGAACCGCCTGGGCGAGCTGCTCCGGTGGGGAGTCCTTGAGCATGTACCCGGTCGCTCCGGCCTCCACCGCGGCCAGAATGTCGGCGTCGGTATCGTAGACGGTGAGTACCAGCACGGCGGGTGGATCCGGCAGGGCCGTTATCCGCCCGGTGGCGGTGACACCGTCCATGCCGCCCCCCATGCGCAAATCCATCAGCACCACGTCCACGCTGGTGCCCGCGAGCACGTCCAAAGCCGCACGCCCGTCGTCCGCTTCGGCCGCGACCAGCATGTCGGCGCGTTCGTCGAACATGGCGCGAAGCCCGCGGCGGACGACGGGATGGTCGTCGACCAGCAGCAACCGCAACGGCTCGTTCACCGGCTCTCCTCCTCCCGCAACGGAAGTCTGATCGCCACGGCGGTTCCGCTTCCGGTGCTTTCCAGTTCGAACACACCGCCCAACCGCTCGATCCGCTCACGCAGCGATCGCAGCCCGAAGCCGCTGCCGTCCGGGCGCGGAGCACGCGAAGACGCCGGGTCGAAACCGGCACCGTCGTCATAGACGTCCAGTGTGACCTCGGTGCGCAGGTATCCGAGCGTGACGGTCGCCGAGTCGGCCCCGGCATGCTGCACCACGTTGGCCAGACTCGCCTGAGCGGCGCGCAGCAGGGCCACCTCGTAATCGGCGGGCAGCCCGAGGGCGGTTCCGTCCAGTCTCAACCGACAACGCAGTCCGGACTCACGCTCGACGCGCTCACACAACCTCCGCAGCGCATCGGCGAGCCCGGCTTCGTTCAACGCGGGTGGGCCGAGCTCGCTGACCAGTCCGCGCGCCTCGGCGAGATTCTCTGAGACGGTGTCGCGGGCCTCGACGAGATGCCCACGCGCGGTGGTCGAACCGGCGGGCAACGCGGCCTCGGCAGCGCGCAGTAGCAGCACGACGCTGGAAAGCCCCTGCGCGATCGTGTCGTGAATCTCGCCCGCGAGGCGTTCCCGCTCGGCGGCCACGCCTGCTTCGTGCTGGGAGACGGCCAGTTGGGAGCGCGTCCGGCGCAGGTCCTCGATCAGCAGACGGCGCTGCTGACTCTCGCGGTGAACGGCCGCGTACCCCCAGGCCACGAGGACCGCGAATCCGGCCCCCAGACTAGGCCCCAGGACCATGGCGACACTGAAATCCTCGGCGTGTGCCAGCTGGGTGGCGACCACGAGCCCGGTCACCACGACCACGGCAACGACGGCGTGCGGACCTCGCAGCAGGTGCATGTGCAGGAAGAACAGCGGGAAGGCGATCCAGGAGAAGTCCGGGCTGACAGCCAGCAAGGCGGCCCACAGCGCCGTCACGCAGGCGAGCCAGAGCAGGGCGGCCCGCCGGTTGTGGGCAACGCGGCGAGGTAGCGCTCCCATCGAGTAGAGCACCGCCAGCGCGAGCACCCCGAACAGCGCGAGCATCATGACGCCTCGGGGCCGGTCGGTGGCGAACAACCGGGCGGTGGCGACCACGAGAAGCAGGTAGAAACCTGTGTGCAACGCCGTACGCAGCACACGCAGCACCACGGAGTCACTGGGGTCGTGCCCGGTCAACGACTCGTTCCCTCCCATTTCGGCAGCTTAGCGGTTCGTGGCACGTGGGTGCTCCCGAAACCAGTCTCCACACGCCTGCCCTGGAAGGGCATCAATCGTTCGATTGACTTTCGCCTCGATCGAACGACACCCGGATATCGATCCCGATGTCGATGGCAACGCGGCGTGGGACGGCGAGAGTGAGTGACAGTCCCCGGCCGCCGAACGGCGCCGCGGGTAGTGCAGGACAACCACCAGGAAAGAAGTGATCCGTGTTCGTCGCCATCCGAGACATCCGCTTCGCCAGGGGGCGATTCGCGCTGATGGGTTCGGTCGTTGTGCTGATCACTCTGCTGATCGTGCTCCTCTCCGGGCTCACCTCTGGGCTGGCCGATCGTTCGGTATCAGCCGTGAGAAACCTTCCCGCCACACATCTCGTGTTCGGTGGGGCGGGAAACGAACAACCGGAGAAGTCCTTCGCGGACAGCACGGTGACCTCGGGGCAACGCGCTGTCTGGGAAGACACGCCAGGTGTGCGGCGAGTGACCCCGTTGGGGATAACGACCACCCGGGTAGGGACCCCGGTCGGGGCCGAGGCGAGTGCCACCGTATTCGGCCTGCCACCGGAAGCGCCCTCAGCCCCGGCAGAAACATCCGACTCGACCGTGGTGATCAGCCGTTCCCTCGCCGAGGAACAGCGGTTGCACACCGGTGATCGGCTGTCGACCGCGGCGGGTGAGCTGCGGGTGAGGGCGATCACCTCGGACGAGTTCTACAGCCACACCCCGGTAATTTGGACCACATTGGACACTTGGCGGGAGCTGCGTACCGCGCGGGGCTCGGGAGCGGAAACGCCACTCGCCACGGTTCTGACCGTCGAGGCGGCACCGGAGGCGCGGCTGTCCGAGGCCGATTCGGCCGCGAACACGCTCTCGGCAACCGTCGGGGGCAGCCTGGAAGCGGTCGGCTCGTTCTCCTCCGAGAACGGTTCGCTGCTGATGATGCAGCTGCTGCTGTACGCCATCTCGGCGCTGGTGATCGGCGCGTTCCTGAGCGTGTGGACGATTCAACGCAGCGGTGACGTCGCGGTGCTCAAGGCACTCGGCGGATCCACCGGCTACCTGCTGCGCGACGCGCTCGCCCAGTCGCTGATCGTGCTGCTGGTCGGGGCGGGTCTCGGCGGAGCGGTGGGCAGCGCGGTGGGCAGCGCGGCGGGCGAAGTGGTGCCGTTCGAACTGACCGTAAGCACGACGCTGGTGCCGGTGCTGTTGATGATCGCACTCGGCATGGTCGGGGCGGCACTGGCCGTACGCCGCATAACTTCCGTGGAACCACTGACAGCGTTGGGAGCTGGACGATGAGTCTGAGGCTGCGAGGGATCGGGCTGACCTATCCCGACGGGGAACGAACGGTGCACGCGCTGGAGGAGGTCTCGTTACGGGTCGATCCCGGCGAACTGCTGGCGGTGACCGGACCTTCGGGATCGGGCAAGTCGAGTCTGCTCGCCGTGGCGGCGGGTCTTGTCCGCCCCACGGCGGGTTCGGTCCACGTGGGCGAAACGGATATCACCGGCTTGCGCGCTGCGACGTTGAGCAGATTGCGGCTGAACCGGATCGGAATCGTGTTCCAACAGCACAACCTCGTGGCGTCGCTGACGGCAGCCGAGCAATTGCAGGTCACCGAGCACATGCGGGGGCGTTCCGCGCGGAAGGCACGTGACAGGGCGGTCCAGCTGCTGGCCACGGTAGGCCTGTCGGGGAAACAGCATCGCAGGCCGAACAGGCTCTCCGGCGGGGAGAGACAACGGGTCAACATCGCACGGGCCTTGACGGCCCGTCCCGAGGTACTGCTGGTGGACGAGCCGACCGCGGCCCTGGACCAGGAGCGCGGTGCGCGAATCGTGGAACTGCTCCGAGAGGTGGCCGGGGAGTACGGTGTCGCCACCGTGCTGGTCACGCACGACACCCAGCACCTGGCGCGTGCGGACCGGACTGTGGCGATACGTGACGGAAAACTGTCGGAGTGAGGAACTCGCGACCGGACGTGGAGCCGGGACGAGGCGTCGGGGCTCAGGAACGCTTTTACACGTTTCCTGAAGGGTCAGCCGACACTGTGCAACCACTCGACGGGCGGACCCTCCCCGGCCCCCCGATACGGCTCCAGCGCCTCGTCCCAGTTGGTTCCCAACAGCTCGCTCACCCGATGCCGCATACTGTCCGCGTCCTGACACTCGGCGACCAGGGTGCGCAGTTGGTCCTCGGCGACCACGATGTCGCCGTTCGCACCGGTCCGGGCCCGCCACAGCCCCAGTTCCGGGACGTGGCAGAACCGTTCGCCGTCCGCTCCGGGGCTGGGATCCTCGGTGATTTCGAAACGCAGTATCGGCCATGTGCACAACACTCCGGCCAACCGTGCGGCGGTTCCGGGATCGGCGTACCAGATGTGCTCCGCGCGAAGCTGTCCGGGCGCGGCGGGCTGTGCGGTCCAGCGGAACCCGCAATGGGTATCGAGCACGCTCGCGATCGCCCACTCGACGTGCGGGCAGACCGCACCGGGTGACGAGTGGATATAGACAACACCGCTTGTATGGTCACACGTGCTCACTGCTGCCCTCCGCTTGTGCCACGAGGGACGTTCTTCCGCCACGACCTCGGAGCGAAGTACGACTCCGTCAGTCGATCACAAGCGACGGGTTTACGCACGCTTCACCAAGAGGCACCTTCCCCCGAAGAGATTCGTCCGCAGTGGACCTTCCGGGACGGCACCTCCCGCTCCGGAAACCACCAGGCGGAATCGAAATCGCACTTCGGAGGGCATCAACACGACCTCGTGCCGATGTCTCGGAACCGGCGTAGCCGACAGTGTCACCGTACTGCCCGCGAGGGCTGATACCACTCGAAAGGGGACAATCGCGGTAAATGTCGCTCCCATGGCGCAACCCCGTGATCCGCCCGGGCGGTACCGGTTCAGAGCCCGTAGCGCTCCAGCAGCCGCAGCCAGATCTCGCTCAGGGTGGGAAACGCCGGTACCGCGTGCCACAGTCGTGACAGCGGAACCTCTCCGACGATCGCGATCGTCGCCGCGTGCAGTAGTTCGGCAACGTCCTGGCCGACGAACACGGCTCCCAACAGCACCTGGTGCCGTTCGTCGATCACGAATCGAGCCCTGCCCCGATAGCCGTCGGCACGGAGTTCCGCACCGGCCGCGGCCATGTCCAGCTCCACGGTGCGCACCCGGTGACCGTCCTGTTCGGCCCGCTCCGGACTGTAACCGATCTGGGCCACTTCGGGATCGGTGAAGATCACCGTGGGGACGGCGTGCCTGTTGGCCGAGGTCATGTACCGACCGAACGCCTCGGTGGTGACGTGTCTGCCCTTGGCCCTTGCGACGAGGACGTCCGCGACCACCCGTGCCGCGTACTTGGCCTGGTGAGTGAGTTGGGCCTGCCCGGTGACGTCCCCCGCTGCGTAGAGCCAACCGCCGGGAACCCCTCTGACCTCGCCGTGTTCGTTGACGTCCACGGCGCCGTCCTCGTGGATCCCCACGGACTCCAGCCCGAGATGCCCGGTGGCGGGGCGACGCCCGGTGGCGAGCAACAATCGCTCGGCCGATACCTCGGTACCGTCGGCCAGTTCCAGCGTCACCCTCCCCTCGGTACTCGCCACCCCGTGCACCACGGCATCGGAGTACAGTCGCACCCCGTCGGCACGCAGGGCCTCCCCCACCAGCTCCCCGGCGAAATCCGGGGCCGAAGGCAGCGGGCGGGGACCGCTCTCGACCATCCGCACGTGCGTTCCCAGCCGGGCCCAGGCCTGCGCGAGCTCCACCCCCACCACTCCGGCTCCCAGCACGGCCAGGCTCTCCGGAGCTCGTTCGGCGGAGGTGGCATCACGCGAATCCCAGAAGTCGACCTGGTCGAGACCGGGAATCGGAGGACGCACGGGCACGCTGCCGGTGGCGAGGACGACCGCGTTACCCGCGTAGAGCGAAAAGGTCGTGCCGTCCGGATCACGCACCATGACCTCCCTGCTGCCCGCGAGCCACCCCGAACCGCGGAACAGCACCACCCCGGACTCGCGTACCCAGTCGACCTGCCTCCGGTCATCCCACTGATCGACGAACGAATCGCGTCTGCGCAAGGTGCCGGAAACATCGGTATCGCCCGTGACGGCCTGCCGCGCCCCGTCCACCCGACGAGCGGCGGTAACGGCGTGACCGGAGCGCAACAGCGCCTTGCTGGGCATGCAGGCCCAGAAGGAGCACTCCCCGCCGATCCGTTCGCGCTCCACGAGAGCCACCGAGAATCCATCGGCCGCGGCACGGCTCGCCACGTTCTCCCCGGCGGGACCACCCCCCACGACCACGACGTCGTACGCGTATCCGCCGGACTCGGAAACGGCCTCACCGGAGTCGGCACCTGTAGCAGCCATACCGGTCAGGGCAATACATCACGGGAACGACGGCAACCGGAAAGCCGTCCGAACGGACCGTCACAGGCTCCTTCCGACGCTTCGGAGCCGACTCCCGATGCTTCTGGACCGGCGCCCGGAGCGGAACCGCCGAGAGGGTTCGCCGAGCGAAAACCGGAAGTCCCCGCGAACCGATCGCTTCCGCCCCGGCGGCTCTCAACGAGCCACCCTGCTCCACCCACCGACACCGGGAGTGTGCTCGCCGTCGTACTCGGTGCTCAGTATCCGAGGAGTACGGGTCAGATAGGGGTGGAACAACCGGAAAACCAAGACAGCGGGCGCGTAGAGCGGCACGACCGCGGACAGCGTGGCCGCCGTGACTCCGGCGCGGAACACATCGGCGGGCAGTAACCGAGGATAGCGGTCCACGAACCGGCTGTTGGCGAGCGAGATCGTCCACAGCACGAGTACGAATCCGACCAAGGCCCCCACCGCGATGATCACGGAGGGCTGGTACCCCAGCCGCTGCGATCCCAGCATGACCGCGATCCACCCCAACAGCGCGGGCAGCTGGCCACGCTCGGTGGTGGCCGCCCACAGCAGCCCACCGAAGACCGCGAGTACCGCCCCGGCACTCTCCCAGGCCCGCACAACCCGGTCACTCCAGGCGATATCGGGGACACCGATCCGTTCCAGCAGGCCACGCCACACCTCCACGGCCGAAGGCGCGGTCTCCGGAGCCAGGAACTGCCCGCCGATCCAACACAACGTCCACATCGAAACCACGAACGCGACCAGACGTTGCCAGTACGGTCTGCTGCCCACGACACTGCACAACCTGAGTACTTCCCACCAGTGCGCCCGCACGAGGATGACACCTCCGCCGATCGAATTCGCTGCACCACGCTGATCGTCACCGCCCGCGGGGCGCCGGGTCCATTGCCCGATCGGCGGCGTGTCCCGAACGCGTTGGGTAATCGGAGCGACCCGCTCCTCCTCGGGCCGGTAACGCCAGTGCGGCCTGGCACCACCAACCGCGTTAACCGCTCCCATCGATCCGCGTTTTGCCCGGTCACATCGCCGGAGAACTCGTCACATGACCGAGGGCACCGAGGTGCAGTCCCGATGCGAAGCACAGCGTCCGATCACGGACTCGGCCCCCGTGCCGTCGACCAACCACATGTCCCCGCGCGAGGTCGCCACCAGTATCCGCTCCGTGGAGTCCGTGGACACGCGTATGTCCTCGGTGGCACCGAGCGGATGATCGAGGCCGAAGTGGACTCCCCCACCGAGCCGAGTGCCCGTAGCCGGGTCGATCGTGGTGATGCGGACGGCCTCGGGCACGGCACATTCGGTGGGTCGAAGCACGGCGAGTCCGGCCGACGTCCACGCCGTACGGAGCGGTCCGCACCCGACCTCGAAGGTGTCGACCCGAGCGGCGCTGTCGCCACCCGCGGGAATCACCCGCAGTGTCGGCGGCTCGCTGCTCGTTCGATCGCGTACGACGAGCGCCAGCCGTCCCGAACGGTCGAGTGCCAGATCCCGCACCACCAGATCGGCGGACAGCGTGATCCGCCGGGTGGTGTTCCGCGAAACCAGCGAGACCCGGTTTCCGCTCGCCACCGCGAGCCTGCCCTCGGACGTGTCGATGGCGGTTACCTCGTCGCCCGGCACCACACCCCACATCCGCCGGAACGTGCCGTTCGCGCCCGACCGCAGCACCCCGCCGTCGGCAGTGGCCGCGTAAACGTGCTCCTCACCCCTGGCCAGCGCCGTGACCTCGGTGCCGGGCCTGCCGAACTCCTGACGCACCTCACCGGTTTCCAACATCACGGAAACGAGTGTTCCGTCGGCGAGCTGAGCGACGTAGCTGCCCGAGGCCGTTCCGACCGGTATCGTTGGAGGACTCCGGTCGACAACGAACACGAGCATCAGCAACAGCGCGGCGGTGGTGGCGGCAACGGCCCCGGTCACCCCGAGGGCCCTTCGCACGCCGGTACGCCTGCGACTTCCGGCGAGTACACGCGGCAGGGCCGTGGCGGACGGTTCCACATCGACGACGAGCGCGTGCAGTCCGTTACGCACCAGCTCCTCGTCGGAACTCTCGTCGGGGGCCGCGGTGTCCGACTCCGTCACACGCGCTCCCTCAGCAAACTCGACAATCGCGAGACTCCTCGGGAACAGTAGGCCTTGACCGCGCCCGGGGTCACTTTCATTATCTTCGCGGTGTAGACCTCGCTGAAGTCGGCGTAGTAACGCAGCACGACCGCTTCCCGCTGTCTGGGAGGCAGTCGGGCGATCGCGTCGGCCAGCACCGTGCGGTCGACACCGTGTACACTCTCGTCCGGACCGGACTCACGTTGTACCAGTCGGTGCTGGTATTTCCGTGACACCTGCCGCCTGCGCAGCAGCGAACGGGACTTGTTGAGCACCGTCCGCCGCAGGAAGGCCAACGCCTTGTCCCGGTCGCGTAGCCGAGCGCGGGAATCGAACACCCGCATGAACGCGTCCTGCACCACGTCCTCCGCGGCCGGGCCGTCGTCGACGAGCAGCACGGCCATACGCAGCAGCCGGGAATAGTGCTCATGGTAGAGATCGGTCAGTTCGGCGGTCGACTCATCCATGCGGAGCAGCCCGTCCGACCGTGCGGCGGGTGCGGAGATGATCGAAGGGGCGCGAAAGGCACGACACTCGCGCCCGCCGTGCGGGTCCAATCGCGCGTAAATCCTCCCGACCGATCACCACGACGCCCTCTACCACACTCGAAAACGGCGAACCCGACACCACGTCGGAGTGACACTTTGATCTTACCCGTTCGGGGAATACTGTCCGACGGTTGTCGGTGTTTCCCCACAAGGACAGATGCTGTGGGGTATATCCACGGATGTCCATCGTTACCCCGCACGACTTCCGGTTGGGAGGAAGGCGCAGTCACGAGCGCCCTGTGAATCTTATGAAGTTCGGTATCTCCACATTCGTCACCGACGAAGGAATAGACCCGGCGGAGCTCGGCGAGGCCACCGAGCTCCGTGGTTTCGACGCACTGTTCCTCGCCGAGCACAGCCACATCCCCGCGAGCAGGAAAACGCCCTATCCCGGCGGCGGTGACCTGCCGAGACACTACTACCGGACCCTGGACCCGTTCGTGTGCCTCACCGCCGCCGCGGTGAGCACCAGACACCTGTTGTTGGGAACGGGAATCGCGCTGATGATCCAGCGGGATCCGATCCACACCGCCAAGGAGACGGCCAGTCTGGACCGCGTCTCGGGTGGCAGGGCGATCCTGGGCGTGGGAGCCGGTTGGAACCGCGAGGAGATGCGCAATCACGGCACCGATCCGGGCCACCGTGGTGCGCTGATGAACGAACGCATCCGCGCCATCAGGGCGCTGTGGACTCAGGAGGAGGCGGAGTTCCACGGCGATCACGTGGACCTCGAGCCCTCGTACTGCTGGCCGAAACCGGCGCAGTCGCCGCATCCGCCCATCTACGTGGGCGGGGAGAGCGAACGCTCGGTCGAGCGCGTCGCCGAGTACGGCGGCGGTTGGCTTCCCAGGTCGGGAGCCGAGAACCTGGCGAAACAGATCGAGCACGTCCGCGAACGCGCGGGATGGCGGGTTCCGGTGACGCTGTACGCGGCGGCCGACGATCCGGCGGCGGTGGAACAACACGCCCACGCGGGCGTGGACCGGATCCTGTTCTACCTCCCCACCGAACCTCGCGACACCACGTTGCGTTACCTGGACCAGTTCGCCGAATCGGCCAGGAAATCCCAGCGTTAGAGGCGTCCGAGCACGCCGAACCGACCGCGCCGTGGCACCGGACTCGGGCGTGGAGTGTGGTTCGGTGTGCTCCGACCCACCGACGAATTCCGAACAAAAGCCTCAACGAGACTAAACCACGTTTACCGAACGCCCATACACATCACGCCACCGGTACGAACCGGCACTCCCCGAAGTCCACACAATTTTCCGCGCGATCGCACGCGAGAACATACTCGCAGCACAGTGGGCACGAATCACCTCGTTGAGCTCGGGGTGCGATCATCGGCGAGTCCCGACGAATTGAGCGGCGACAGGCGAGACGACGAAAAGCCACCGATCGAACACGGTACGACACAACCCGCTCACGCCACTCTCGCTTCCACTGAACGGAAGCCCGCTGCCTCAATTCACGAACGGGACTGAGAGGCTGAATCGAACGCAGCCTAGAAGGGGAGGTTGGAATGCGCACCCAGGTCGCGATCGTGGGAGCAGGTCCAGCGGGCATGCTGCTGTCTCATCTGTTGCACCTGCAGGGAATCGAATCGATCGTGTTGGAGCGACGCAGCCGCGAATACGTACAGCAACGGGTTCGGGCGGGCGTGCTGGAACAGGGCACCGTCGACGTACTGCGGGAAGCGGATGTGTCCGAACGGCTGGACCGGCAGGGGCATCCGCACCACGGAGTGAACGTGCAGTTCGACGGGGAACGGTTGCGTATTCCGCTTTCCGAACTCACCGAGGGGCGGAGCATCACCGTCTACGGCCAGCAGGAGGTCGTCAAGGATCTGACTGATCGGCGGGAGCGCGACGGGGGCCGGCTCCACTACGAGGTCTCGGACGTCTCGATCGAGGGACCCGACACCGAGCAACCGCTCGTACGGTTCACGGCGAACGACGGGACGAACCACGAGATCCGCTGTGACTTCGTGGTCGGCTGCGACGGTTTCCACGGCGTCTCCCGTAAGACGATTCCGGAAACGGTCCGAACCGACTACGAGCGTGTCTACCCGTTCGGTTGGCTCGGGATCCTCGCGGAAGTCCCGCCATCCAGCGAGGAACTGATCTACTCCAACCACGTCAACGGATTCGCGCTGCAGAGCCTGCGTTCACAGGAGCTGAGCAGGATGTACCTGCAGTGCGATCCCGACGACTCGATCGAGAACTGGTCCGACGAGCAAATCTGGGCCGAACTGCAGACCAGGTTGGGAACTCCCGGCTGGGAGCTGCGGGAAGGGCCCATCATCGACAAGAGCATCAGCGCGTTGCGCAGTTTCGTCACCGAGCCGATGAGCTACGGCAGGTTGTTCCTGGCGGGAGACTCGGCACACATCGTGCCGCCGACCGGCGCGAAGGGACTGAACCTCGCCGTGGCCGACGTGGCACGGCTAGCGCGGGCCATGAGCGACTTCTACAGCGGCAACGGCACCACCGGACTCGACACCTACTCCGAGGACTGCCTACGGCGCGTGTGGCGCGTGCAGCACTTCTCCTGGTGGATGACCTCGATGACCCATCGGTTCGACGGGCCGGACGCGGCCTTCGACCGGCGGCTGCAACGCTCGCAGTTCGACTATCTGCGGACCTCGAAAGCGGCGGCCACCACACTGGCGGAGAACTACGTGGGGCTTGCCTCGGTCTGACGACCACGGCGACGACCGCGGCCACCCGACCTCGGGCCGCGGTCACCGCCCGGCGAAAGCAGCCCGAGCGAACGGCTTCTTCGCTCCCAAGATCACGTATCACTATCCGCACCTCGGGCATTCGGGCGGCCCGCCCCCTTGCGGCGGGATGGTGGGACCACCGCACGTCGGACACATCGGTGACATAACTCCTGCTCCCGGCACACCTCCACACGGTTCACGGCCGCGGAACTCCCGCTGTGGAACTCGATTCGCACCACCCCGCCCCGCGGGAGGCGAGTACCGCCTCGTCCCGTGAAGCCCCGTGCCCGACGGCATCCCACCCGCGGCCGGACACGAGGGCACCCCTGTGGTGCCCCTCGGACCACGCCGCTCGACACACCGCGCTCCGCACGGGCTTTCTTCCTCACCGCTTCCTACCGAAGCTGAACCATCGCGGTCGCTCGACCACGTCCGCGTGACAGAAGCGATATCGGCCGCCGGGACGGAAACCGTTCTCCGTTGAATCGGTACAGCATCCCGACACGACACCGATCACCGGGTGGTCACGCACAACGGTCACGGCGTGTTCAGCCCACTCCCCCATTCGACTGTATTCCCACCGCAACCTTTTGACAGTCGTATCCTCCGCCTATCAGCATTTTTTTACATGTGCCAGAAAGTTCCTGATATGGAGGTCGTACGGAACGAAATCCGCGAGCGGGGTCCACGGGAACGAATCGAGACCGGCCGAACCTTCGATCAGAGTTCCAGGAGCTTGTGGTGATCGATTCGCGGGAACCCCGAGTAAGCAGCGGGCGGGGCCTGCGGCCCCTGCTGCTGTCCGGACGCACGTGGGCGGCGACGCTCTATCCGCTGAGCTATTCCGTGGTCGGCACCCTGTTGTTCAGCCTGGTGCTGGCTAGCGTCTTGGTCGCCGCGACCCTGAGTATCGTGTGGGTGGGACTCCCACTCCTGGTCGCCGTGGCGGTGCTGGTCCGGGGGTGCGCTGCGATCGAACGATGGCGCGCGTTGTTGGTGACGGACTTCGTTCCGGCCGTTCACCGTACGGTTCACGGCCGTGGAATCATGGCGCAACTCAAAACCAGGTGGTCGGATCCGGCCACTTTTCGTGCCTGCGGTTACCTGCTCCTGATGTACGTGCCGTTGCTGATACTGGACACCGCGGTCGTGGCACTCTGGTTGTCCGTCGTCGGAATGGTGACAGTTCCACTGTGGTTCTGGGCGATCCCCCAGAACGGTGGCCACGGAGTGATGATCGGCTATCGTCCGGAGGCGCCGAACACCACGAGTTTCGCCTTCGGCGACGGCTCCTTCGGGCTGTGGATCGGCGATCTGCCCACCGCCCTGTTCGCAGCCGCGTTATTCCTGGTCCTAGCCTTCCTGCTGGCACACCTGGTGGTCGCCGTGTCCGGATTGCACGGCAGAGTAGTGCACTCGCTGCTGGGGCCACCCGCCGATCCACTGGAGACCGCCAGGCGGACACTTGACGAACCCGGTCCCCTCCACGAGGGGAGGCCTTCGGAAGCGGGAGGCCCCGGTGGTACCGGCAATCGGTGAACGAGCTCCCCGTTCGGGACACCCGCGAAGCACCGGGAAAGTCGATCCGACGAGAAACCGCCCGCGGAGGTGAAATCTGAACAGCGAGGAGCTGCTGAACTTCCTTTCGGCGGTGGGACACTCCCACCGGCTGCGCGTCATCGCCGCGCTTTCCAACGGTCGGGTACACGTGAGCGAGCTCGCCCGCAATCTCGGGCTGTCCCGGCCGTTGCTGTACATGCACCTGGACCGGCTGGAGAAAGCGGGACTGGTGCGCGGCCGACTGGAACTGTCCCCCGACGGCAAGGCCATGAAGTATTTCGAGCTCGTCGACTTCGGGCTACATCTGACCCCGGAAACCGTCATAGCGGCTCTGGACGCCGACGAGCGGGAAACCGGGGACGAATGAAGGGATCGGAGCATGAGCGGCGCCGTGACTGCCATCCTGATCGTGCTGATCGCCGTCGGCGGACTCACGACAGCAGTTGTCACCTATTTCCGGCTACAACGGCACCGGACCGACGCCGTGGCCATGGCGAACTACCGCAAGCTCGCCGAGGAGGCGGTGGCTCGTCAGGAGGCGGTGGAGAATCGGCTGCGGGAACTCGACTCCAGACTCGCGGAGATCGAGCGGATGCTGCGCAGCATCGATTGAGGTCTCTCGGAGCGGGACGAGCAGTGCACGGGACAGCCACCACACGCGTGAGGGTCCTCGACAGACCACCACTGGACCCTCACGCGTCGGACTCTCGGTGGGACGGGTGGGACTTGAACCCACGACAAGACGAATTATGAGTTCGCTGCTCTGACCTGCTGAGCTACCGCCCCGTTACAGGCGCTGCCGATCATACCGGCCACGTCCTCCAGTATGACCGCCGGGTCGGCCGGACGGTACCACCGGACGAAAAGGGCCGGCGCACCACGGCGGTGCGCCGACCCGGTGTTGTCGAACACTGGTCCGTTCTCGGCGAGCCCGTTGGCAACGAGCCCGCTCTCAGCGAGCGATGAAGGTCGCGATGTCGAACGATCCGGTCAGCTGGCCGACAATGACGATGCTGGCCAGCAGCGCCCCGATTCCAGCGACGGTCAGCACCGCGAGCATGACCAGGTAAACCATTGCCTTCAATGGTTTGGGCAGCCGCGTCACAGCCGAGAGATCCGGCATTGACAGCTGCCTAGGGTTCTTACCGATACCAGGTGCGGACATGATATCTCCCCCGTCCTCTGCGATCCCCTGTCATATTCCGCCGTCCCGGGGACGAAGAGCGGCGGAACCGCGTTGTGTATCAGCGGCAACGAAATCGATCGCGTCTTTCAGCCTACCGAGGGCCGAAAATCGACCATGATCGCACGATGAAGCCCTGAGCTGCACAGACATCGAGTACGGAGTTTTCCGTACACCCGGATGATCGCCAACGGAACATGGATCGTTACCGGAGCCTGACCTCGCCGACACCAAACCACACCTTCAGGTGAAAATGTCGACCTCGGCCGTTCAGGAACCGCCACTCGGGAGGCCGCCTCGCGGCTCCACCGGATACAGCGAAGGGACCCGAGGAGGTACTCACCGAACGTCGGGCTTCGACCACCGGTATCCGCCGCCATCGTACCGGGAATGATCGGAACTATCGAGAAGATCGAACGGTTGATTCGTGATTCCCGGGAGCCAAGGCAGCACTCCCGGCCCGGCACCCCGGCCCAGCACTCCCGACCCGGGCCCACTGGTTCGGCGTTCCACCCTGGGACCCGCGGAACCAGGGACTCGCGCAACCCGATCGGTCGTCCCACTGTGATCGCCTCGTGCCGTCTCGGACAGCGGGTACGGCATTTCCGCGTAACGTGCGCCACCGTCTCACGAGACATTCGGATCACGAAGGCATTCCGAAAAGACCTCGTTCCAGCCGTAATGTGTCGTGACACACATTTGGCGAGCCGCGCGGCCACCTTCGAAAGAATCAACGAAAAAAGCCCGAATCCGGCGAACGGATCGGGCTTCATCTGCTCCCCCGGCTGGACTCGAACCAGCAACCTTTCGGTTAACAGCCGAATGCTCTGCCATTGAGCTACGGAGGAATGTTTTATTTTCCGCAGCGCCGTTGCGCTGACAACGACAACTCTAGCGCATCCCGTGAGACCTCTGAACACCCCCTCCCCCTCACAAGGAAACGCCTGGCCAGAAGCTCGATTTCGACAAGCGAGCGGGAGGAGCCGCCGATAGGGCAGCCGGAGCCGTCGCCACGGGCCGGTAAGCCACTCGCGGTCCCGGCGCGATTCCCACGTCGAGTTCGGGCAGCGACAACGTGAGGTTCCCAGCCCCGCATTCCGAAACGACCACTCGCCGCACCGAGGGGCTCATTCTTGCGAACAGCTCCTACATCGAGCGCTCACGCTGCTCGACGAAGGCCGGCTACGTTCCCGGACACCGCCTTCCGCGCCCCGGCCGAAAAAGCAACAGTACGAGCGTGCTGTCTCCACTCATTCCGGGCCGCGAAACGGAAACCGCGGGCTCACTCATCGCTTTCGGCCACGTTCCCCAGCCGGCGGGCCACTTCCCGCGTGTACTCGACAAGGGCGGCCTCGTCCGTCCCCGGATCGGCCCTGACCTGTAGTACGGTCCCATCCCGTCCGGGCACACTGCGACGCACGAACCGTGCTCCGCCCACGCCGGGGAGTTCACGGTACTGGGTGGATCGGATGGAGCGTGTCACCCTGCTGTGCACCACGTCCGGCAGTTTGCCCGCGGCGTTCAGCCGGAAATCACGCCGAGGTCGGTCCCGGAGGAGCACCGCGCCGTCGATCCACTGCCGCTCGTCGGCCTCGACGATTCCGATCACCCCGTCCTGCCAGCGCACCTTGCTCAGCAGGTGCCAGCCGACCCGACGCGCACCCGGCTCCTCCGGCAGCCACAACCCGTGGTTGGTGGCCACCAGCGGCCCGTGCGTGCCGCTCGCGGTGGCCAGCACACGCTCCGCACCCTCCAACTCACCGTCGAACCCGGTGGGCAACTCGTGCGCTCCGGTGAACAGCGCACGCACACGTCCGAGCAACGAAGTCATACGACACCGTCCGCGGCCTGTTGCTGCAACGATCTGTGATACTGCTCCAACGCCACCAGATCACCGAACAGCGCGTGGTATTCCTCGGCGTTTTCCAGCGGAGACAACCGCTGGACCCGCGACTTGATCTCGTCGATCTGGCGAGCCACCATCCGTTCGCGGAGTCTGGCGAGCACCCCACCGACGTAGCGGTGGTCCTGCTCGGACTTGGTGTCCGGCGTCTCCACCGCGAGTTGGGAGAGCAACCTGGTGGATCCCTCGTCGGGACACTGCGCCCGCACCGCTTCCATCAGGGTCGAACCGGCCAGCCCCGACTGGGTGCCGCCCGCCTTGAGCAGGGCGGTGTGCAGTTTCGCGTAACCCGACTCGGTGAATGCCTCTTCGGGCAACGAGTCGTACACCGGCCCCGCCAGCGCGGGCATCTGCAGCGCTGCCTTCAGCGCCTCCCGCTGCGACCAGCGCAGCTGATCGTGCCGTGGAGGACGTTCCGGCAGCCGTTCCCCGGCCGGTTCCGACTCGGATTCGGCACGCCGCTGCTTCTTCCCCCGGCGGTTCCCGTTCGAGGTCTCCCCGGAGTACTCCCGCACCCGGCGTACCACCTGGTTCTCGTCGTTCCAACCGGTCCAGCCGGAGAGCTGCACGGCGTACCCGTCCCTGCTCGCGGGATCCTTGATACGCGCCACCAGCGGTACGGTGCGGCGGAGTGCGGCCACCCGACCGTCCACCGAGTCGAGGTCGTAGCCGTCGAGCAGGCTGCGGATGGCGAACTCGAAGAGCGGACGTCGCCGCGCCACCAGGTCACGGACCGCGGCGTCACCGCTGCGCTGTCGCAGCTCGCAGGGATCGTCCCCTCCCGGTGTGATGGCGACGTAGGTCTGCGCTGCGAACCGCTGCTCGCCGTCGAAGGCTTTCAGTGCCGCGTTCTGCCCCGCCTCGTCACCGTCGAAGGTGTAGATGACCTCCCCGCGGAAGGTGTCGTCGTCCATCATCAGCCGACGCAACACGGAGATGTGCTCGTCACCGAAGGCGGTGCCGCAGGAGGCGACCGCCGTGGGAACCCCTGCGAGGTGCATCGCCATCACGTCCGTGTAGCCCTCCACCACCACGGTCTGGTGGCGCTTGGCTATCTCGCGTTTCGCGAGGTCGATGCCGAACAGCACCTGTGACTTGTTGAAGATCGGGGTGGCCGGGGTGTTGATGTATTTGGCCTCGATCGGATCATCGTCGAAGATCCGACGTGCCCCGAATCCGACCACATCGCCACCGAGGTCCTTCAACGGCCATAGCAACCGGCGGTGAAACCGGTCCATGGGGCCGTGCCTGCCTTCCCTGGACAACCCCGCCTTGTAGAGTTCCTCGGCCTCGAAACCCTGGTTGAGCAGGTACTTGGTCAGCCGGTCCCATCCGCTCGGGGCGAAACCGCAGCCGAATTTGGTGGCTGCCTCCGCACCGAACCCCCGTTCGGTGAGGAACTCGCGGGCCTGGCGCGCCTCCTCGGAGCGCAGCCGCTCGGCGTAGAACGCGGCGGCGAGCCGGTTGGCTTCCACGAGCCGGGCTCTGGTCCCGGGTTCGCGACGACTCGTCGGGTTGCCGTCCTCATAGCGCAGTCTTACGCCGGAACGGTCCGCGAGCCGCTCCACCGATTCGACGAAACCGAGGTGCTCGGTCTTCATCAGAAAGGCGATGACGTCACCACCCTCACCGCATCCGAAGCAGTGAAAGGTCCCGTGATTGGCGCGCACGTTGAAGGAGGGGGTCTTCTCGTCGTGGAAGGGGCACAGCCCCTTGAACGCGTCCCCACCGGAACGGCGCAATGCGACGTACTCACCGACGACATCGTCGATCCGGTTGCTCTCGCGTACTTCGGCGATGTCGCTTTCCCGGATTCGTCCCGCCACGGGCCCAGTCTAGATGCACGCGCTCACGGGAGCGCTGACGGTGGCGTCGCACCGGGTTGGCACGCCGTTCGACAGCGCTCGAACCGTCGAGCACCGCACGGGATCCGGGCGGCCTCGGCGGCACGGCGCACAGCCGAAAAGGATTCTCAGCAGGGCAACAGTGGATTGTTCGGGCACAATCGCGGTGTGCGATCGGTGGAGGAAGCTTTCACGGCGGACTCGGACAGCCCGCACGCACGGCTGCTCGGTCTCGCCTACCGACTCACCGGCAGCATCGCCGACGCGGAGGCGGTGCTGCGGCAGGCACGAGCGCGGTTCGCCGGACCCGGAAGCGAGAAGGATTCGCCCGGTCATTGCACGAACGACGAGTTGAGCGGCGCGGTGGGCAGACTGTCGGTGGATCGCGCGCTCTCGGGGGCGGCGCGCCGGGAACACTACGTCGGCCCGTGGCTACCCGAACCGATAGTCACCCTGGAGGAACCGGTACGGCTCGTGGACCCGTTGGCACGGATCACCCGGGCCGAGGACGTGCGCATGGCGGCGTTGCGGGTGCTGCAGCAACTCACTCCGGAACAACGGATCTCACTGGTGCTGCACGAGAACTTCGGGGTGCCGTTCGAGGAGATAGCCGGAATGCTCGGCTGCACGAGCACGACCGCCGGACAGTACGCCGCCCGCGCACGGCGAATCATGATCGAGGCACGACCGCCCCGCCGTGTGCCCGCCACCGAGCAGCACGAACTCGTCGCGGCGATGCTCGCCGCGCTGGCGGCGGGGGACCAGTGGCGGCTGGCACGCCTGCTTCACCCGCACGTGAGCGTACACGGCGACAGTGACGGCAAGGCCCGCACGGCCTTGCGACCGGTCCACGGGCGGGACAAGGTGACCCGTTTCCTGTTCAGCCTGATGCGCAAGTACCCGTCCCCCACCCCGTCGAACGTTCGTTCGGTACTGGTCAACGGGGATCCGGGGTTGCTGCTTCCCGGAGTCTCGAGCGGAAACGTGCCCAGCGATTCGGTGGTGGTGCGCGTGGTGGGATTCGCGGTGCGGGACGGGTGCGTCGCGGAGATCCACGACATCGTCAACCCGGACAAACTGACCGGGATCTCGCGCTCGAATCTCTCCGGTTGAGTCGCTGTCGGCGGCCGAAACTCCCCGAATCGGTGGGGCCTGCCGGGATCATTGGGGCCTGCCGGGATCATTGGGGCCTGCCGGGATCGGTGATCCTCGCCAGGAAGTGCACTACCCCGCTCCGCCGGTGGCGAAGCAGGAACAGGAACGGCCGATCCACTCGTACTCGAACGGGATCGTCGAACAACGAGGTCAACCGCATCATCACCGCGGTGGCGGCCGCTCCTTCCACGCCGTGCTCGTCGACCCGCAGCACGGCCTCGTGCAGGGCGGTGGAGATCCGCAGTGGTCGCGGGGTCAGTGACGCGAAGTCAGCGGCGGGCGTGAATGCTTGGCGCACTCCCAGATCCGCCAACGGCTCGTCCAGCTCGCCGGAACCGGAGACGGCGAAGCGCGGCATTCGGAGTTCGACCGGGCACGGTTCGACCGCTTCGAGCAGCCGGAGCAGGGTCTCGTGGTCGAGCGCCGGTTCCGCGGTGACCAGCTCCGCGTCGGGCAACAGCACGAACGCGTCGAAGCCCCCTGCCAGTCCCGCCCGCACGACCTGCCAACCGTGGCGATGGGCGTAGCCGAGTCGAGCACTCACCCGCATGAGAGATACCGGTAGTTCCCCGGCCGGAGTACGGAAGGAACCGGTCCTCGTCTCGTTCGGATCGAAGACCTCCTGCCACGGCGCCTTCAGGTACAGCGCGTTGACCAGCGCCGCGACAGTGTCCGAGTTCACCGCTCCCGGTTTGACCAGGTCGGGAATCAACTGCCGGGTCACGTCCGCCACGTCCTGGTTGATCCGTTCCCGTGCCCGTTCCGGGGCCTCCCGGAACGGGACGGCGCGAATCGCCGCGCCGAACCGCTGTTCGAGCGCCGCCGGGGAGCCCGTTTCGAGCGGTAGTCGCTCGTCGACCCACAGCCGGTTGACGATCGCGAGGGCGACGCTGTCCCGGGGTTCGACGCTGTCCCGGGATTCGACCTCGGGGTAGGCGGCCGTGTGCAGCGAGTCGACGAACTCTGGGTCGGCGGGATCCACTCCCAGGGCCTCGACGACCTCGGCTCGGGTCCGTCCCCGCGTGATCTCCGCGAGCAGTCCCAGGGTCGCCGTCACCGAGTACGGGGACCAGCAGTGGTTCTCTCGGGGATCGGGGGTGAGCCGCCGGTGCAGCCACCACAGGAATCGCAGTTCGGTGTTCACCACGACGCGGCACTCCGATCGGTCTCGCGAGGCGCTTACCGGAGGCGAGTCTGCCAGGGAGGGACCGCACCGGGCGAGCCTTCGGAGGGATTCCGCCGGTCGGCCCGTCGGGCGGCCGAGACGGCGGGAGGCTACTGGCCCAGCGTCTCCTCGATGTCGGCCAGCCCCATCAGGCGGAGCTCCTGGGCGATGTAACCGGCCGCGCGTTCGGCGGCGGGATCCTGCCAGCGCAGGTCCGTCACCCAGTCGGCGACATTGTCCGAGTTGATGTAGGGCTCGCCGTCGACGACGACCTTTTGGATGTGATGCCGATTCACGTCGTTGGACATCGAGTCTCCTGGCGGCTTATCGGGGGCTGCCGCAAATTTTCACACGAAAGTTGGAATCATGACCAGTGAAAATCACGCTGCGTATTAGCGTGCACCAACAGCTGCGTTTTACGCCGCCTTGTCTGACATAAGTCACACTGAATAACCGGTTTTGGTCACCCAACGTGCATGCCAGGACACCGCCTGGGCGTCGGTGAACGAGGCCACCTGATCGAGCACGGCACGCATTCGGCCGCAGTCGTCGGTGGCGACCTGCCAGGCGACCCGTGCCGCCGGAGTCAACGAGGCGGGCGCCTCCCGCAGCAGCACGGTCACCAGCTCGGTGAGGATCCGGCGCTGGGACTCCTGCAGCCGCAACCGCTCCGGATCGCTCATGACGTAACGCAACGCCATGGCCTTGAGCACCGCCACCTCGGCGGCCACCTCTTCCGGCACCACCAGATCGGCCGCGTAGCGCGTCAGCGGACCGGTCCCGAACTCCGACCTGGTGGCTCTCACCGCCGCGGCGACGAACCGTCCCACCAGTTCACTGGTCAGCCGCTTGAGCGCCACCTGCGCGGTGACCGAACCGTCGTAGTCGAGCACGGCCGCGAGCGCGGGGTTCGCCACCAGTTCGGAGGCCGCCGTCTCCAACGCTCCCGTGGCAGGCGCTCGTGGCCGGCGGAAGTACTTGCCCGCGATACGCAGGATCTCCCCGCGTTCCTCGGGATCCAACAGGGCACGCGGTGCGATCCGACCGGTGTGCACCCCGTCCTCCAGGTCGTGCACCGAGTAGGCGACGTCGTCGGCCCAGTCCATGATCTGGGCCTCCAGGCAGCGTGTCCGGGACGGCGCTCCCTGTCGCAGCCACCGGAACACGGTCGAGTCCGACTCGTAGACCCCGAACTTGCCGTACCCGTCGTGCGGCAGCGGCCAAGGGTACTTCGTGGTTGCGTCCAGGCAGGCACGGGTGAGGTTGAGACCGCACTCGGTGCCGTCCGGAGCCACCAGTTTGGGTTCGAGTCTGGTCAGGATCCGCAACGTCTGCGCGTTGCCCTCGAAACCACCGCAGCCCGCGGCCAGCTCCGCGAGGGCGTCTTCCCCGTTGTGTCCGAACGGCGGATGACCGATGTCGTGGGCCAGCCCGGCGGTGTCCACCACGTCGGGATCGGTTCCCAGCTCCACCGCGATGGCGCGACCGATCTGTGCGACCTCCAGGGAGTGGGTGAGTCTCGTCCTGGGGACATCACCCTCACCGGGCCCCATCACCTGAGTCTTGCCCGCGAGCCGCCGCAGCGCGGCCGAGTGCAGCACGCGCGCACGATCGCGCGCGAAAGGCGCACGTGGCAGCGGCTCCCCACCCGTCGCCTCGGAGACCTTGGGGGACTCGTCGACCAACCGCTGCAGATCGTGCTCGGTGTAACCCGGCAGCCGGAGTGCGGACATCGACCACAGCCTACGGAACGGACCCGACAACACGCCGCGAACGAGCCGGGAGGTTCCGCACAACGGGCCACCGCGAGGAACGAGTCGACGAGACTCCTACCGCTAGCCGAGTCCGTAGCCGGTGACGTCGGCAGAGGCGTGCATGACGCGGTAGAACAGCGTCGCGGCCGCCTCACGCAGGATGTAGGCGCTCCGTACGTCCTCGGTCGGCCCGCTCCTGGTCGGCGAGACCATGGCCCGTAACCCCTGGTCCTCGGCCATGATCCTGCAGCGCCAGGAGTGCCAGGGGTCGCTGACGATCAGTGCCGAGTCCCAGTCGCGGCGCTCGGCGATCCCGGAGACAGCACGGATGCTGCGCAGCGTGTCACTGCCGACCTCGGCCTCCACCACGGCTCCCGGTGGCACCCCTTGCTCGACCAACCACATGCTGCTCGCCTGGGCCTCCGTGTAGTTGTCACCGGCCTGGTTTCCGCCGACAGTGACGATGTGCTCGGAGAGCCCGCTCCGGTAGAGCTCTAGCGCGTGCTCCAGCCTGCTGCGCAACACCGGGGAGGGATCCCCGTTGTACTGCGCGGCCCCGAGAACCACGATCATGTCGGCGCTGTGCCGTTGCTCCACGAATGCGACCTGCCAGACCCGGAAAGCGGTACCACCGAGCACCAGCGAGGCGACCAGCAGCGCGCCGAGGACTGCTCTGGTGATCCAGACGGTGATGCGTCCACGGCGCCCTGCCTGACCGGTTCCGGGGTGATGGGTCACGTCACGCATCGTTGCAGATCCGCCACCGACCACGCGCGAGCCCCTGGCTCAGCAGCCGACCAGGCGGGCCGCCAGATACGCCTCCAGCTGGTCGATGGCCACTCGTTCCTGCTCCATCGTGTCGCGTTCGCGCACCGTCACCGCGTGGTCGGACAACGAGTCGAAGTCGACCGTGACGCAGAACGGAGTACCGATCTCGTCGTGCCTGCGATAGCGCCTTCCGATGGCACCCGCGTCGTCGAAGTCGATGTTCCAGTTGCGGCGCAGCGTGGCCGCTACGTCCCGCGCCTTGGGGGAGAGATCGGCGTTCCGCGACAGCGGCAGTACCGCCACCTTGATCGGGGCCAGCCTGCGGTCGAGTTTGAGCACCACGCGCTTGTCCACCCCACCCTTGGCGTTGGGGGCCTCGTCCTCGCGGTAGGCGTCGACCAGGAAGGCCATCAGCGGCCTGCCGAGCCCGGCAGCGGGTTCGATCACGTAGGGACGGTAGCGGGAGTTGCTGGTCTGGTCGAAATACGACAGGTCCACGCCGGAATGGTTGGAGTGAGTGGTCAGGTCGAAGTCCGTCCGGTTCGCGATGCCCTCCAGCTCACCCCACTCGCTGCCGCTGAAGCCGAAGCGGTACTCGATGTCGACGGTCCGCTTGGAGTAGTGCGAGAGCTTTTCCTTGGGGTGTTCGTAATGGCGGATGTTGTTCGGATCGATGCCGAGCCCGGTGTACCACTCGGTCCGGTTGGCGATCCAGTACTCGTGCCAGGACTCGTCCTCACCCGGCTCGACGAAGAACTCCATCTCCATCTGCTCGAACTCGCGGGTGCGGAAAATGAAGTTGCCGGGAGTCACCTCGTTACGGAACGACTTGCCTACCTGGCCGATCCCGAACGGCGGTTTCTTGCGCGCCGTGGTCATCACGTTCAGGAAGTTGACGAAGATGCCCTGAGCCGTCTCCGGGCGCAGATAATGCAGTCCCTCCTCCGAGTCGACCGGCCCCAAGAAGGTCTTGAGCAGGCCGTTGAACATCTTCGGCTCGGTGAACTGGCCGCGGTTCCCGCAGTTCGGACAGGGAACCTCGGAGAGGTCGCTGTCGTCGACGTCCTTGCCGGTGCGCTCGGCGTACTCCTCGGCGAGCTGGTCCGAACGGTGCCGGTGGTGGCAGGCGGTGCACTCGACCAACGGATCCACGAACTCCTGCACGTGTCCGGACGCTTCCCAGACCTCGCGCGGCAGGATGACCGAGGAGTCCAGGCCGACGACGTCGTCCCGCCCCTGCACCATGCTGCGCCACCACTGGCGCTTGATGTTGTCCTTGAGCTCCACCCCGAGCGGCCCGTAATCCCATGCCGACCGGGTACCGCCGTAAATTTCGCCGCTCGGGTAGACGAAGCCACGACGCTTGCACAGATTCACGATCGTTTCGATCTGGTCGGTGGGCACGCTCACTCCACGCTTGTCGCTGGTTGCTCGGGCTCCGGCCGATGAAGTCGGTTCGGCACTCGACGAATCGGCCGGGCTGGTCCCGCGGATTCCCGACGGTGAGTTTCCCAGCGTACCGAGGCAGCATCGAGGACGGCGCGGCCCCACCCCGCAGTGGCGACACCCGCGACCTCGGCTGCGCCCGCCGAAGTGGACGACGCCCGTAGGATGGACGGTGTTCCACGACCAACTCGCGACGAGGCGACGAAAGGATCCCTTCGGCCCCCACACTGCGCCGCGTGTGCCTCGGAGGACTCGTACCGCCGTTACCGGCGGACGGTCGGTCATCACGCGGTAGTGCCGCTGATCACCTCTCATGAGTAACGACGAAGAGCACTCCGGCGAACGAGCCGAACCGGCCACGGTCCCCGCCGGTGACCCGGACACCCTTACCGAGGCGGGTGAGTTGTTGCGGGCGCTGGCCGCACCGGTGCGGATCGCCATCGTGCTGCAACTGCGCGCGGGAGAACGCTGTGTGCACGAACTCGTCGATGCGCTCGCCGTGGCCCAGCCGCTGATCAGCCAACATCTTCGGGTGCTGAAAACGGCCGGTGTGGTGCGCGGTCGCCGCAACGGGCGCGAGGTGGTCTACCGGTTGGTCGACGAGCATCTGGCACACATAGTCGTGGATGCCGTAGCCCACGCGGAAGAGGATTCGGAGGACGATAACCCCTCCACGGTGACCGCGTCTTAGCGGGTGACCCGATTCGCCCGAAGGCTCGTCGACCGCTCCGGAACGGAGCGGACACGCGAGCCGCGAGAACGAGAATCCACTTACAGCCCCCTACCCACCCGAGCAGAAGACGGAGAAAGCGTGACCTCCAGCGAGCGTCCCTCGGCCGCGATCCCGGGCCTGCGGTCCACCAAACAACGGGCCGCCGTGTCGCGTCTGCTCAGCGAGATCGACGATTTCCGCTCCGCGCAGGAACTGCACGAGCAGCTGCGGCACCGCGGGGAGGGGATCGGACTGACCACCGTCTACCGGACACTGCAGTCGCTGGCCGACGCGGGTGAGATCGACGTGCTTCGCAGTGACTCCGGGGAAGCCGTCTACCGGAAGTGCTCCACCGACCACCACCATCATCTGGTCTGCCGGTACTGCGGCAGAACGGTCGAGGTGGCGGACCCCCCGGTGGAGGACTGGGCGGAACGGATCGCCACCGAGCACGGGTTTTCCGAGGTGGACCACACCGTCGAGATAATCGGCACCTGCTCCGAGTGCGGAGTCTGATCTCCGCCGAGTCGAGCGGCCCCATCCGCGGCGGGACCAGCCCGGGGGTCGAAACCGCGAGCGAACCCTCCCGCCCTAGGAGAACGTACCGACCGGGCGATCATGCTGCCGGGGCACCGCAGCGAGGAACCCGGTCACCGGCACGAGGAGCCGCTCAGCCGGGATCACCGAACCCGGTCACCGCCTCGGAGCCGAACGTCTCGGCCAGTTCCCCCCGCAGCTGCGATCCACCGGAAACCACGAGCATCAGCAACGTGGCCAGCGGCTCCTCGGCCATCCCGTCGGCGGGGAACGCATAGCGCAGCGTGAGATCCATTCCCCCCTCGTTGCGCACCACCCCGAGCGTGCCGAACATGCCCTGACCGGCGCGTTCGGCCACCCAACGGGCTATCGCGTCATCCTTGGGCAGGTCCCAGGCGACCACGCAGGTCAGACTCAGCACGGTCAGTCCCTCGGCCAGACGCATCGCCTGCAACGCGCACGGCGTGCCGGAGTGCAGGAAGGTCAGCGCGCCGTCGTCGTCGACCCGTACCTCGTAGTAGTTCTCCAGGGCGCGTTTGGCCACTGTCAACAGGTCGGCCGTCCCAGCGGCTTCACTCGACATCAATGTTGCTCCCCATCGGGCTCGGCCTGGCTCGAATCCTGCTCGGTTCGGTCCACCGCACCGCCGAACCGACGATCACGGCGCGCGTAGGCGGCGCAGGCGTCCCAGAGGTGAGTGCGGTCCACGTCCGGGAACAGCGTGTCCTGAAAGACCATCTCGGCGTAGGCGGACTGCCAGAGCATGAAGTTGGAAGTGCGGCGTTCGCCGGAGGGACGGATGAACAGATCCACGTCCGGCATCTGGGGCTGGTACAGGTGGCGTGCCACCGTACGCTGGTCCACCTTGTCCGGATTGATCTTGCCCGCCGCCGCGAGTCGGGCGATTTCCCGCGCCGAGTCGCCGATCTCCGCGCGTCCCCCGTAGTTGACGCACATCGTCAGGTTCATGACCTGGTTCTCGGCGGTACGCCGTTCCGCGGCCCGTAGCTCGTCGACCACACTGCGCCACAGCTTGGGCCGCCGACCCGCCCAACGCACCCGCACACCGAGTTCGTCGAGCTCGTCCACCCTGCGGTGGATCACATCCCGGTTGAAGCCCATCAGGAACTTGACCTCGTCGGGACTGCGTTTCCAGTTCTCGGTGGAGAAGGCGTACAGCGACAACCACTGCACCCCCAGCTGGATCGCCCCGCGTGTCAGTTCCAGGACCACCGCCTCACCGCGTTTGTGTCCCTCGATACGCGGCAGACCGCGCTCGTTCGCCCATCTGCCGTTGCCGTCCATGACCACCGCGACGTGGTTGGGCACCAGCTCCGGTGGAAGTGAGGGGGGTTGTGCTCCGGAGGGATGCGGGTCGGGCGCCCGTAGGTTCGGCGCTTCCCTGTCCCGCCCGCGGCGTCGCAGCATCGGTGGGTCCCCTTCGTGGTCGCTGGGCCGAGTCCTTCCCGAACCGTCGCCCATTCTCGCGAACGCGACGGCACTACCCGCCCAGTGGTCGGCCGAACCGGATGGCGGGCCCGTCGTCCAACGGCAGGCGTGTCATCCCCATCGCACGGTAGAACGCGTGAGCGGCGGCGTTGGTGGCCCGCACACCGAGCTGCACCCCCGGCGAGCCGGCCTGTTCCAGCGCGGTGAACAGTGTACGCAGCAGCGCCGCGCCCAGTCCGTTACGGCGGGCTCCGGAAAGCACGTTGATGTGCAGGTGCGAAGGATAGCTCCCGGAATCCGGCAGCAACATCCGCAGCGGCCGGTGCAGCAGCAGCCGCAAGTGCTCGTCGGCCTCGTCGGAGTGTTCCTCACTCCCGGTGAGCGGATGACTGGCCGTGAACGCCGGGCTCCACTCCCGCTGCCAACGTTGGTAGAACTCGGTCGAGTCCAGCGCCGCCACCACGTAACCGAGCGGTTGTCCCGAGATCTCGGCCAGAAAGCACAGTCGTGGTTGCAGCGCGAGATAGGGACCCGCGAAAACGTGTGCCATCAGTTCCGGATCACGCAGAATGTGACGCGAGTGTTCCCCCGCGTCCCCCGTGGCCACACAGATCCGGCGTACCGCCACGGCGTCCTCCGGGCGACAGGGACGGACTATCACGACTTCCCCGGTCCGGTGGCGGAATCGGGCTGTGCCGATTCGGCCTGTGCCGAGTCGGACTGGGACGGGCCTCGCTGGTCCGCTCCGAACGGAGTGGCGTGCTCGACCGGGTCATCCACCCCGATCGCACGTTGTCGGATGAGCTCCGGCACGGGGTTCGACGAGTCGCGTTCGCGCGCCTCGGAAGCAGCCGCTGCGTGCCGCTCGACCAAAGGCAATGAGCGCAGCCGATGCTCCAGATGCCACTGCAGGTGTGCCGCGACCAACCCGCTGGCCTCGCCGCGTACGGCCTCACCGGACTCCTCCGCCACCGCCCACTCACCGTTGAGCAGGGCGTTCAGCAGTCGGATCGTCGTGGTGGCCGGACGAACCGCGCCCGTGGGCCTGCACTCGGCACAGATCGTGCCTCCCGCGGCCACGCTGAACGCCGGGTGTGGCCCGGCGAGACCACAACGAGCGCATTCACCCAGCGCCGGGGACCACCCCGCGAACGCCATGGCCCGCAGCACGAAGGAGTCCAATACCAAGGAGGGATCCCGATCCCTGCCGCTGAAGGCACGCAGCGCCCCAACGGTGAGCAGGTACACGCGCAGCACCGGTTCGTGTTCCTCAGCGACGATGCGGTCGACGGTCTCCAGCGCGGCGCAGGCCGTGGTGTAGCGCCGGTAGTCGCCGACTATCCCCATCCCGAAAGCGTCCAGCGTCTGAACCTGGGTGATCACGTCGAGCGTTCTTCCGGTGTGCAGCTGGACGTCCACGTGTGCGAACGGTTCCAATCTGGCGCCGAACCGGGAACCGGTGCGGCGCACTCCCTTGGCCACGGCGCGGACCTTGCCGTACCGCCGAGTCAGCAGCGTGACGATCCGGTCGGCCTCGCCGAGCTTGCCCACACGCAGCACGACACCGACATCCCGATACAGGCTCACGTTCGCAGTATCCCATCGCGGGAACTCAGGTGGACAGCGTCGTCAGGGGCGGAACGGGAATGTTGCGGAGGATCGTCCACAGCAGTAGCCCCACCCCCAGCAGGTACGCGCACGCCACCCCGCCGCGGCCCGCGGGCCAGAGCCGCCGTGTGCTGCCCAGCTCGAAACGTGCCCCGGCCACGAACAAGGCCAACGCGACCGGGGACAACACCAGCAGTGCGAAAGCGTTGAAATCCAGGGCGAGCAGCGGATCACCCGCCAGCAACGCCCGGAGCATGCGAGTACCCCCGCACATGGGGCCGTCCAGGCCCAGCGTCTTGAACGGGCACGGCGGCCCGACGGGTGAGATCAGCAACACCGCGGCGACGGCGCCGAGACCTACGGCGACCGAAAGCGTGCGGAACGGCCCGAACCGGCGGGACGCGAATCCCGTCCCCAAGAATCACCTCCGGGAAGTCCCTGGCTGGGCACGCGTGTCCGACGGCATGCGCACCGCCGGAACCACCCGGGGGGATCGTACCCACGGCCCGGACGGTTCGGGACGGCGCGCCACTTTGATCGTCCGGCGTGGTTGGATCTGGCCGACAACTTCTAAGGAGCATCATGAGCAATCCGTACGATCCGAATCCGCACAATCCGCCGTCGGACAGCGGCGGCTTTCCCCAGCCCTACCAGGGCTCCTACGGCGGGGGCGGTTATCCCGGTTACCAGCCGGGGCAACAGTACCCGCAGTACCAGCAGTACCCCCAGTATCAGCAGCCCCCGCAGTACCAGCCGGGCGTACCGGGCTACCCCGGAGCACGGCCAGGCAACAACGGCATGGCGATCGCCTCGATGGTGCTGTCCCTCGCCGCCATCCCGTTCGGCTGCGCGTGGGGCTTCGGGATCATCCCGGCGATCCTGGGTGTGGTGTTCGGCCACCTGGCCAAGCGGCAGATCCGGAGCCACGGGGGCGAAGGCGACGGCATGGCCACGGCCGGTCTGGTGGTCGGCTACTGCCTCATCGGACTGCTACTCGTGCTGATCGTGCTGCTGATCGCGGTCGGCCTAAGCATGCCGATGATGACGACCAACGCGTAAGGCGGAGCCACCCAGCCGCGGGAGAGGCATCGCCACGACAGCTCGAGACGACGTCCGCCGGACCGGTACTCGGCTGGATCATCACGGCGTGCTCGCCCCCACCCGGTGGTAACGACGATCGCGAACCGGCCGCCGCGACGGTTCCGGACCTCGGCCCACGAAGGATGAGTGACTCCGGTACGTGAACCGGACACACCGCGAGGTCGCGGGCACGCGGCGGCCGTTGGCTGGGGTGCCCGGCGGCTCTGCTGTGAACCGGATTCACACCCCGGAACGTCCCGGATCGCTCGAAGAGCGCGATCACGCGAGCCGAACGGAGTAGCTCCCCCGTTCTAGAAGCCCAGCTTGCCTGTTCTAGAAGCCCAGCTTGCGAAGTTGCTTGGGATCGCGTTGCCATTCCTTGGCGACCTTCACCTGCAGATCCAGGAAGATCTTGCTGCCCAACAGCGCCTGGATGTGCCGTCTGGCGGTCTCGCCGACCTCCTTGAGACGCTCCCCGCTCTTACCGATCACGATGGCCTTCTGGCTGGAACGCTCCACGTACAGCGATGCGTAGATGTCCACCAGGTTGTCGTATCCCTCCCTGGGCGCCATCTCGTCGATGGCCACCGCCAGGGAGTGCGGCAGTTCGTCGCGCACCCCTTCCAGGGCCGACTCGCGGATGAGCTCGGAGATCAACGACTCCTCGGGCTCGTCGGTGATCTCGCCGTCCGGATACAGCTGCGGCCCCTCCGGAACCTGCCGCACCAACAGGTCGGAGAGCACGTCCATCTGGAAACGGTCCACCGCCGAGACCGGAACGATCTCGGCGAAGTCCATGAGTTCCTGCATGGCGACCAGTTGTTGGGCAACGCGTGGTCTGTTCACCACGTCTGTCTTGGTGACGACACCGATCACCGGGGTACGACGGGCGACCTTGGCGAGCTCCGCTGCGATGTGGCGATCGCCGGGTCCGATCTTCTGGTCGGCGGGCACGCAGAAGCCGATGACATCGACCTCGGACCACGTTTCGTGCACCAGCTCGTTGAGGCGCTCGCCCAGCAGGGTGCGGGGGCGGTGCAGACCCGGTGTGTCCACGATGACCAACTGCGCGTCGGGCCGGTGCACGATCCCTCGGATCGCGTGCCGCGTGGTCTGCGGCTTGCTGGAGGTGATGGCCACCTTCGTGCCGACGAGTGCGTTGGTCAACGTCGACTTGCCGGCGTTGGGGCGTCCCACGAAGCAGGCGAATCCGGATCGATGTGTTTCGCTTGAGCTGGTCACGGTTCTATTCTGACGTGCCTGCCTTCCCACCGACGTGCGGGGAGCCCGGTCACCTCACCGTTGCCCGTGGCGCGACGAGACGAACGGGCTCCGCCAACACAACCGTGAAAACCGTTGTCAGCCACTGTTGGCGGTGGTCCCCATGCAGCTCAACAGCGTTCGGTGGCTGACCCAGCCGACCGGCTGGGTGCCCTGCTCCTCCAACACCGGAGCGGCGGTCACCTCGACGGACACCAGCGAGTCGAGCGCGTCGACGAGCTTGGTGCCGGAAGCGATCGCCGGGGGTATCTCCAACAGGTCGCCGACCTCGCCGTTGTCCACGGTGCCGTCCCCGAGCACTTCGGCCACGGCTCCCGCCGTGACACACCCCTTGTAGCGCCCTTCGTCGTCCAGCACGGGCAGCACGGAGTCGGTGCTCTGGGCCAGCCGTTGCGCGGCTTCGGAGAGCTTCGTGCGCGTTGTCAACGTCTCCGGCAGCGGATCCATCACGTCGGCGACCGTGCGGTCCGGCAACCGACCACGCCGGTGCCTGGCGTCGAGGTCGATGCCGCGCCTGCTCAGCTTGGTGGTGTAGATCGTGTCCCGGCTGAGTGTCCTGCTGATCAACGTCGCTACCACCACGGCGAGCATCAGTGGCAGGATGATCGAGTACTGTCCGGTCAGCTCGAACAGGATGATCACGGCCGTCATGGGTGCCCGTGCCGATCCGGCGAAGGCCGCCCCCATGCCGATGAGTCCGTAGGCTCCCGGCGATCCGGCGATCTCCGGAACCAGTCCGTGAGCGAGGACGCCGAACGCGGTGCCGCCCATACCGCCGATGAACAGGGCGGGCGCGAAAACACCACCGGATCCGCCGATGCCGATGGTGAGGCTGGTGGCGACCATCTTGCCCAGCAGCAGCACCACCAGGAACCAGATGGCGTAGTTGCCGTTGATGGCGTTGCCTAGCACCGGATAGCCGACGCCGTACATCTGCGGCAGCACCAGCAACAGCAGACCGAGGAACAACCCGCCGATGCCGGGACGCAGCCACTCCGGGCCGCGCCATATTCGGTCGCAGAGGTCCTCCACTCGGTAGAGGACCTTGGAGAACAGCACGCCGGAGGCACCGACCAGCACGCCGAGCAGTGCGAACAGCAGGAACTCGCTCGGGTTCTGCAGGTGGAAGGCGGGCAACGAGAGGAACGCCTCGTTGCCCATCACGGCACGCCCGATCACGCTGGCGGTGACGCTGGACAGCACCACGGCGCCGAAGGACTCCACCGTGAAGTCGCGCAGGATGAGTTCCATCGCGAAGAACGGGCCCGCCATGGGAGCGTTGAACGTGGCGGCGATGCCCCCGGCCGCGCCGCAGGCGACCAGCACTCGCATTCTCCGCTCGGTGAGCCGCATACCGCGTCCCATGGTCGAGCCGAGGGCGGAGCCGATCTGCACGATCGGGCCTTCCCTGCCGACGGATCCGCCACCACCGATACACAGCGCCGACGCCAGGGCCTTGACCAAACTGACCTGGGGTTTTATCCGACCGCCGCGCTCCGATACGGCGTACATGACCTCGGGAACACCGTGCCCCTTGGCTTCGGGGGCGAACCAGTACACCAGTGGGCCGTAGATAAGTCCCGCGACGGCGGGGACCAGCACCAGGAACCAGATTCCGAGGCCGGGCAGCCAGGGATGTGGCGCACCGGGCGCGTCGGTGTATTCGGGACGTCCGGAGAACAGCTCGGTCGCGGACGTGATCAGCCACCGAAAGGCTATGGCGCCGAGCCCCGAACCGAGGCCGACCAGCAGTGCGAGGGCCATCAGGCCGCTGCCACGTTCGCGGAGCCAGATTCCGATCCGCCCACGTACCGCTACGGGAAGGGCTATCGATCGTTTTACGGCTTCCGCCATCATCATTGCATAATGCAACTCTTGCCCTGTGCACGTCAATGTGAAAATAGCGACATGAGTAACGAAATGCCGCCGCACGGTGACGAGGTGGACGCGATCACCGAGGCGGTACTGACCGCGTCCCGGTTACTGGTGGGAGTCTCGGCGAAATCGGTCGCCGCGGTTGCCGGGCCGATCACGCTGCCGCAGTTCCGACTGCTGGTGGCCCTCGGCTCGCGGGGCCCGCTGAAGCTGGTCTCGCTCGCGGAGATGCTGGGAGTGAATCCGTCCACGGCGACAAGAACGGTGGACAGGCTGGTCACGGCGGGATGGGCGCAGCGCAACAGCAACCCCGACTCCCGGCGTGAGATCACGGTCAGCCTCACCGAAGCGGGCCGCGGCCTGGTGGATCGGGTCACCGAGTACCGCCGGAGCGAGATCTCGGCCATCGTCGAACGCATCCCGCACGAGGATCGCGCGGGGTTGGTGCGGGCGTTGCAGGCCTTCACCGAAGCGGGGGAGGAACCACCACCACGAGCCTCGCCCTACGACGCGGGACTGACCGAGTGGCAGTGAGCCACCCGGCCGGGCCCGCCGGGTTTCGTCAGACCCCTCGCGAAAGCTCGACGACCTCGCCGTCACCGCCCGCTCGGAGCACCGGGGCCGTACTCGCCAGCTCCCGGACCGCCGCCACCGAGTCGGCATCCACTTCACCCACCTCAGTGACCACAGCCGCCGCTTCCAGCCCTTCGGCCCCACTGGAAACGGCGGTGGCCACCGCCACCTGCAACGCCGTCAGCCGCAGGGCGGCCAACCGCACGGTGCAGCCGGTGTAGGTTCTGCCGTCGGTGTCGCGCACGGCGGCCCCCTCCGCCGCGCCGATACGCGCCCGCGCCGACCGCGCCAGAGTCACGATCTTGCTGTCCTCGGGATCGAGCTGCTCGGTCACGGTCTCGGTGCGTTCAGCCATGCTGCGAATTCCTTTCGTCATCGGCGGCGTTGTGCCCGTTGGAGTCACTGGCCCTGCGAACCAGCAGCGCGTTGATCCGGATACGACCGCGATGGTCCTTACCTCCCTCGGCGCGCAACCGGAGGCCGGATATCTCGGCCTCGGCACCGGGGAGGGGAACACGGCCGAGGCGCTGCGCGAGCAACCCGCCCACGGTCTCGACCTCGGAGTCGTCGAGCTCCACCTCGAACAGGTTTCCGAGATCGGCCACCGGCAGCCGTGAACTGACCCGAACCAGTTCCTCGTCGAGCCACTCGACCGGACGATGTTCCTCCCGATCGGACTCGTCGGTGATCTCACCGACGATCTCCTCGATGATGTCCTCGATGGTCAGCAGTCCAGCCGTGCCACCGTACTCGTCCACTGCTATCGCCATGTGACTGCGCGAGAGCTGCATCTCCTTGAGCAACTCGTCCAGTCGCTTGGAGTCCGGCACGAAACTGGCCTCCCGCATCAGCTCGGAGAGCCGGCCGCTCTCGGACTCGGCGGACTCGCCGCGCTCGCTGGTCATCCTGGCCAGTTCCTTGAGTGTGACGATCCCGACGACGTCGTCGACGCTGTCACCGATCACGGGAATACGGGAGAACCCGGAACGCAGGGCGAGTGCCAGTGCCTGCCGGGGAGTCTTGACGCGCTCGATCCAGATCATCTCGGTGCGCGGCACCATCACCTCACGTGCCGTGGTGTCGCCGAGTTCGAAGACCGAGTGGATCATCTCGCGCTCACCGGCGGCGACCACCCCACGCTCCCCCGCCAGATCGACGAGTTCCCGCAGTTCCACTTCCGAGGAGAACGGCCCCTCACGGAAACCGCGGCCGGGAGTGATGGCGTTTCCGACGAAAATCAGCAACCGCGTGAGCGGGTTGAGCAGTCGGGCCAGCACGGCTACCGGCCCCGCCACCACGAGTCCCACCCCGTAGGGATGCTGGCGACCTATGGTTCGCGGCCCCACACCGACGAGCACATAGGAAACCACCAACATGATCAGTACGGCGAACAGCACTGACCAACCCGGCGTGGCGCTCACCTCGAGCACCATCACGGTTACCAGTACCGTCGCGGTGAGCTCGCAGGTCAAGCGCAGCAGCAGCAACAGGTTGACGTGTCTGGGCCGGTCGGCCAGCACCCTGGCGAACTGTGCGGCTCCTGCCCTTCCCTGCCGCAGCAGCTCCTCGACCCTGGCGTGCGAAGCCGTCCCGATGGCCGCGTCGGCGGCCGCGAACAGGCCTGCTGCCAACACCAACAGCACGGCCCACACCAGCAGCGCCATGATTCCGGTCAACACGATGGGAAAGTCCGTTACCGTTCGGAATCGCCGTCGGCCGTAGCCTCCTGGGACTCGTCGAGCCCCACCACACCCAGCACTCGTGAATCGGCGTCGCGTTGCTGCGCGGCGCGATCGGCCTCCGTCTTGGCCTCACGGAACTCGGCGAGCAACCGGTTCTGCAACGCGAACATCTCGCGTTCCTCCTCCGGCTCGGCGTGATCGTAGCCGAGCAGATGCAGCACTCCGTGCACCGTGAGCAGGTAGAGCTCGTCCTCCATCCCGTGACCGGCCTTGCGCGCCTGGTCCCGGGCGAACTCGGGGCACAGCACGAGGTCACCGAGCAGTCCCGGGCTGGTGTCGGTGGAGTCCTGCCCGCGCGGCGCCTCGTACTCCTCCATGGGGAACGCCATCACGTCGGTGGGACCGGACAGGTCCATCCAGCGTTCGTGCAGGTCGGCCATCACATCGAGCTCGACCAGCACGATGGACAGCTCGGCCAACCTGCTCACACCCATGCGGTCCAGCGCGAAACGGGCGACGGAGACGAGGGTGGTCTCGGGTACCCGTACGACGGACTCGTTGGCTATCTCGATACTCATGCCTGCTCGTGCGCCCGCCCCTCGGAGAGTCGTGTCTTTCGGGCAGGACCGCCGCCCTCAGCGTCCTGGTGTGCCTGCCAACGGTCGTACGCGTTGACGATCTCACCGACCAGGCGATGCCGCACCACATCCTGGCTGTCCAGGGTCGAGAAGAAGACGTCGTCGATCCCCTCCAGGATCTCGCGGACGACCTTGAGCCCGCTGCGCTGCCCACCGGGCAGGTCGATCTGCGTCACGTCACCGGTAACCACGATCTTGGAACCGAACCCCAGCCTGGTCAGGAACATCTTCATCTGTTCCGGCGTGGTGTTCTGCGCCTCGTCGAGGATGATGAAGGCATCGTTGAGGGTGCGCCCGCGCATGTAGGCCAACGGGGCGACCTCGATGGTTCCGGCCTGGGTAAGCCTGGGTACCGATTCGGGGTCGATCATGTCGTACAGCGCGTCGTAGAGCGGCCGCAGATAGGGGTCGATCTTCTCGTAGAGACTTCCCGGCAGGTAACCCAACCGCTCCCCTGCCTCCACGGCGGGCCGGATGAGGATGATCCGGTTGACCTCCTTGGCCTGCAGGGCCCGCACTGCCTTGGCCATCGCCAGATAGGTCTTGCCGGTGCCTGCCGGTCCGATGCCGAAGACAACCGTGTTCTCGTCGATGGCATCGACGTAGCGCTTCTGGTTGGCGGTCTTCGGACGGATACTGCGGCCGCGTCGGGACAGCACGTCCATGGTCAGTACGTCACTGGGCGAGTCCCCGTTACTGGCGGAAAGCATCGTCACACTGCGACGCACGATGTCGGGTGTGAGCTGGTTGCCCTTGGAAACCAGCTCGATGAGCTCGTCGAACACCCGCTCGGCGAACGCGACCTCGGTGGGCTCCCCGGAGATGCTCACCTCGTTGCCCCGTACGTGAACGTCGGCGTCGAGTACGTCCTCCGCGGTCCGAAGGTTCTCGTCCTTCGAACCGAGCAGGGCGAGCACTGCCGTGTCGGGCACTGTTCGGGTGGACTGTGCCTGCTGAGGCTGGGACGACTCGTTTCCCGAACGAGCCGCCGCCCCGTCCGCTGCGGTTCCGGCCACGCTGTTACCGGCCTGCTTCCTGCGCTCAAGCGCGATTTCGGTACTGGATCCTGTCACTGTCAATGGTAGAGCAACGGACAACTGGATTACCGCCGATGCTCGCCTCCGGGACGCGCCGAGCACACCCCCTGCCCGCTGCGGGCACGGCCGGTGGGCCGGCCAGGGGTGGTCAGGCCAACGGTCCCAACTGGCGTCCGCCGAGCAGGTGCAGATGCACGTGGAAGATGGTCTGCCCGGCGTCGGAGTTGGTGTTGAACAGCAGGCGGTATCCCGATTCCGCGATCCCTTCGTCCTCGGCGATCCGCCCCGCGAGCCGGACGAGTTCGGACAGCAGCTCAGGATCCGCCGCGGCCAGCTCGGCCGCGTTACGGTACCGCTCACGTGGGACCACCAGCACGTGGACCGGGGCCTGCGGACTGATGTCGCGGATCGCGATCGTGCGCTCGTCGGTGTGCACGAAATCGGCGGGAATCTCGCCCGCGATCATCCGTTCGAACAGGGAGGGTTCGGTGTCGGTCATACCCGCGAGACTATCCATCGCCGATCACACCGTGAGCGGGTGCTCCGCCCGGGATCCGATCAGCGCCAGCGGGGTGTTAGCGCCCCGAGCGCCCCGAGCGCCACGGCCCCCGCGGTGGAGGCACGCAGCACCTCGTGCCCCAGCCGGACCGGCCGGACGCCCGCCGCACCAAGTGTCGACAGCTCCTGATCGGTGATGCCGCCCTCCGGGCCGACGATCACGGCGATCTCACCGGCGGTGGGCAACTCGGCCTCGGTCAAGCCGAGCTCGGCGGACTCGTGCAGCACGAAGGCGACCTCGCTACCACGCAGCGCCTCCACGACCCCCGAGGTGGAACAGGGCTCGGTCACCGTGGGGGTCCAGGCCCTGCGTGCCTGTTTGGCGGCCTGCAACGCGGAGTTGCGCCACCGGGCCAGTGCCTTGGCCCCCCGGGGTCCGTCCTCCCAACGCGCCACACAACGCTCGGCCCGCCACGGCGTTACGACATCGACCCCCGCCTCCGTGGCCAGCTCGACGGCGAGTTCACCACGGTCACCCTTGACCAGCGCCTGGACCAGCCGAACCCGGGGTTCGGCGGCGGGAACCCTGTCCCGCCGCACCACCTCCAGGTCCAGGGAGTCCCGCGCGACATCGGTCACCACGCACTCGGCCGTACCGCCCCGTCCGTCCGAGAGCAACAGCCGCGCTCCGGAACGCATGCGGCGCACCGTGGCGGCGTGTTTGCCCTCGGGGCCGTCCAGGCGGGCGAGCTCGCCCGGGGGCAGCTCCTCGACCGAGAAGACCGGGAGGGTGGATGACATCGTGATGCCCCTTCCGGGAGACGAGCGAAAACACGGCGGACCGCTGTGCCGCGTGGGAAACCGTGTCCCGTGCCGGCCCCGTGGGAACGGGGCCGGGCGGAATCAGCGGTGCGGAATCAGCGGTGACCGAAGCCTCGGAAACGGGAGAAGATGCCGTTGCGGTGCCCGTTTCCACCGGCGCTGACGGTGGGTTCGGGCTGTTCTTCGTCACGCGCGGTGGCCAACTGGCGGAGCAGGTCGGCCTGGTCCTCGTCCAGTTTCGTCGGCACCCGCACATCCAGATGAACATGCAGGTCGCCGTGGCCGCTCACCCGTCCGTTGGAACGCAGCTTGGGCAACCCACGGCCGTCGAGGACGTACTCGGTTCCCGGCTGCGTGCCGGGCTCGACCGTCAGCTCCTCCTCGTCCTCGAGGGTTGGGATGTTGACCACGGTTCCCAGCGCGGCCGCGGTCATGGGCACCTGAACGTGGCAGTGCAGATCGGCACCGTCGCGGACGAACCGCTCGTGCTGCAGTTCCTCGACCTCGACGAACAGGTCACCGGCGGGACCACCGCCGGGGCCGACCTCGCCCTCACCGGCGAGACGGACCCGCATCCCGTCACCGACACCGGCGGGAATCTTCACCGTGATGGTGCGCCGGGAACGCACCCGCCCGTCACCGCCGCACTGCTGGCAGGGATCAGTGATCACCTCGCCGAAGCCACGGCAGACGGGACAGGGACGCGAGGTCATGACCTGCCCGAGGAAGGAGCGCTGCACCGATTGGATCTCGCCGCGGCCCTCGCAGGTGTCACAGGTGGAGGGGGCACTGCCCGCGCTGGAGCCGCCGCCCTCGCAGGTGTCACAGACAACAGCCGTGTCGACCGTTACATCGCGATTGACTCCCTGGGCGCACTCCTCCAGCGTCAGTTCCAGGCGCAGCAGCGCGTCGGAGCCCTGCTGCACCCGGCTGCGCGGGCCACGTCCGGCGGAGCCGCCGGAGCCGCCACCGAAGAACGCGTCCATGATGTCGCCGAGGCCGCCGAATCCGGCGAAGGGATCGCCACCGGCGCGACCGCCCGCGGCACCTCCCCCGCTGTCCATCGGGTCCCCGCCCAGGTCGACCATCTGGCGCTTCTGGGGATCCGAAAGAACTTCGTAAGCAGTGCTTACCTCTCGGAAGCGCTCCTGCGCGCCGTCCTCCTGGTTGACGTCGGGATGAAGTTCCCGCGCAAGCTTGCGGTAAGCCCGCTTGATCTGATCCTGGGTCGCGTCCTTCGATACCCCGAGGATCCCGTAGTAGTCCTTGGCCACCTTGTGCGCTCTTCCTCTGCTCGTCTAGCGGGTACATGCCGAAGAGTTCCGAAGGGCCGGTCGTGGCGCGCCACACGTGCCGACGCGGACGTCACCGCCCCGCCAGGATCTCTCCCACGTAGGACGCAACGGCACGAACCGCTGCCATCGTTCCCGGATAATCCATCCGAGTGGGGCCGACCACGCCCATACCCCCCAGTACCGTCCCATGCGAACCGTAACCGGTGGAAACGACCGAGGTCGTCTGCATCTCCTCGGCCTCGTTCTCCATCCCGATACGAACCGTCACGCCGTCCGAGTCCCGTGCCGCCGCCAGCAGCCGCAGTACGACCACCTGCTCCTCGAGCGCCTCGAGCACCTGGCGCAACGAACCGGGGAAATCGGCGACGTTGCGGGTGAGGTTGGGGGTTCCCCCGAGCACCATGCGCTCGTCGGGGTGTTCCACCAACGTTTCGATGAGAACCCCGCACACCCTGGACATGGTCTCCCGCAGCTCCGGGGGAGACTGCTCGGGGAGTTCGGCCACCGAAGCGGAGGCCTCGGCCAGCCGTTTGCCCGCCATCGCCGAGTTGAGCACGGTGCGCAACCGCGACACGTCCTCCTCGCCGATGACGTCACCCAGGTCGACCATACGCTGATCGACTCGCCCGGTGTCGGTGATCAGCACCAGCATGAGCCGTGCCGAAGTGATGGTCACCACTTCGACGTGACGCACTGTGGACTGGGTCAACGTGGGGTACTGCACCACGGCTACCTGCTGCGTGAGCTGGGCCAGCAGCCGCACACTCCGCCGCATCACGTCGTCGAGATCCAGCGCGCCCTCCAGGAAGGCGTGGATGGCACGGCGTTCCGGCGAGGTGAGCGGCTTGATCTCGTGCAGCCGATCCACGAAGGTCCGGTACCCGTGGTCGGTGGGGATCCGTCCCGCGCTGGTGTGCGGCTGCGCGATGAGGCCTTCCTCCTCGAGCACGGCCATGTCGTTGCGTACCGTGGCACTGGACACACCCAGATTGTGCTGCTCGACGAGCGTCTTGGAACCGACCGGCTCGTTGGTGGACACGTAGTCGGCAACGATCGCGCGCAGTACCTCGAACCGGCGCTCGTCCGCATTCACCAGCGTCACCTCCTCGTTCGGCGCGCCCCGGAATGGACACGTCCGACTCGGCAGACACGCGTCCCGTGCCTGCGGTCCACCGTCCGAGTTTACGGTGTTTCGACCGCTGAGCCGAGGGCCACGAGGGTCGTGGGCAGGCAGGAGGGACGTGCATGGTCCGGAACCCGCTTTCACCGGGGCTCGGAGCACGGGCCGCCGAGGGGACACGTGCCGGGACTCGCCCGCTGACCGGTCCTTCGCGCGAGGTTCGAGGGGGACTCCGGGGAACCTGATGGGTGAAGCCCGAAGAGACGAGCGTCCGATCACCCGACGAGTCGACGGACCACCCCGTCGGCCAGCAGTCTGCCGCGATCGGTGAGCACGCAGCGTCCCGCACGCAACTCGTCGTCCCGCAGCAGGCCGTCGGTCACGGCGCGCCGGGCCTCGGCGACTCCGGCGTCGTCGAGCACCTCCGTGGTGAGTCCCTCCCGCAGCCGCAATTCCAGCATGACGCGTTCGACGCGCCGGTCCTCCGCCTCGAGTACCTCCCGCCCCGCAGCGGGTGAGCTCCCCTCCCCCAGGGCAGCCGCGTAACGGGCCGGGTACTTGAGGTTCCACCACCGCACACCACCGACGTGACTGTGTGCCCCCGGTCCCGCACCCCACCAGTCACCGCCCCGCCAGTAACCGATGTTGTGTGCGCAGCGCGCCGCTTCGTCGGTGGCCCAGTTGGAGACCTCGTACCAGTGGAATCCGGCTTTGGAGAGCACTCCGTCGACGAGCTCGTAGTCGGCGGCCAGCACGTCCTCGTCCGGCATCGGCAGCTCGCCGCGGCGAACCCGACGAGCCATGGCCGTCCCCTCCTCGACGATCAGGGAGTAGGCCGAGACGTGGTCCACTCCGGCCTCCAGCACCGCTTCCAGCGAGCCTCGCAGGTCGTCACTGCTCTCCCCGGGCGTGCCGTAGATGAGGTCGAGACTGACGTGCTCGAATCCCGCCGCCATCGCCTCCCGGGCAGCGGCGACGGCGCGGCCCGGGGTGTGGTTGCGATCCAGCACCCGCAGCACGTGTTCGGCCGCGGACTGCATACCCAGCGAAACCCTGGTGTAGCCCGCCTGGAGCAGGGCGGTGAACAACTCCGGGGAGGTGGACTCGGGGTTGGCCTCGGTGGTGACCTCGGCGTCCGGGGCGAGCCCGAAGGAGGCACGCACCGCGTCGAGCACCTCGCCCAGTCCTTCACCCCCCAGCAGCGAGGGAGTTCCGCCGCCGACGAAGACGGTTTCGGCGCGAGGAACCGCACTGTTGCCCTCCCCCAGCACCCGGGCCCCGAGCTCCAGTTCGGCCTTGAGTGCGTCGAGCCAGCCGCGGAAACTGCCGCCGCCCGCGAGCTCGTCGGCGGTGTAGGTGTTGAAGTCGCAGTAACCGCACCTGGTGGCGCAGAACGGCACGTGCACGTATATCCCGAACGGCCGCTGTCCCACACCACGCAGCGCGGCGGGGGGCAGCGTGCCCTGTTGCGGTGGTTGTTCGCCGGTCGGTTGATGCGTGCTCACGACACACATTCTCCCAGCAGGCATTCGAGGGCCGACAGGAGCGCGGACGCTCCTGCCTCGGGGCGAACCAGCATGCCTCGGGCGGACCAGGGGACCTCCCCCGACATCGGTTCCACCGCCCCGCCGTCACCTCGCGACGGCGATCGACTACGGTGCTCCGTGAGTGTGAGGTTGCTCCCACCGGAAAGAGTCGCTTCCCCCCCCCCGGCGAGCGATGGCCACCACGCCGAGCGCCCCAGGTGTGCGGGTGTGTTCGCACACAAGAGCGGCCAACGGACGGGTGACGTGCTGTCCCAGCATGCGGATGATCCTGGACCACCCAATACGCGCGTGGCACTCTGACGACCATGGACGCGACCCCCACCGAGCTGCTGCTGGTCGCCCGGCGTTACCTGGATCTGCGGCGGGTCTCCAGCGCGCTGTGCCGGAGCACGAACTGTTGAGGTTTCCCGTCCGCACCTGACGGGGTGCTCACTCGGCGAATCCGCCGCGGGTTCCGCTTCCGGAACACCCGGTGCCGAGTGGCGGCCCGCGTCGGTCCGATCGGAAACCCCCGGTAGTTCCTGTCGCGTTTCGTGTCCAAGTCCGATCCGGTGTGTCGGTAACCGGGTCGTGAACATTCTTTCCCCGTAAAACTCTCGCGGCGTAGCTACGCCATGTCATCGCGGAGGTCGGACGAATGGTCCCCCCGACGGAAGCACCGAGCCCCACACAACGCCGCGCACCCGCACGCAAGGGCAAGGGCCGCGCGGAGGGCCAGTGGGCGCTCGGATACCGCGAACCGCTGAACGGCAACGAGCAGTCCAAGAAGGACGACAATCCACTCAACGTCCGCGGTCGTATCGAGAACATCTACGCGCAGCGTGGGTTCGACTCCATTGACCCCTCCGACCTGCGCGGTCGGTTCCGCTGGTGGGGGCTCTACACGCAACGCGCTCCCGGCATTCCGGGCGCTCGGACGGGCACCATCGAGCCGGAACAGCTGGACGACTCGTACTTCATGCTGCGCATCAGGGTCGACGGCGGCGCGCTGACCACCGAACAGCTGCGGGTGATCGGTGAGATCTCGCAGACCTACGCCCGCGACACCGCCGACATCACCGACCGGCAGAACGTCCAGCTGCACTGGATCCGGGTGGAGGACATGCCCGCCATCTGGCAAAAGCTGGAGTCCGTGGGGCTGTACACCACCGAGGCATGCGGTGACTGCCCACGCGTCGTGCTGGGCTCCCCGGTGGCCGGCATCGCCGCCGACGAGATCGTCGACGCCACCCCGGCGATCAGGGAGATCACCGAGCGCTACATCGGTGACGAATCACTTTCGAACCTGCCGCGCAAATTCAAGACCGCCATTTCGGGTTCCCCGCGACAGGACGTGGTTCACGAGACGAACGACATCTCGCTCATCGGGGTGGAGCACCCCGAGTACGGCCCCGGCTTCGACCTGTGGGTGGGCGGTGGCCTCTCCACCAACCCCAAGCTCGCGGTGCGCTTGGGCGCCTGGGTTCCCGTGGAGGAGGCCGCCGAGGTCTGGAACGCCGTGGTGCGGATCTTCCGCGACTACGGTTACCGCAGGCTGCGCAACCGGGCGAGGATGAAGTTCCTGGTGGCGGACTGGGGGGCCGAGAAGTTCCGCGAGGTGTTGGAGAACGAGTACCTCGGCCGCGCGCTCACCGACGGTCCGGCACCACCGCTGCCTGACGGACCCCGTGACCACGTGGGGGTGCACGAGCAGGTCGACGGCAACTACTACGTCGGCGTGACCTCCGTGGCGGGCAGGGTCGACGGTTCCAAGCTGATCGAGGTCGCCAAGGCCGCCGAACGTGCGGGATCGCGCCGGATCCGCACCACCGTGGAGCAGAACCTGCTGGTGCTCGACGTCCCGGGCTCCGAGGTGGAGAACCTCGTCGGCGACATGGACCGGCTCGACCTGCGGGCACGGCCCTCGTCCTGGCGACGCAGCGTCATGGCGTGCACGGGAATCGAGTTCTGTAAGCTGGCGATCGTCGAGACCAAGAACCGTGCGATGGAGCTGGTCGAGGATCTGGAGCGCAGGCTCGACGACGTGCAGGGCGACATCGACAAACCCGTCACGGTCAACCTGAACGGCTGCCCGAACGCCTGCGCCCGCACCCAGGTCGCCGACATCGGCCTGAAGGGTCAGCTGGTGCAGGACGAGGAGGGCAACCAGGTCGAGGGCTTCCAGGTGCACCTTGGTGGCGGCCTCGGCAGGGACGCGGGCTTCGGACGCAAGATCCGGGGGCACAAGGTGACTTCCGCCGAGGTGGGGGACTACGTGGAACGCCTGGTGCGTCGTTACGTCGAGCAGCGCGGCGAGGACGAGACCTTCGCCCAGTGGACGAAACGCGTCGGCGACGAGGCGCTAACGTGACCGGGGGGCGTTCGGCAGAACCGGGTCCCGAGGGCAGGGCCGTTCCGTTCTACTGCCCGTACTGCGGTGACGAGGAACTCACACCGGAGGCTGAACCCGTGGGCGCGTGGAAATGTCAGGCGTGCCGTCGCGTGTTCACGGTACGACTGGCCGGATTGGCGTTGACCGAGGAGGACGAAGAACCATGACCACCGACAGCACTTCCCGAATCGGCTTTCGACGTGGTGACGACGAACTCCGCGCTCTGGCGGAGGAAGCCTCCGAGCAACTCGCCGAGTCGAGCACCTCGGAGGTACTCGACTGGGCCGCCCGCACGTTCGGCGAGAACCTGATCATGGCCTCCAATATGGAGGACGCCTCGTTGATAGACCTGGTCTCGAAGGTCCAGCCGGGTGTGGACGTGCTGTTCCTGGAGACCGGCTACCACTTCGCCGAGACACTCGGCACCCGTGACGCGGTCGCGCAGACCTACGAGGTCAACATCATCAACGCGATGCCCGAACAGACGGTCGAACAGCAGGACGCCTCCGAGGGCGCGAGGCTCTACGAACGGGACCCCGGGCGGTGCTGTCACCTGCGCAAGGTTCTTCCGCTACGCGACACACTGGCCCGCTACGAGGCCTGGATCACCGGACTGCGACGCGTGGATTCGCCGAGCAGGGCCGAAACTCCCCTCGTGACCTGGGACGAACGCAACAACCTCGTGAAGGTGAATCCGCTCGCGGCGTGGACCGACGAGGACATGGACAATTACATCACCGAGCACAATGTGCTGGTGAATCCGCTGGTCCCCGCCGGCTTTCCCTCGATCGGGTGTCAACCGTGCACCGCCAAGCCCGCACCGGGCGCGGATCGGCGCAGTGGCCGCTGGGCCGGTAGCACGAAGACGGAGTGCGGGTTGCACGCCTAAGCCCGCGAACTCGGGAACTCCGGGGGAGAATGCCGGTACGACCGGCACCAGGACATCACCCGATGGGATGAACTGGTAACTGTGTAAGGGCACGCTGATGACGACGGAAGCGATCATGGATCAAAATCTCGACCTACCGGAAGATCCGGCGACATCCGAGGCACCACCACAAGTGGACAACCTCGATGCGCTGGAATCCGAGGCGATCCACATCTTCCGGGAGGTTGCTGGGGAGTTCGATCGCCCGGTGATCCTGTTCTCCGGAGGCAAGGATTCCACGGTGCTGCTGCACCTGGCACTGAAGGCGTTCCGGCCCGCACCCGTGCCGTTCCCGCTGCTGCACGTGGACACCGGACACAACTTCGAGGAAGTGCTGCGGTTCCGCGATGAGCTGGTCAGCCGCCACGATCTGCGACTGGTCGTCGCCAGGGTCCAGGACTGGATCGACGACGGCAGGCTCAGCGAACGGCCGGACGGTACCCGCAACCCGCTGCAGACGCAGCCGCTGCTGGAGGCGATCGAGCAGAACCGCTTCGACGCCGTGTTCGGCGGCGGCAGGCGTGACGAGGAGCGTGCCCGCGCCAAGGAACGCGTCTTCAGCCTGCGCGACGCCTTCGGCCAGTGGGATCCGCGCAGGCAGCGCCCCGAGCTGTGGAACCTCTACAACGGCAAGCACCGTGCGGGCGAACACATGCGGGTCTTCCCGCTGTCCAACTGGACCGAACTGGACGTGTGGCGCTACATCCAGCGCGAGAAGATCGAGCTCTCCAACCTCTACTACGCCCACCGCAGGGAAGTCTTCCATCGGGACGGCATGTGGCTGACCTCCGGCCCGTGGGGCGGGCCACGCGAGGGCGAGGAGGTTCACGAGAAGACTGTTCGCTACCGCACCATCGGGGACGGGTCGTGCACCGGCGCGGTGGAGTCCGAGGCATACACGGTGGACGACGTGATCGCCGAGGTCGCCGCCAGCCACCTCACGGAGCGGGGGGCGACCCGAGCCGACGACAGGATGTCCGAGGCAGCCATGGAGGACCGTAAGCGGGAGGGCTACTTCTGATGAGCAACGACACCGACACCCTCACCCGGTTCGCCCCCGACAGCGGAACCGAAGTAGCGCTTCCGGTGCACACCGACCTGTTGCGGCTGGCCACAGCGGGCTCGGTTGACGACGGCAAGAGCACGCTGGTGGGACGGCTGCTGCACGACACCAAGTCGGTACTGGCCGACCAGCTCGACGCGGTACACCGTGCCAGCGCCGACCGCGGGTTGAGCACTCCGGACCTGTCGTTACTGGTCGACGGGTTGCGCGCGGAGCGCGAGCAGGGCATCACCATCGATGTGGCCTACCGCTACTTCGCGACCGGCAAGCGCACTTTCGTGCTGGCCGACACCCCCGGTCACGTGCAGTACACCAGGAACACCGTCACCGGTGCCTCCACGGCGCAGCTCGCGGTGCTGCTGGTCGACGCCCGTAAGGGCGTGGTGGAACAGACCAGGAGGCACGCCGCGGTACTGGCGCTGCTCGGCGTCCCGCGCCTGGTGCTGGCGGTCAACAAGATCGACATGGTCGACTTCGACGAGTCGGTGCACACCACCATCGCCCAGGACTTCGCGCAGCACGCCAGGGCCCTGGGCTACTCCGACGAGGACGTGGTCACGGTCCCGGTGTCGGCACTGCACGGCGACAACGTCGTGGAACGTTCCGAACGCACGCCCTGGTACGACGGCCCCGCCCTGCTGGAGCACCTGGAGACCGTTCCGGTCGCTCCGGACCCGCACGACGTTCCGTTCCGGTTGCCGGTGCAGTACGTGATCCGGCCTCGTACCGCCGACCACCCGGACTACCGTGGTTACGCGGGTCAGGTCGCCGCGGGAGTGGTCAACGAGGGCGACGAGGTGGTGGTTCTCCCCGGCGGAGCACGCAGCAGGGTCTCCATGGTGGACACCCCGGACGGCCAGGCGCAGAGCGCCGCGGCCGGACGTTCGATCACCGTGCTGCTGGAGGACGACCTGGACATCGCACGCGGCGATGTCATCGTCTCGGCGGAAGCCCAACCCCGGGTAACCGACGAGTTCGACGCCACGGTCTGCTGGCTCGCCGAGAAACCCCTCGCGCCGAACGCGAAGGTGCTGATCAAGCACGGTGCCCGGACCGTACAGGCCATGGCCACCGAACTGTCCACCCGCTTCGACGAGCAGGAGCTGTCGAGCGTGGACGCCCCGGAAAAGCTGGAGCTCAACGAGATCGGCAAGATCCGGTTCCGCACCTCGGAGTCGTTGCCGATCGACGACTACGCGAACAGCAGGCGCACCGGTTCGTTCATCGTGCTCGACCCCTCCGACGGTGCCACGCTCGCGGCGGGCCTGATCGGTGTTCCGCTGGCCCCGCTGGCCTCCGCGGTGACTCGATGACGACCCCAGCGCCTCGATGACGACCGGAGTTCCCGGATGAGCGCACCGCTGGTCGCGGTGGCGCACGGCAGTCGGGATCCACGTTCGGCAGCCACGATCCAGGGGCTGCTGGACGTGGTCCGCTCCGTCCGCCCCGAACTGGACGTACGAACCGCGTTCCTGGAGCTGTCCGCACCACGGCTCGGCGACGTACTCGACGCCGTGCACGCCGACGGCAACAGGCGGGCCGTGATCGTTCCGCTGTTGCTCGGCCACGCCTACCACGCGAGTGTGGACATCCCGAACGCGGCGCGGGAAGCCGAACGCCGCAATCCACTACTGCGGCTGTGCACGGCCGAAGTGCTCGGGCCGGACCTCAGGCTGCGGCAGGCGGCATGGCGGCGGCTGACCGAGAGCGGTGCGGATCCGTACGATCCGGAACTCGGTGTCGTACTGGCCGGGGCGGGCTCGGCGCACGACTCCGCCAACCGGCTGGTCTCCGATGTGGCCGGAGTCTGGCAGCGGCACAGCCGTTGGGCCGGTGCCGTGGCGGCCTTCGCCGCCGCTGCCGAACCCGACGTGCCCGCCGCGCTGGAACGGCTGCGCGCACAGGGGGCACGGCGGTTCGCCGTCGGCTCGTGGTTCCTGGCTCCCGGCAGACTGCCCGACCGGGTGCTCGAACGGGCCACCGAACACGCCGAGCACCCCCTGCTGGCGGACACCATGGGAGCGGCACCGGAACTGGCCGAGCTGGTGATCGAGCGGTACGAAGCGGCGCTGGCGGCCAGGCCGGGGCGGTTGGCCCACGCGACTTGAGAGCGCACGGGTACTCGCCCGTGGGCTCGATCAGTCGGCGCGGCCCGGGCGACGATTTCGCGAGAAATCGACGGCGGGTGGGGCCACACCGCCCCGCCGGAGTGTCAATTTCCCGCGAAATTTGCGACGGTGCGGTGTAGCGGGTGGTCAGGCGGCCCACCTCGTGGTGAACAGGTAGTTCCGTTTACGAGTGGTCACCCTGTCGACGGGCATCCACCGCTCGGCGTGCCAGACGTACATGCCGTATCCCATCTCGCGGAGCCAACGGGTGAGTTTGTCCGCTTCGAACCCGTACCTGGCGAGGTGGCGTTGTTCGATTTCCAGCAGCAGAGTCGGTTCGCAGTCCGCGAGCGTCCGTTCGGCGCCTTCCAGCACGAACGGCTCGTATCCCTCCACGTCGATCTTGAGGAAGTCCACGCGGTCGAGTCCGCGTACCCGCCGCACCTGATCCACCGAGAGCACGTCGACCGTGTGGATTCGCACCCGCCGCACCTCATCGTGCGCCACGGGGGTGATTCCTTGCCGGTCGATGTGGGCATGGCCGTGCACCGGGAAACCGAAACGGCGGGGGACCACGAGCGCGCGGGGTTCCGAGCGACTCCCGAGCGCGGCACGAGTGGTCCGCAGCTGGGGCAACCGGACGAGCCACTTCAGACCCGTGAGTATCCGATGTGGCTTACGCTGCGGTTCGAAGGAGTGCACCATCCCCTGCTCGCCGACCAGCGCTGCCAGTGAAAAGCTGTACATGCCGTAGGCCGCACCGATGTCGAGGCACACGTAGCCGGGGGCGACCACGCTCGGCAGGCCTCTCGTCTCGGGCTCGAACAACGCCCCGGCCGAAGCCGTCCGCAGCAGACCGGCCAGCCGCGATCGAGGTCGGACCGCAGCCGCGCCTCCCCCGCCGACACGTTTCTCCTCGGCTCGTTCGAACTGCCCCGACACGGAAACTCGCTTTCGATAGGTATTCGGTCACTCGCACATCCCGACACGCCACTTTTTCACTTTGCGAATCCGGGTAATAACACAACGTAGGATACTTGATACGCCGGAGCGCACCGCGAGGCGCGTGGAGCAGCAACAGGGCCGATACGGACCGGCTGTCCGTATCGGCCCTCGGATCCGTCACAGCGGGGCCGGCCGGTTCTCCGGAGCGTGCGAGCCGCCGGAGAACTCCCGCCTCGTGCTGCCCTTTCGGAGTACGCGGGAGATCTCGGTCAGGAGGCCGCGAAGGTCACCTCGCGTCCGGCGTCCCGGCAGGTGTAGTCGTAGCCACCCAGCTCACTGTCCGCCTCGGTCGCGGAGCACTCGAAACCGTTGCTGCGGTAATCCTGCCCGATCCGGCCCTCGGCGTCCGCCGCCACGTCGCGGGCGGTGTCGCAGTCGACTCCGCTCGCCTCGATACCGAATGCACCGTTGTCCGAGTTGGGAGTGAACGGGACGTCACCGCAGGAACGCGTGGCCGCGTACTCGGTGGAAACGGTGGTGTCACCGTTGAGAACGACCGTGTTGTCCCGCTGGACGATGCTCTGCGGGTGGATCACCTCTCGCGGCCCCACCACGCTGTTGCCGACGGCGATACGCGCGACGACGCGCTGGCCGGTTCGCAGCCCCACCGGTGCGGAGTAGACGCCGTCACCGTCGTTGTCGCGCAGCGCGACCGCACCCAGCTCGTCGATGTCGGCGACCTCGCCACGCGGGTTCGCGCCGGGGGTGCCGAACAGGCCGTAGAATGTCGTGCCGCCGCTCACGGAGCCGTCGGTACTCACCCGGAAGTTCAGGCGGGTGGTCCCGCGCTCGGGCAACGACTCGCCGTGCGCGACCGGCTCCACCGTTCTGACCGCGAGCCGGTCGGTTTCCGAATTCTTACCGGACTCGCTCCCGGTCACCTTGACCCGTTCACCCGCGTAGGGCAACAGCATCCCCGGTGCCCCGGTGAGCCGGTAGCGCGTGCCGTCGCTTTCCGCCGTGAGGGCGTATCCCTGCCCGCCGCGTACGAGCGTTCCGGTGGCGCTGGTGAACAACCCTGCCCCGCTCGGAGCGTTCCGGGCCGACTGCGCGTCGGATTTCTCCGCGGCGGCAGCGGTACCCGCACCACCCAGTACTGTCAACACCGCGGCGGCGATCGCGAAAGTCTTGCGCATCCTTGTCGAGCCACCTTCCGTTCGGGATCGCTTCGATGACCTTTTCGTCCCGAGAGACGTCGCGGTGGACTTCGGGTTGCCCCGAAACGGTCATCGATTCGTATCGAGTTGTGTGCACCCCGCGTACAGCGCCGATACCTCGGAGCCGAAGCAAGAACGACCGACGACCCCCGCGCGAGAGCCGAGGGGTACGGTTACTCGTCCGATGCCCGTGGTTCCCACCACGTGGCGAGACCGTCCAGACTGCCACCTTCCAAGAGGTTTCGCACCCGATCGGAGTAACAAAGGGCGGGTCGGCTGCGCATTTCGGAGCAATTCGGTCCCACACACCCCACCAGCAGCGGCACCGGGAGCATGATTTCGGGGCAGGGATCGGAAGTACCCCGGCGAACGAGAAAACGACACCCCCACGAGCGGCCCGGTTCCCGTGGACCGGCAGCTGCCCACCACGAAAGCGGTTCGCCACATTACGAATCGCGACAATCACTCCTGGTAAACAGGAGATACCGAAATTCACTCCGCGAGGTCATGAGACAGTAACGATTGTGCGGACACACACCGGAACCGATCGCTCAACGCGCCGCGTCCGATCTTCGTAACCAACCGAGTGCGCGTTCCGCCAGGTGGTCGCCAACCGGAAAATCGCAGGTCGAACCCTGCGCATCGACGAACCGGACATGGGAAGCAACGGGGAGATGAACAGTCAGCAACCGAGCCGACCGGTGATTACGCCCGCGATGCGGGAACAGGCCGCGCAACAGCCGAACAGCTGGCTCTACGTGGTGGACCCGATCTTCACCGATCCCAACGCGGAAGTCCCACCCTGGGGATTCATCGGCGGATTCCGAGTCGACGAGCACGGGGGGATCACCGCGGACTTCTCCCCGAACCCGAACTACCGTCCGTCTCCCGTGGCGTTGCGCCTTCCCGCCCCCACCAACGACGTGGAGCGGGCACTGCAGCTGACCACCACCGGCTACGCCCCCTCCCAGACACTGCTCGGTTCCCTGCTGGAGGCCGAGCTCATCCTGTTCGCCCAGCCGCAGGGCGAGGGACTGTTCACCTTCGAACACCCTTCGGGACGCAATCAACTGCAGGTGTTCACCTCGGAAGGTCATCTGCCGCGGAACTGGACCAGCTGGCAACGCATGACCGGCAGGTCATTGGCGGAGCTGCGCCCGCTCGGCACCGATATGCAGGTGAACCCCACCAGCCCGGGCAAGGTGCGTGTTCCCTGCGAGGACCTGATCCAGGCCGCGGGGATCCCGCTGCGGACCAACGAGGGCGCATCGCGCAACGGTTCGGAAGCGACCACGGTGGTCACGGGGATCGGAACCCGGCACCGACCGGATCGATCCGGGGGAACGACACAGGCGGTCCCGGTGCAGCCGCCGATGCCCCAGCGACCCCCCGCGACGGCCACGGCTCCGGCGGAGCGATCGAGCGGTTCACCGGAAAACGTCACAGCGGGGAGCACCCCGCCCTCCGACGCCACCCGCACGCCTGCCGATGGGACCAGCGGCGCAGCCGGCGAGGACGAAACCGGACAGCGCCTGCTCGGCAGCCTGCTCGCCGCCGCGGCCGGTGACGCGCTCGGTGCACCGGTGGAGTTCTACCCGCTGGAGCAGATCCGCAACCGGTACGGCAGCGCGGGAGTGACCGACTACGACCGTGACAGCCAGCAGGGCGGGTCGTTCACCGACGACGGCCAGTTGATGCTGTTCGCGCTCGAGGGATTCGTGCGCGGTCACATCGCGGTGCGCCTGCGGGTCGCGGAGACACCACTTCCGGCCGTACAGCTGGCATTGCAGCGCTGGCTGCACAGCCAGGGATACTCCTGGTCACGTGTGGCCGGGCCGTTCTCGGCCACTCACCCGGAACCGGACGGCTGGCTCGTGGAGCGGCCGGAGCTGTTCGTGGTGCGCTCGCCCGCCAGCAGCTCGATCAGCGCGCTGCGCGAGTTCGCGGCCTCGGGCAGGGCGGGCACGATCGAGGAGCCACTGTACTATTCGGACACTCATGGCGCGGTGCTTCGCGGAGTCGGTCCCGCGCTGTGGTCGGACGACCTCGCTGAGGTCTTCCGAATGGCCGCCTGTGCCGCCGCGCTGACCCACGGCGAGCCGGACGGTTATCTGCCCGCCGGCACGTTCGCGGTCCTGCTCCGGGAGCTCCTGCGGGAAACCCCGGTTCCGGAGGCACTCGCGCGGGCCAGGAGGGTACTCGGCGAGCACGCCGCCGAATCGGCCACGGAGCAGGCACTGGCCGCGGCGGTGGGCCTGGCCGAAGACGGGCGTCCCACACCGGAACGACTCAAGGACGTACTCGGCGGCGGCTGGACCGGTCCCGAGGCCCTGTCGATCGCCGTCTGTGCCCTGCTGAGTACCGAAAGCCTCGCCGCGGCCGTGCTGCTGGCGGTCAATCACTCCGGCGACAGCGACTCCACCGGAGCGATCTGCGGCGCCCTGGCGGGCGCCCGGTACGGCAAGGACGCCCTGCCGGGCACCTGGCTGCGCGACCTGCGGGGACGAGAGACGATCGAAGCCCTGGGACGGGACGCGCTACTGGAGTTCGGCGCGGAGCCGCCGGACGACCCGAACTGGCGGCACCGTTATCCGGGCAGGTTGGACGGTTCCGAACTCGGATTCAGCACCGACTTTCCCGTGACGGTTCCCGACCACTCCGAACCGTCCACGGCGGAACAGCCGACCGCCGAGGACTCCCCTGCCGAAGCACCGGCTATCGAGGAACCGGCCGAAAGCGCCGACGCGAACGCGGGCTCCTCGACGGAGGAGGCGAACGAGGCCGAAAAACGTCCCGGTGCGGCGGACACGTCCCGGAAACCGGTGCTCGGCTGTCTGCTGGGTGGGGCGGTCGGTGACGCGCTGGGGTACCCGGTGGAGTTCGACTCGCTGCGCGCGATCCGCGACCGGTTCGGCCCCGAGGGGGCCACCGGCCTCGAACCGAGCGGAGCGGACACCGCTCCGATCAGTGACGACACCCAGTTGACGCTGTTCACGCTGGACGGACTCATCCGCGCCGGTCACAGTGTGCGTCGTGGTCAGGCGACCGATCCGGTCGAGCTGGTGCAGCACTCCTACCAACGCTGGCTGCACACCCAGGGCTTCGAGAGTGATGAGGTCACCGGCCCCGGCTGCACCGAACCGGACGGTTGGCTGCTGTCCCAGCCCGAACTGTTCGACCGACGAGCGCCGGGAACGACCTGCATCGAGGCGCTGCGGGGATTCGCCGCGGGCGACAATCCCGGTTCGCCGGACCACCCGCTGAACGACTCCAAAGGGTGTGGCGCGGTCATGCGTGCCGCACCCGTGGCACTGTGGTCGGCCGATGTGGACGAGGTGTTCCGGCTGGGCGCCGAGACGGGGATGCTGACCCACGGCCATCCCAGCGGATATCTGCCTGCCGGGACGCTGGCCGTGTTGGTGCGTCGGCTGTTGGAGGGGGACACGCTGCGGCGGGCCCTCGACACCGCGTTGGCGCGACTGGCGACCTGGGAGGGGCACGAGGAGACGACCGAGTGCCTGTTGCGGGCGGAGGAGCTGGTCTCGCTGGGCGAGCCGGGCCCTGAGGTGATCGAACAGCAGCTCGGCGGTGGCTGGGTGGGCGAAGAGGCACTCGCCATAGCTGTCTACGCCGCGCTGAGCCACCCCGACTCGTTCACCGACGCGGTGCTGTTGGCGGTCAACCACTCCGGCGACAGCGACTCCACCGGAGCGATCTGCGGCAATATCATGGGCAGCACGTCGCGGGTCGAGCGAATTCCCGCGGAATGGCTGGAATCGCTGGAACTGCGCGAGTCGATCGAGCGGCTCGCGCGGGACGCGGAGCTCGAGTTCGGCACGGAGACGCCGCCCGAGCGGGACTGGGCGGAACGGTATCCGGTACCCGACGGAGGAAAAGCCGGTGTGGCGGCACCCAGGTGGCCGCTGCGAGAACGGGCGTTGGCCACGCCACCGGAAACAGGTGCGGCGGACGAAGCCGGGCAGTCGAGCGAAGCGGAAGCGTCGGAAGAACCTGCCGAGGATGCCGCGGTCACGCCGAGCGGGGACGAGACCGAACCGGAGGGCGGGGAACCAGCCGGTGGGGAGGAGCAGTCCACCGCGCACGAGGAAAGCACGTACCGGCAACAGGACGAGGTCGCCGCGGCACACACACCGGTGGAGACGGCGGCCGTGGCGGACCCGGCCGGGGAAGAAACGGACGGGGTGGCTACCGCGGCGGATTTCGCCGGGAGCGACATCCCGGCCACGGATTCCGTCCCGGCGCCGGAGCAGGACGCCACGTTGGAGGCCGACGCCGCCTCGACGAGCGCACGAACGGCGGAGTACCTGAACGCGGCGGAGTACGACACGGTGGATGGTGAAGTCCACGACGACGAGGAAAGCCACACCGGCGAAGGTGAGGAAGGCGGGGAAGAACGCGGCACCCCGCTGTCGGAGGGAACCGACTCCGAGGGAACGTCCGAGCCGACACCCGGAACCCCGGCGATGACGGGACCCGCGCCCGCCCCGGAATCCGACGTTTCCGAAGGAACCGGCCCACCGGAGGACTCGCCGGAAACGGAACTCTCCGCGGAGGAGACACGGTTGCTGGCCGCCTGGCGCAAGCTCAGGGAGAGCCCCGAGGAGGTTCCCAGCGAGCTCGCCGGGGAACTCCGCGAGCTCACCGCGCGGGCCTTCGGTGACGAACGGGCCGCGCTGCTGTTCGGTGAGCAGCCCGACGAATCCGCCGACTCCGGGGTCCTGGCGCGGGAAACCCCGCTGAACCTGGACTTCGACGAGCGGCTGGCGGGGTGCGTACTGGGTGCGGCCTGTGGCGACGCGTTCGGAGCACCCTGGATGCTCGGCCGAGCGGACCGGCTGCGACGTCCGGAATCCATCGGGTTGGCCGAGGCGTTCGGGAGCAGCGGGCGTATCACGGCGGCGACCCAGCAGCTGGCCTTCCTACTGGCGGGAACGATCCGTGCCGACCTGCTCGGACGCGGAAGCGAAACCGCCTACGTAACCGAGATCCGGGAGGCACTACGGCACTGGGTCCGTACGCAGGGCGTGGCGATCGACCCGCCCACCACGACCGACTGGCTCTCGCACTGTTCCGAACTCAACGCCCAGCGCTTTCCCGATCACGCCGGGACGGCCGCGTTGGTCGAACCGCGTGACGAGGACGAACTTCCCCGCCCGACGGACCCACCCAACCACTCGGCGGGATACCTGGCCACTGTGCGCGTGGCACCGCTGGGTCTGCTGGCCCACGACACCGGCACGGCTTTCACGCTCGGTGCGCGAACGGCCGTGCTCACCCACGGCGCTCCGGACGGCTATCTGCCCGCCGGTGCGCTGGCCGCGCTGAGCCACGAGCTGCTGGGGGGAGCAACGCTGGCCGAAGCCGTGGCGGAGGTACTGACCGAACTGGACAAGTACGACGGCTGCGAGAACACGGCGGACGCGTTGCGCTCGGCGGTTCGGCTGGCGCGGCGGGGGACACCGAGCGCCACGGCGCTGCGTTCGTTGGGGACGGGTTGGCACGGCCCGAGCGCCCTGGGGATCGGTGTGCTGGCGGCACTCTCGTACCCCGACTCCTGGCGCCAGGCGGTCGTGCTGGCGGCGAGCCACACCGGCAACAGCGCCGCCACGGCGGCGGTCTGCGGTGCCGTGGTCGGGGTTTCCCGGGGTAGCAGCGCGCTACCCGCGAAGTGGCTGGACCGGCTGGAGGTGCGCGAGATCGTGGACCGGCTGCTCGCCGACCGCCGAGGTGTCGCGGACACCGAGCCGAACGGAAACCTTCCGGCCTGGGCACGTGCCTATGTCACCGAGACCGAACGGTCATCACACCGTCAGCGGTAACGGTCCGCGACGGGCCACACTAGGATGACGAGTGCTTTGGACGAGAACACCCTGGAAGACGACGAGAAGCGATTACTGACCGCTCTTCGTGCCCGCGAGAACGCGCCTCGGAGACGAGCCGACCCGGATGCTACGGCCGATCCGGCCATGTGGCTGGTGCGGAGCTGGCGGGGACTCGTGGCCAGCCCGGCGGCAACGCCGCTCTGGGCCACCGGGCTGCGTCACCGGCTCGCTGAGGAGACCACATCGGCCGGGAAACTGGGCTCCTTCGTTTCCGGTGGACTGTTCGACGTGGACGGTTTCGTGGCGCGCTCTCCCGGTCGACTGCTGGGGACGCTCTACGGCGGCGCGTTAGGTGAAACCGTCGCGCGGCAGGACAGCCAGGGCACGGAGCGCACCGCGGCCCTGCTGTGCGCGCTGGACGGACTGATCCACGCCCACGCCGAACTGCGGGAGCTCGGACGGGCCGATCCGCTGCGAGCGGTGCTCGCGGGACAACGGCGCTGGCTGCGCAGCCGGGGTGTCCCCGTGGCTCTGCCCGACGAGCAGCACGGAACCGAGTCACGTCCGGAAACACCGCTGGACGATCCAAGGCTGGTGGGTTCCGGCGGGGGTGATCCCGTGATGCTGACGGTGCTGGCTCGTCTCGTACCGGAGGAAACCCCGGCGAGCCCGGAGCACCCGGGCAACGACGTCGAGTCGGCGGCGGCCGTGCCGCTCGGCGCGGCCGCGGCGCTGTGGGCCGAGGACGACCGGAGTGCTTTCCGGCTGGGCAGCGAGATCGCCGCCGTCACGCACGGCGGGGCGCGGGGGCATCTGCCCGCCGGGGTGCTCGCCGTGCTGATTTCCCGGCTGCTGCGCGGCCACGGACTGGCGGAGGCGGCGGAGCTCGCGATCGGGCTGTGCCCGCACCCGGACATCACGGCGGAGCTGTGCGAAGCGGTGCGGCTGGCCGGTTTCCGACCGACGGGCAGCCTGCCCAGTGCGCGGAACCTGGCGGCCACGGCCGACGGCGGAACCGGCAGCGGAGTGCTCGCGATGGCGCTGCGGGTGGCGCTGTCGGCCGCCGAGGACTGCGCCACGGCGATCGAGGTCGCCGCCGGTCACTGTGGAGACACCGTCACCTCTGCGATGCTGTGCGGGCAGCTGCTCGGCGCCCTGCACGGCCCGGAATGGGTGAACCGCACCGGCAGGACCTCGCCCCGGATCGGCCCGCTGCTGGAACGGGTGGCCGCCGCTGCCGTCGCCGAGTTCGGTCCGGATCCGGCCGATACCGCGCCGCGCGGGGAGAGCCTTCCGGCGGGAGCGCCCCGGCAGCCGGAGCTCGCTGAGCGCGGAAGGATCGACGAGACCATCGACGAGAACTCCGCCGAGTCGGCGTGGCGACCGCGTTTCGTGCGGGCCGTGCTGGGATGCGCCGTCGGGGAGGCACTGGGCGGGGCGGTCACGGCCGACAGCTGGCGCGAGATCAGGGACCGCTACGGCGAGGAGGGACTGCGGGAGTACGTACCGGCCGGGCATCCCTCGGGGCGAATCGGCAGCGACACCCAACTGCTGCTGTTCACGCTGGAGGGAACGATCCGGGCCGGGGTGTCACGCAGGTCGTCCGGCGAGGTGCCGCGCCCCACGCGGCACGTGCAGCACGCCTATCAGCGATGGTTGCACACCCAGCACCTGAGCTGGCCCCGCGCGGCCGGGGAGTTCCTGGCCGTCTCCTCCGAACCGGACGGTTGGCTGGTGGGGTTGCGCGGGCTGTTCCAGACTCGCAGTCCGGGCAGGACCATGATGCGCACGCTGATCGCTTTCGCGAAGGGGCAGCAGGCCATGGGCTCGCCGGAGGAGCCGATCAGCGACTCGGACGGCAGCAGCGCGCTGCTGCGGGCGATCCCTGCGATGCTGTGGACGCCCCGCGCGGACGAGACTTTCCGGGTGGCCACCGAGACGGCGGCACTCACCCACGGCCACCCCACCGCCTGGCTGAGCGCGGGCACGCTGGGGGTGATCGTCTCGCGGTTGGCGCGGCAGGAGGAACTCTCCGAGGCCGTCGAGGCGGCCGAGTCCGAGTTGGGGCGACATCCGGAGCACGAGCCCGTGACACGCAGGATCGATGCGGCACGCGAGCTCGCAGAGTCCGGCGTCGTCGAGCCGGAGCGGCTGGAACGCACCCTCGGCACTGGTTTCAACGCGGCCGAGGCGCTGGCGATCGGGCTGTACGCGGCACTGGTGGCCGAGGGAGATTTCGCGGCCGGGCTGCGCACCGCCGTGAATCACTCCGGCAACAGCGGGGTCTGCGGCGCGGTGACGGGCACGCTGCTGGCGATGTCGGTGGACGAGGAGATCCCCGAGCACTGGACGCACCAGCTCGAACTGGGCGAAACCGTTCGCGCACTCGCCGCGGACGGCTGCCTGGAATTCGGACCGAACCCGCCGGAGCCCCCGGAGTGGTTCGAGCGGTATCCCGCTTCGTGAGCGGCGGGACTTTCCGGAGTGGCAGGACTTTCCGGAGTGGACGACGCGGTCGCTGCCGTGTCGCGGTGATGTCCCAAAGCTCACGGGCGGATCAGTGGCAGCGTGAGACGACAGGAGCGTTTTCGGCGATGCGGCGGACGAACCGCGGAACGAACCAGATCCACCTCTTCCTGCTGATCACCGTAGGAGCGCTTTTCCCGCTGCTGGCGGAGTGGATGCTCGGTCCCGTGGACAAGGCGCCCTGGTGGTCGCTCATAGCGCTGGCGACGCTGCTGTTCGGATGCTTCTCCCTGGTTTCCCTGGGCACCACCAAAGCGATCCAGCGCAAGAATCAGAGCAAGAGCACAGCCCACCGGGAGAGCCGTGAATAACTCTCCGCATCGCCGAAGTACCACGAACCGTCGAATCCGAGGCCAGTCCTCACTCATTCACGCCGGAGAGGCGTCGTAGCCGGTGTCCGAGGTGCTGTCGCTCGGCGAGATTGACGGTGGCGGCGATCGCTCGCCGGTAAGCGTTCGCCGCGTCCTCGGGTCTGTCGGCCTGCTCCAGTAGGTGAGCTCGTACGGCGTTGAGCCGGGGAAGGCGGGGATGCTCGGCTTCCAGCACATCGAGCTGGGCGAGCGCGGTGTCGTTTCCGTCTACCATGGCCTGGGCAACGATGCGGTTGAGGGTGATCGTGGGGTTGCCGCGATCTGTCACGAGTTCGAGGATCCGGTAGAGCACGAGGATCTCGTCCCAGTCCGTTGTCGCGAGGTCGGAAGCTTCGGCGTGCAGGGCCGCGATGCACGCCTGGAGCAAGTAAGGACCTGGTTCGGCACCCGGAGTCACTTGTTCGACGAGCTCGATTCCTTCGTCGATCAGTTCCCGGTCCCACAACGTCCGATCCTGCTCGTCGAACGGCTTTAGGCTCCCGTCCGGCCCTACCCTCGCTGGGTGGCGGGACTCGCTGAGCAGCATCAACGCGAGGAGGCCTGCTACCTCGGTGGATTCGGGGAGGCTGCGGCGAAGTAGCCGGGTCAGGTGAATCGCCTCCGCGACGAGATCCGCGTCGCGGGGCGGTGCACCGGTGGTCGTGTGGTGCGCCTCGGTGAACATCGCGTAGAGCACGTCGAGCACGGCGGTGACGCGCTCCTCGGCATGCTCGGGATAGGGGAGCGGGCGGCCGAGTTCGGAGACCCGCCGCTTGGCCCGCGTGATCCGTTGGGCGATGGTGCTCTCGGGCACCTGGTACACATTGGCGATCTGTGCTGTGCTCAGTCCGGCAACCGCGCGCAGGGTCAGCGCTACCTGCCCGGAACGTGGCAGGTCAGGGTGGCAACACAACTGCAGCACCAGTAGCGAGTCGTCATTCTGGGCCGCCTCCGGCGCCGGGGGATGCAACGAGACGGCACGCGTCTCGCGATGGCGGCGTCGCGCGTCGCTGCGGGCGTGGTCGGCATAGCGGCGGCGGGCGGTCGCTGTGAGCCAGCCCAGCGGATCGTCCGGGAGCTGTGTCGGCCATCGCTGCTGCGCGTGCAGGAGTGCCTCCTGGACGGCGTCTTCGCACAGGTCGAACCGGGTGCTGCCACAGGTGCGCACCAGTCGGGCGAGGGCCTGTCGCGTGAGTTCACGCCACAGGCCCTCACCCGTCCGAGAATCGGCAGTCACCCGTCCCCCAGATCGGCGAACATCACCGGACGTAGTTCGAGTGCGAGGCCGGGGATGTTCGCATCGGGGATCTGCTCGGCGAGCTTCACCGCTCGTGCCTCGTCCGCGACATCGATGAGGTAGAAGCCCCCCATGAACTCCTTGCTCTCGACGAACGGCCCGTCGGTCACCTCGGGCCCGCTCCCGGAACTGCGAATGACCTTCGACTGACTGGGATCGGCCAGGGCCTGAGTCGCGATGAACTCGCCTCGCTCCTTGGTCTCGGCCATGAACGCGCCGTGTCCTTCCTGGAGCTGCCGCTGCTGCTCGTCGGTGAGCTGCTCCAGCACCGTCGGGTCGACCTGCATCAGGATCAAGTACTTCACTGTTTCCTCCTCGATAAGTGAACCACCCTTGTGGCAACTCACCAGGGGGTCGTCACCGAACCGGCGAACACGACACACGCGATCAGGATTTTCATTCCGGATTTTCCGCCACCCCGCACCTCCCCCGCCGAGGGGGCGATCCCACGACCGTGCTCCGGCTGACCCGCTGGTGGACGACGAGCGGCTCGTTGGACGAGCACACCGTAGTGACACGCCACGAGTACGGCTAGGCTGCGGCGCATGACTGACGAACTCGTGCACCGCGAGGTGACCGGCGGCATCGCCACGATCACGCTGGACTCACCGCACAACCGCAACGCGCTGTCCGCGCGACTTCGCCGGGAACTGCTGGAAGCACTGCGGAACTCGATCGACGACGAGACGGTGCGGGTGATCCGGCTGACCCACACCGGCACCGTCTTCTGTGCGGGCATGGACCTCAAGGAGTCCCGCTCGGAGAGCGCGGAGAACCAGGGGATCAACGAGGTTCCCGGGCTGCTGGAGTGCATCTGGAACAGTCCGAAACCGGTGGTGGCCGAACTGAGCGGCCCCGCGCGGGCGGGCGGAATCGGGCTGGTGGCAGCCTGCGACATCGCCGTGGCCGCCGAGGGCGCCACCTTCGCGTTCAGCGAGGTGCGGATCGGGGTCGTCCCGGCGGTGATCTCGGTGACCGTGCTGCCCAGGCTGCACGCCAGGCAGGCCCATGAACTGTTCCTGACCGGGGAGACCTTCGACGCGAAGCGGGCCGAGGCGATCGGCCTGCTCAACGCGGCGGTTCCGGAGTCGGAGCTGGACGAGGCGGTACGGCACTACCTCGACATGCTGGCCAAGGGCGGACCGAACGCGATGGCGGCCACCAAGGCGATGCTGCGGCAACCCCGTCCGGACGATGTGGACAAGGACTTCGCCGACATGCTGCGGCTGTCCGCCGAGCACTTCGCGGGCGAGGAAGGTCAGGAGGGCATGCGAGCCTTCGCCGAGAAGCGCTCCCCCAGCTGGGTCCCCCAACAGGACTGACCCCGCACCGGGACACCATAAACCGAACTCCCACCACGCCCGCGGGGCGAACCCCGACCACCCTCGCGGTCGGCACCGCCGCGGGTTCTCTCGCGGTGCTCTCGCGAGGAAGGCCCGACGTTGTGTAGGTCGCTACCCGATGTCGGACCTCCCCGGAGCGAGAGCCGTGCGAGAGGTTCCGCCACCCGCACCGCCCGGCAAATCGAGCGGCCGAGTGCGCTCAGTCCGTAGTGCAGACGGCGCGGAACACTCGTTCGCCTGATTCCTGTGCCGCGGCCACCAGCACCGAACCGATGCCGCGATACGCCTTGGGGTCGTGCTCGGCCAGCACCCGGTAACCGGACCAGATCAACACGTGCTCTCCGGTCGGGAGCCAGGACAGATCGATCAGGCAGTCGTAGAGCGCGTCGAGATTGCGCCCCGCCCATTCCGGGAACGAGAGCTGGGCGGCGATCGCGCACAGCATCATGCGCTTGTTGACCAGCTCGCTGCCGTCGACCACGTGGGGATGGGCCCCCGCCGACCGGACCTGCTCGACCGCCTCTGCGGTGGTGCCCACGACGGGCAGCGGGGCGGGCTCGACCACTGACGTGTCCTTCCTGGCGTGTCGCTTCAGGAAGCCTACCGCATTCATCATCATCAACCGTGCGATTCAATCTTGCCGGATCGATACCCGGGGTCCACGACGCTCACATTCCGTCGACATACTGGCCCACCCAGCCGAGAACGACCAGCGCGAGCAACAGCACCAGGGTGCCGGTGATTCGAGCGCGCGAACTCACCCACGCCTCCCTCGGAACGACGCGTGGGCACGACACACCGTGCCACTACCTCTCGGAACCGGCACGGTTCGAACTCGCTTCCACGACGCTTCCACGGCGCTCGTAACTTTCCTTGCTGCGCAACGGTGGCTCGGCGTCGCGAATCCTGCTCGCCTTGGCCGAGATCTCGTCGACGATCCGGTCGACGAGCCGCGCCACCAACCAGCACAGCGGCACGAGAACAACGAGCACCAGCGCCACCTGGAACGGGTAGGGAAGCAGCACGAGCCACGACTCGACTCCGTCCCACAACGCGACCAGCTCGCCCATCACGGACCGTCAGCGTACTCCCGGGGTGGTTACAGCGTGCGCCGGGCACCCCGCGCGACGGAACGGCCAACGACACCAAGCCCTGCTTGACCGGTCCAGCCCGCCTGGGAAGGCACGTGAATCGGCTGCAGCGCTCGGTCGCGCCGCGTCCGCCCGGGCGCTCACCCTTCGCGTTTGCGCCCGCAGGCCGAACCCCGACCACCCTCGCAAGCCGCACTCCGAGCACTCCCGCAAGCCGAGCTCCGGTCACTCTCGCCACCGGCACCGCCGCGGGTTCTCTCGCGGTGCTCTCGCGAGGAAGGCCCGACGTTGTGTAGGTCGCTACCCGATGTCGGGCCTCCCCGGAGCTAGAGCGGTGCGAGAGGTTCCGCCAAGCGACCACCCAAGCAGCCGGACAGGAATGCCCTCCGACTAGCTTTCGGAGTGGCGCCGGATGGACTCGATCACGGCGCTGAAGTCGTAACCACCGCCGCCCTCCGAGTTGAACCGGTCGTAGATCCGCGCGGCCAACCGCCCCACCTCACTGTCGGTGCCGCTCTGCTCGGCCGCCGAAACGGCCAGGTTGAGGTCCTTGAGCATCAGCGAGGCCGCGAAACCCGGCTCGTAGTCGTGGTTCGCCCTGCTGGTCTCCACCATGCCCGGCACGGGGCAGTTGGTGGTCAGCGACCAGCTCTGCCCGGTCGACACGGAGGTCACGTCGTAGAGCGCCTGGTGCGGGAGTCCGAGTTTCTCCCCCAGCACGAACGCTTCGGCCGTGCCCAGCATGGCCGCCGCCAGCATGAGGTTGTTGCACATCTTGGTGACCTGACCGTTGCCGTCACCACCGCAGTGGATCACCTTCCGCGCCATGGGCTCCAGGAAGGGCTGCGCGGCCTGGTAGGCCCGCTCGGAGCCGCCGACCATGAACGTCAGCGTGCCCGCCTCGGCACCGGCCGTGCCGCCGGAAACCGGTGCGTCTATCGCGTCCAGCCCCGCGGCCGCGGCCAGCTCGTGCGCCTTCCGCGAGTCTGCCACGTCCACGGTGGAGGAGTCGATCAGCAGCGTGCCCGGCGCGACCGAGCCCAGCATCCCGTCGTAGCAGTCCAGCAGCTGCTTACCCCCCGGCAACATCGTGATCACGGCGTCGGCGCCGGTAACCACCTCGGGCGCGGAGTCGACCGTGGTCACCCCGCTCGCCTTCGCGCGCTCGATCACTTCCGGCATCAGGTCGAAGCCCCGCACGGTGTGGCCGGCGTTGACCAGGTTCGTCGACATCGGGCCGCCCATGTGCCCCAACCCGATGAATCCGATGACTGCCATGGTCGATTACCTTTCTCGCGATCCGACACTGGCACGAAAACCAGGGGTTTGCGGGGAGATCAGCCGGACAGACCGAGATCCCCGTTGGTGGGAGTGCGGAAGAAAGCGGCCACGTGCTCCTCGCCCACGTCCTCCAGCTGGGCGGGGGACCAGGCCGGGTTGCGGTCCTTGTCCACGAGGGTGGCGCGCACGCCCTCCAGGAAGTCGCCGCGGTGCACGCAGGCCAGCGAGACCCGGTACTCCTGGTCGAGCACTTCCTCCAGGGAGCTCAGTCGCGCCGCCGACCGCAGCGCGCGCAGCGTCACCTTCAGCGAGGTGGGCGACTTCGTGGCTATGGTCTCGGCCGCTTCGACCGCCTCCGGTTCGCTCCGGGAGCGGAGTTCGGTCAGGATCCGCTCCACGGAGTCGGCCGCGTAGACCTCGTCGATCCAGTCCGCGGCGGCGCGCAGCCCGGACTCCGGGGGCGCGGTGGCGTACTTGTCCAGTACGGCTCCGGCATCCCCCTCGGTGAGTGCGTTGACCAGTTCGTCGAGTTCGGAACTGTCGACGTAGTGGTCGGCCAGGCCGCAGTGGATAGCGTCCGCACCGCTGACCGGGGCTCCGGTCAGCGCCATGTGGGTGCCGAGCTGCCCCGGGGCACGGGAGAGCAGATAGGTACCACCGACGTCCGGGGCGAAACCGATGCCGACCTCGGGCATGCCGACCTTGGAACGCTCGGTGACCACGCGGTGCGAACCGTGTGCCGAGATGCCGACGCCGCCACCCATGCAGATGCCGTCCATGATGCCGACGACCGGCTTGGGGTAGTGCGCCAGAGCGGCGTTCATCCGGTACTCGGCCGCCCAGAACTCCTCGGTGTGTTCGGGCTCGCCCGCCTTGACCGCGTCGTACATGGCGCGGATGTCCCCGCCCGCGCACAGCCCGCGGTCACCGGCCCCTTCGATGAGCACCGTGCGCACCCGGTCGTCGGCGCGCCACCGTTCCAGCGCCTCCAGCACCGAGGTGACCATCTCCATGGTCAGCGAGTTGAGGGCCTTCGGCCGGTTGAGCGTGATTCGGCCGAGGGTTCCCCGCACGTCGAGCAGCACCTGCTGCTGTTCGGCGTCGTGAGTTGTCATTGGTTCGACTCCAACAGTCCACGGGAAATGATCAGTCGCATGATTTCGTTCGTTCCTTCCAGGATCTGATGCACCCGCAGGTCGCGAACGATCTTTTCGATGCCGTACTCGGCAAGGTATCCGTAACCCCCGTGAAGCTGAAGGGCTTCGTTGGCCACGTTGAATCCGCTGTCGGTGGCGAGTCGCTTGGCCATGGCGCAGAGCTTGGTGGCCTCGGGGTCCTTGGCGTCCAACGCGGCGGCGGCGCGCCACAGCAGGGTGCGGGCGGCCTCCAGTTCGGTGGCCATGTCGGCCAGTTTGAAGCGCAGCGCCTGGAAGTCGCCGATCCTGCTTCCGAAGGCGGAGCGCTGTTCGACGTAGGCCAGGCCGCGCTCCAGTGCGGCGCGGGCGCCGCCGAGCGAGCAGGCACCGATGTTGAGCCGGCCGCCGTCCAGTCCGGACATGGCGATGCGGAAGCCGATGCCCTCCTCACCGAGCCGGTTTTGCACCGGAACCCGCACGTCGGTGAACACGACCTGCCGGGTGGGCTGGGCGTTCCAACCCATCTTGTCCTCCTCGGGGCCGAACGAGATGCCCTCGCTGGCGCCGTCCACGATGAGGGCGGAGATACCCCCGGGCCCCGGCTCGCCGGTACGGACCATCACCACGTAGACGCCGGAGTAGCCGCTTCCGGAGATGAACTGCTTGACCCCGTTGACCACGTACTCGTCGCCGTCGAGTACCGCCCTGGTGCGCAGCGAGGCCGCGTCCGAACCGGCGTCGGGTTCGGTGAGGCAGTAACTGCCCAGGCTCCGCATGGCGCACAGTTCGGGTAGCCACCGCGCGCGTTGCCGCTGGTCGCCGAAAGCATCGATCATCCAGGCGACCATGTTGTGTATCGAGATGTAGGCCGCGATGGTGGGGCACCCGGTGGCCAGCTCCTCGAAGACGAGGGCGGCGTCGAACCTGCTGAGGCCGGTGCCGCCGTACTGTTCGTCGACGTAGATGCCGCCCATGCCGAGCTCGCCCGCCTCGGCCAGCACGTCCACGGGGAAGTGTTTCTCCCGGTCCCATCGCAGCGCGTCGGGGGCGATGCGTTCCGCCGCGAACTCGCCCGCCGTCTCCTTGAGCGCACGTTGGTCGTCGGTGAGCGCGAACGGGGATCGCGGGGTTTCGGAGGCGATCACGGAAGCGGTCATGTGGGACTCCTGCTCGATCGGGGACGCCGGATCGCGGCGTCGGGCCTCTCGCGGTGGCGGCACCGGTTCGCGTTCCGGGGTGGTCACACCGCCGGTGGGGTCACCACCGGCGGTGTGGACCGGCCGGCGCGGCGGTGCGGCGGACGGCCCACCGGGTCGCCTGCGGAGCGGCTCAGTGCATGGTCGGGATCGTGAAGCTGGCCTCCTCCTTCCGGCCGGAGGGCCAGCGCGAGGTCACGGTCTTGGTCCTGGTGTAGAACCGGATGGAGTCGGGACCGTGCTGGTTGAGATCGCCGAATCCGGAACGCTTCCAGCCGCCGAAGGTGTGGTAGGCGATCGGCACCGGGATCGGGACGTTGACACCGACCATGCCGGTGTCCACCCGGCCCGCGAACTCACGTGCGGCGTCGCCGTCCCTGGTAAAGATCGCGACACCGTTGCCGTACTGGTGTTGGCTGGGCAACCGCAGCGCTTCCTCGTAGTCGGCGGCGCGGACCACCGAGAGCACGGGGCCGAAGACCTCCTCGTTGTAGACCCGCATGTCCGAGGTGACGTGGTCGAACAGCGAGGCACCGGTGAAGAAGCCGTTCTCGTGTTCGGGCATCCGGAATCCGCGGCCGTCGACCAGCAGGTCCGCGCCCTCCTCGACGCCGATGCCGATGTAGTCGTCGACCCGCTGCTTGGCGGCGGCCGTCACCAACGGGCCGAAGTCGGCGGAGTCGTCGAAGCTGGTGCCGATCCGGAGCCCGTTGACTCGTTCAGTGAGCTTTTCCACCAGCGCCTCGGCCGTGGGCTGCCCGACGGGAACGGCCACCGAGATGGCCATGCAGCGCTCACCCGCTGAGCCGTACCCGGCACCGACCAGGGCTTCCACCGCTTGGTCGAGGTCGGCGTCGGGCATGATGATCATGTGGTTCTTCGCCCCGCCGAAGCACTGCGCCCGCTTGCCGTGGGCCGTGGCGGTGGAATAGATGTACTCGGCTATGTCGGAGGAGCCGACGAATCCGATCGCGGCCACGTCCTGGTGGGTCAGCAGGGCGTCCACCGCGGTCTTGTCACCGTTGACCACGTTGAGCACGCCGGGTGGCAGCCCGGCCTCGACGAACAGCTCGGCGAGCCGCAGCGGCACCGAGGGATCACGTTCGGAGGGTTTGAGTACGAAGGAGTTGCCGCAGGCGATGGCCGGGGCGGCTTTCCACAGCGGGATCATCGCCGGGAAGTTGAACGGGGTTATCCCCGCTGTCACCCCCAGTGGCTGGCGCATCGAGTAGACGTCGATGCCCGCGCCCGCACCTTCGGTGTATTCCCCCTTGAGCAGGTGGGGAATGCCAGTGGCGAACTCGACGACCTCCAGGCCGCGCTGCACGTCGCCCTTGGCGTCGGGAACCGTCTTGCCGTGTTCGGAGGCCAGCAGCCGCGCGAGTGAATCCATCTCGTCACGGCACAGTTCGAGGAACCTCATCAGCACGCGCGCCCTGCGCTGGGGGTTCCAGTTCGCCCACTCGCGTTGCGCCTCGGCGGCGCCGCGCACCGCGGCGTCGACCTCCGCGGCGGAGGCCAGCGGCACCCTGGCCTGCACACCTCCGGTGTTCGGATCGAACACGTCATCGTGGTTACCGGAGGTCCCGGCGACACGCTTGCCGTCGATGAAGTGCTCCAGCTCAGTGGTCATTCCGCTACGCACCCTTCCCTCGCACCGGTCGCCGGCTCCCGTTATGCGTTTGGAAGCCAAACTTTTGGTAATCCAATCATTGCCCCAATGCAACACATCACAACAGGGTGTGCTGTGTCACAACACGATTGTGTGAGGTCAACGGCCGAACCGGAAGGAGGCGCGGCGCCGGAGGCCGCACACCTCGCCACGCTCACCGGCGGCATCGAGCGTGTGCGTGGCACCCCGTCGACGCACGAACAGCGGAAGCGGGGAGGATCCGGCTGCGGAGTTGATTCACGAACCGTTCGCCACCCTGCCGACCAACGAGATTCGGGAGCTCACGTGACCGCCCAACCGATCAGCCCGGGTGACGTCTGGATCGTCGATCTCGATCCGGTGCACGACGAGGAACAGAGCGGGCAAAGCCCGGTTCTCGTGGTCTCGTCGCGTTTCCACCTGGAACTGACCAACAGCGCACTGGTCAACGTGCTACCGCTGACCGGTGTGGAACGGAGCGAGCGCTCGCAGCGTGTCCACATCGCGGCCGCCGACAGCTGGGTCGTCACCGAGCGGGTACGCACCGTGACAACGCGAGATCTCCGGCGGTTCGCTCCGGAACTGGCGCCCACCGAGGAAGAACTCGCTGAGGTGCGGCGAGCACTCGCCCGCACACTCGACGTCTGAGCCCCGTCACCACCGACAAGCGGGATAGTCACGAGCGAAGCCGCACTTCGGCAGGAGACCGCCACGCGCACCGACAACCGACCACACGAGCGAGTCCCATCGTCGGTTCCCGGACGAGCGGCGTGCGACGGAGCTCGTCAGCGAACCTTCACCGCCCAGTACTCGGGCAGATCGGGCTCGGCCGCAGCCACGTGTTCGGCCAGTTCGGGCGTCGCACGCCCCATCCGGAACGCGAAGAGCTCGGCGATCGTCACGCCGTGCTCCGGTCGGTACAGCACCTCGCGGGATTCGCCGGCGGTGATCTCCCCGGGCTGCTCCACCGCCAGATAGGCCCCGGGCCTACCGTGCTCGGTGAACCGCTTGATCAGCCCCGGCATGTCCCAGAAACCCGCGAAAACCCTGCAGGGGGTGCGTGGGCCGGTCACGCGCAGCACGGTCGTGCCGATCCGCCAACGCTCCCCGATCACCGCGCTGCCGCAGTCGCAGCCTTCCAGGGTCAGGTTCTCCCCGACGTTGCCCGGTTCCAGTTCCCGCCCGATCTCGCCGGACCAGTACCGCAGGTCTTCGATGTCGTAAGCGTAGACGGCCTGGAACCAGCGGCCGTGATTGTCGGTGTCGCAGACCGTGTCCCCCACGACTCCCGGGATGTCGACCGGCACCGGCCCCCGCACCGGTCGCTTGTCGATCCCGCTGGCACCGATCCGGCCCGTCCACTCACCCGTGCGGGCGGTGGTTGCGATGTTGACCTTGTGCACGCGACTCACGGAGCCAGCCTATGCATCGCACGTCTCCCGATCGAGCGGAATTCGAAATCCGCTCGGGAGGCGGGCGGGGCCGTCGCTCGGCGATCCGCCTGTCGGGCACGGAACGCGGAGCATATCCACCTTCGCCGGGGACGAGCGGGCACGGCGGGGCCCGGCACACAAGCATGGGCGGGAACCCACCGATCCGGGTTCCCGCCCACTCGCACCATCGCGATCATCACACCCCGCCACAGGGCCGCTGGTGCGTCTTGGTGAACGCCGCCGCAGGAGTACGGCGCTCACTGCCATCGCCCTCCGCCACGACGCCGGATCGGCGCCTCACCGGTTCGTGACGGAGGGGGTCTCGGGCCGTACCTCGGCTCACCACGGGCCGTGGCACGCCCCCTCGCCACCCGACTTCGGGCCTGTCCGAGCGGTGGCCGGAGGTTCCGTCCGGGAAACCACTCGGCAACCGGCCCGGGAGGTCTCCCTCAGAACTGCGCGGTCTCGGTGGAACCGGCCAGCGCGGTGGTCGAGGAGTCCGGGTTGACCGCCATGCTGATCTGGTCGAAGTAGCCGGTTCCGGCCTCCCGCTGGTGCTTGGTGGCCGTGTAGCCGTCCTTCTCCGCGGCGAACTCCCTGTCCTGCAGGTCGACGTAGGCCGTCATGTCCTCCGAGGCGTAGTTCTTCGCCAGGTCGAACATGCTGTAGTTCAGCGCGTGGAAACCGGCCAGCGTGATGAACTGGAACTTGTAGCCCATCTGGCCGAGCTCGCGCTGGAACTTGGCGATGGTGCTGTCGTCGAGGTTCTTGCGCCAGTTGAACGACGGCGAGCAGTTGTAGGCCAGCATCTTGTCGGGGTATTGGGCCTTGATGGACTCGGCGAACCGCTTGGCCACGTCCAGGTCCGGTGTGGAGGTCTCCATCCAGATCAGGTCGGAGTACGGCGCGTAGGCCAGCCCGCGGTCGATGCAGGGCTCGATGCCGTTGGTGACCTTGTAGAAGCCCTCCGAAGTGCGCTCACCGGTGACGTACTTCTGGTCGCGCTCATCGACGTCGCTGGTCAGCAGCGTGGCTGCCTGCGCGTCGGTGCGGGCGACCACGAGGGAGGGCACCCCGGCGACGTCGGCGGCCAGCCGGGCCGAATTGAGCGTCTTGACGTGCTGACTGGTGGGGATGAGCACCTTGCCGCCGAGGTGACCGCACTTCTTCTCGGAAGCGAGCTGGTCCTCCCAGTGCACACCGGCGGCGCCCGCCTGGATCATGCCCTTCATCAGCTCGTAGGCGTTGAGCACACCACCGAAGCCGGCCTCGGCGTCGGCGACGATCGGGGCCAGCCAGTGCCGGTCCTCCTGCTCGACCTCGTTGGCCTCGGCGTCCAGCGCCTCGGCCCAGGCGACCTGGTCGGCGCGCTTGAGCGCGTTGTTGATTCGCCGAACCACCTGCGGGACCGAGTTGGCCGGGTACAGGCTCTGGTCCGGGTAGGTCTCACCCGCGAGGTTCGCGTCGGCGGCGACCTGCCAACCCGAGAGGTAGATGGCCTGCAGTCCGGCGCGGACCTGCTGGACGGCCTGGTTTCCGGTCAGCGCACCGAGCGCGTGAATGTAGTCGTTGTCGTGCAGCAGGTTCCAGAGCCGTTCGGCGCCCAGCCTGGCCAGGGTGTTGTCCTCCTGCACCGAGCCACGGAGTCGGATGACGTCACCAGCGGAGTAGGTGCGCTCGACGCCCTTCCAACGGGGGTTGGTCTCCCAGTCGCGCTGCAGATCCTTGGCTGCCTGCAGGGCCTGTTCACGGGTACCGGGTTGCGGGCTCATGGCTTTCACCTTCCGATCGCTTGCGGCCTGTTGATCCCAGTGTTGGTACTCGACCAAGAAAAAACGAGCCCTGATCCGGACAAAATTTTGTAATTTTTCTGCTAAGGTGAACCGCATGTCGGAGTTTACGGCCGAGTCAACGGAAGAACGCGGCACTTTTTCCAACGAGCAGGACCTGCTCGTCTTCGGACAGCGGCTGCGCCACATGCGCAAGGCGGCCGGGTTGACCCTCTCCGAGCTGGGGCAACGGGTCGATCGGGCACCTTCGCAGCTCTCGCTGCTGGAGAACGGACACCGCGAACCGAAGCTGTCACTGCTGCGCTCGCTGGCCGTGGCGTTGAACAGCTCGGTGGACGAACTGATGTCCAAGAAGCCGCCGAACCGGCGTGCCGAGCTGGAGATAGCCGTGGAGCAGGCACAGCTGGACCCGCTCTACCAGCAACTGGACGTGCCACCACTGAAGATCGGCAAGCGGGTCCCCACCGAGGCGTTGGAACACGTGCTGGCGCTCTACGAGGAGCTACGGCGCAGGGAGACGAAGCGGGTGGCCACCCCCGAGGAGGCCCGGGCGGCCAACGCGGAGCTGCGCGGCATGATGCGCGAACACGGCAACTACTTCCCCGAGATCGAGAAATCCGCGGGCGAGATCCTGCGGGGTGTCGGGTACCACGGGGGTCCGCTTTCCGAAGGGCTGATCCAGTCGATCGCCACGCATCTCGGGTACGGGCTTCGCTTCGTCACCGACCTGCCCCGTTCGGTGCGGTCGGTGACCGACCTGCGGCACAACCGGATCTTCCTGCGACGCGAGTCGCTGGGAATGCACAGCCCCCGCACCATCCTGCTGCAGACCCTCGGGCACCTGACTCTGGGACACCGGCAACCACGCGACTTCGCCGACTTCCTGCGGCAGCGCGTGGAGGCGAACTACTTCGCCGCCGCCGTACTCATTCCCGAGAGCGCCGCGGTGAGCTACCTGCGCCAGGCAAAAGCCGACCGGGACCTGGCCGTGGAGGACCTGCGCGACGTGTTCTCGGTGTCCTACGAGATGGCCGCACACCGGTTCACCAACCTCGCCACGCAGTACCTGGATCTGGTCTGTCACTTCGTGCGCAACGACGAGACCGGGATCATCTACAAGGCATACGCCAACGACGGGTTGGAGTTCCCCGCGGACCCCACCGGGGCGATCGAGGGCCAGCGGATGTGTCGGTACTGGGCCGGGCGGCAGGTGTTCGCCTCCCCGGACCGCTACTCCACCTACTACCAGTACACCGACAAACCCGGTGCCACCCACTGGTGTGTGGCACACGTCGACCCGAGCAGGGGACGCGACTTCGCCATCACACTCGGCGTGCCCTACACCGAGTCGCGCTGGTTCCGGGGGCGCGAGACCACGAACCACTCCAAGTCGGGCTGTCCGAACGGTGAGTGCTGCCAACGCCCGCCCGCCGAACTGGCCAACCGGTGGCAGGGCATGGTCTGGCCCTCGGCACGGGCACACTCGCACGTGCTGTCGGCGTTGCCTTCGGACACCTTCCCCGGGGTGGACGAGGCCGACGTCTACTCGTTCCTGGAAACCCACCACGGTTGAACCGGTTCCGGGACCCCGTCCCGGAAAACGGGCTCCCGGAAAAGGACGCTCCTCCCCGTATGGCTTCGGGGAGGAGCGTCCGCAACGGCGCCAAGCGACGGAAGTCACGTGGCGACCGACTCGACGTGGTAGCCCATGCGCCGGAGCCGCCGGAAGAAGACGCTCCCGCGTCGGCCTCGGCCGACGACTTGCCCTTGGTCTCCTCGGCCCACAGCACACACGCCACCAATTCGAGCAAGGTGACCCCGGCTCCGAAATACGTGGTCACCGAGGTACCGCACCGGTCCGGTGACACCGGGACCGGGTTCGGCTATGGCGGGTAGCCGTGATCATCGGTGGTGGTTACCGAAGGTGCACACGCTCCTCGGAATGTTCCTCACCTCCGGACCGCCGCTCCGCGGGCTCGCTCTCCTCGGAATCGCTGTTCTCGAAATCGCTGTCCTCGGGCTCGCGGTCCTCGGCCTCGGCGGGTCCACTGTACGAGGGCCCCTCGGCGTGCGGGATGTTCTCCTTGGAGATGGTTTTGTGGAAGGCCACGCAGATACCGATCAGAACGATCGTGAACGGTGTCCCGATGAGTACCGAGGCTTTCTGGAGCGCGCCGAGGCCACCGGAAACCAGCAGTACCGCCGCGACGCCCGCCAACAGGAGTCCCCACAGCAGTCGGACCCAGACCTTGGGATTCGAGAAGCCGCCGGTGGACAGTTCGCCCAGTACTACGGTGCCGGCGTCGGCACCGGCGACGAAGAACACCCACAGCACCACCAGCGTGATGATCGACAGGAGGACGGGCAACGGGTACTGCTGGATGAAGACGAACATCCCAGCGGCCGGGCTCTCCGCCACGGTTCCGGCGATGTCGGAGCCCTGCCCGTCGCGGGCCAGCCGCAGCGCCGCTCCACCGAACACGGCGATCCAGATTATGCTGACCACGCTGGGAACGAGAACGGTGGCTCCGACGAACTCGCGGATGCTACGTCCGCGGGAGATGCGGGCCATGAACATCCCCACGTAGGGGGCCCAGGCGATCCACCAGGACCAGTAGAACACGGTCCAGCTCCCCAACCAATCCGTGTTCGGACTGAACGCGTCCAGCCGGAAGCTCATCGGGACGATGTTGGACAGGTAATCGCCGATGCCCTCGGTGAGGACGTTGAGCTGCGTGACGGTCGGCCCGACGACGAAGTAGAAGACCAGCAGCAGCGGGGCGATGAGCATGCTGATGTTGGCGAGCCACTTGATGCCGTGCTCGATCCGCGTCGTGGCCGAGACCATGAACGCAGCCGTGGTGAGGCCGAGGACCACGAGCTGCACCAACATCACCGTGGGCACCCCGAACGTCTGACCGAGCCCCGCCGTTATCTGCAGTCCGGCCTGTCCCAGGGCGACGGCGATGCCGAACACGACCGCCAACACCGCCAGGATGTCGATCGTCTTTCCGATCGGACCGTCGACGCGGTCACCGATCAAAGGTCGGAAAATGGCGCTGATCAGCGCCTTCTCATCTTTGCGGTGGGTGAAGTAAGCCACGGCCAGGCCCGCGGTGGCGTAGATCGCCCAGGGGTGCAACGCCCAGTGGAAGAAGGAGTACTGCATAGCCACCCCGGCGGCTTCCTCCGAGCCGGGTTCGGCGAGACCGAACGGCACGTTGACATAGTGCGACAGCGGCTCGGCCAGGCCCCAGAAGATGATGGCGGGCCCCATACCGGCCTGGAACATCATGGCGAACCAGGACAACCGACCGAAATCGGGCCTGTCGTCCTTCTTTCCGAGTTTGATCCTGCCGTACCTGCTGACTCCAAGATATATCACGTATACCAGAAACAGGTTCGCCGCGAGCAGGAAAAGCCAACTCAGATCCGAAACGACGTGGCCGAACAGGCGATTGGTGACGGCCTCGAAGCCCTTCGGTGCCACCACGCCCCACAGGACGACCAGCGCCGTGACCGCGACGGAGACGAAGAAAACGCCTCCGATCGCGGAACGATTCGTTCTTGACGTTTGCACGGAAATCACTATCCAAAGATCGGGGACACGCGGACAGCACGGACGCTGTGTCCAGCCCGGAACAACGAAACCCGGAACGACATCCAGCGCCCCGTAAATCCGCCTGCAGGCCAACCCACCAACGCCAAAAACACCAACCTCGCCATGCCACACCTCCTTTCAGTTCGCGGTGTCGCACACCGACGAACAAACACGACGACGATCACCCGAAAATCCTACGAACCAGGACGGCCGATCGGATCTCCGACATTCAAAGATTCACCGTGCCATCCGCGACAGTTCTCGGACAACCCATGATTCATCGATCCTCTCGATTCCCGAAAGAGACAATTCCGAACAGAATCGTCTCGCCTCCCGAGGTGGGAATGACCCGTTCCGCTCCGCGGTGTGCGGCGAAGGCGGGGCCGTTGATCCGACCCGCACCGCCACTACCCCCCGGAGCGGTCTCCCGGTCCACGTCGCACGAGTTCCTCCACCAGGCTCACGAACTCCGCGGCCGACGGCGACAGCGGACCGCGACGCCAGAACAGCACTCCGCGCCGGATCACCCGTGGCCGCAGTGAGACGGTCACCGCGCCGCGTTCGGCGGCCTCCCGGGCCATCGAAGCGGGCAGCAACGTGGCACCCGCTCCGGCCAGCACACTGGGCACGATCATCGCCTGGTGAGCGGTCTCGACCGCCACGTGTGGACTGCTGCCCTGGGTGCCCACGGTGTTCTCGATGACCTCGCGAGGCGCGGTTCCCTTCGGGGTGCTGACCCAGTCCAGCGCGGCGAGGTCGGCGGGCGACAGCGCGGAACGTCCCGGATCGGCCGAGGCGGGCAGCACCGCCAGGAACTCCCGCCCCGGCAACACCATGCTGCCGAGATCGTCCACCGTCTCCTCGGTGGAGTCGACCATGCCGAGCTCGCACTCGCCCGCCCGTACGGCGGCCGTGACATCGGACCCCAGCTCGGGATCCGTGATGCGCACGGCCACCTTCGGATGCATGCGCAGGAACGAACCGACCAGATCGGCCAACGGGTCCACGGCCAGGGTGGTCTGGGCGACGATGTCCAACCTGCCGCCCGCGAGCCCCAGCACTTTGCGCACCGAGTCGGTGGCCGTGCTGAAGTCACGCATCACCTGCCGTGCCGGTTCCAGGAGTGCCTCGCCCGCCGGGGTCAGGCTCACACCCTGTGCGAGCCGGTGGAACACCCTCCCGCCGAGCCGGTTCTCCAGCGAGGCGATCGCGTGCGACAGCGAGGGTTGCGCGACACGCAGCGTCTGGGCCGCGGCCGTGAAACTCCCCTGGTCGGCAATGGTCAGGAAGTACTCGAGCTCCCTGCGTTCCATCCCGCCGCCTCCTGCTCCTCGTCACTCGACCACACGTCGCGGACGCACCGGAACCCGATGTTGCCGATGGACGAGTCAGGGGTGACTCCCTGACGCGCCGAAACCCGGTAACGCCGACAGTAGGACTCGTGGCACAGGTAGGAACCGCCGCGCGCGCTGCGCCGTTCTCCCCGCTCGGGCCCCCTCGGGTTGACCCGGGTGTCCCGCGCCGGGAAATCCGGGTCGAACCGGTCGGCACACCATTCCCACACGTTGCCGGTCGTGTTGTGCAGCCCGTAGCCGTTGGGTTCGAAGGCGTCCACCGGGCAGGTCCCGTACCAACCGTCCGAACACTCGTTGCGCCCGGGGAACTCACCCTGCCAGACGTTCATCCGGTGCCGTCCGGAAGGCTCCAGCTGTTCACCCCACGGGAAGGGTTTTCCCTCGAGCCCTCCCCTGGCCGCGTACTCCCACTCGGCCTCGGTCGGCAGCCGCAGCCCGGCCCAGTCGCAGTAGGCGAGCGCGTCCCGGAAGGAGACGTGGGTGACCGGGTGATCCGGGCGATCCCCGGCATCGGAACCGGGCCCCTCCGGCCGCCACCAGTAGGCGCCCTCGACCTGGCGCCACCAGGGAGCGGCGGCGACTCCGCGCGTGGGCGGGAAGTCGTCCGGCAGCAGCCCGCCGAACACGAACGACCACCCCCACCGTTCGGCGTCGGTACGGTAGCCGGTGGCATCCACGAAGACGGCGAAATCGGCCACCGACACGGCCGTCGGGCTGATCCAGAACGGGTCGAGCCGCACCGTCCGCACCGGCCCCTCGCCGTCCTGCGGGTACGCCTCGTCCCGTTCGCTTCCCATCCGGAACTCGCCGCCGTCGAGCCGCACCAGCCCCACGGTGGAACCGGAGTGGACCCGGGTGCGCACCGTCTCCGTCGGCGAGGCATCACCCGCGGGCCGCGTGGGTGCGCAGCAGTCTCCCGTTGTCGTGTCAGTCATGAGCCGCCCTGAACAGTTCGCGGTCGCGTTCGCTGTCGCTGTCGCTGTGCAGATCGTCGCCGAGATCCACCCGCACGCTGTGCAGCTTGGCCGGGTAGGCGTTGTCCACCGGCGGGTAGTCGTCGGTGACCGGTGACGCACGGTCGATTCCGATGTCGAACGTCTCGTCGAAGGCGAAATAGTACGGGATGGTGCCACCCACCCGCTGCTGTCCGCACTGCTCACCGTCGACGTGGAGGGTCGCGGTCCCGCCCATACCGACACCGCCACCGTCGTAGGCGAAGTCGAGCACGATCTCGTGCTCACCGGTGGGGAGTGGTTCTTCGGTCCGCACCCGGTAGAGCTCGAGTCCGAAGTAGTTGTACGCGTAGCAGGCGCGCCCCTGGTGTACGTACAGCGACCAGCCGCCGAAACGTCCGCCCTGGGCCACCAGCACACCGTCCGCACCGGACTCGGGGACCTCGATACGGGCGGTCAGGGTGTGCGAGCGGTTCTTGACGTTGGGTGCGGTCTCCTCGGTCAACCGTGAGGCGGAGGCGTGGAAGGTGATCGACCGACGATCGCCGTGCAGGTCGCGCCGTCCGGCCTCCCGCGGGTTCTCCCGCTCGGTCATGCGGTCGTCGAGGGGGAACACGTTGTAACGGCTGGCCTCAACCAGGAAAAGCTGTTGCAACTCCCGGAGTTTGCCCGGGTGCTCCGCCGCGAGGTCGTGGGCCTGACTCCAGTCCACGTTCGTGTCGTAGAGCTCCCAGCGGTCGTCGTCGAAGTAGTGCCGGGTGCCGTCCTGGACCATGTCCCACGGGGTGCCGTGCCTGGTGACCGCCATCCAGCCGTCGTGGTAGATCCCGCGGTTGCCCACCATCTCGAAGTACTGGATCCGGCGGCGTTCCGCTGCCGAGGCGTCGTTGAAGCTGTAGAGCATGCTCGTGCCCTCGACCGGCTGCTGCGTGACCCCGTTCACCTCGTCGGGCTGTGGAATCCCGGCGGCTTCGAGGACGGTGGGCAGCACGTCGATGACGTGGTGGAACTGGTCACGGATACCGCCGCGTTCGGCGATGCCGCGTGGCCAGTGCACGATCATGCCGTCCCTGGTCCCACCGAAGTGCGAGGCGACCTGTTTGGTCCACTGATACGGCGTGTTCATCGCCAGTGCCCAGCCGACCGGATAGTGGGCGTGCGTGGTCGCGTCACCCAGTTCCTCACGGTGGCGGTTGATCGTCTCGGCGTCGTCCGGGATGCCGCTGGCATACCGGTGCTCGTTGAGCGTGCCACCGAGTCCTCCCTCGGCGGAGGCGCCGTTGTCGCCGAGGATGTAGACGAACAGGGTGTTGTCGAGTTCGCCCTGCTGCTCCAGCTCATCGACGAGACGGCCGATCTGGTCGTCGGTGTGCTCGGCGAATCCCGCGTAGAGCTCCATCAACGAGGCGGCGGACTCCCGCTCCTGCTCGGACAGTTCGTCCCAGTGCGGCACGCCCTCGGCCCACGGGGCCAGTTCCGTTTCGGGAGGAACGACTCCCAGTTCCTTCTGCCGCTCCAGGGTGATCTCACGCTGCCGGTCCCAGCCGTGGTCGAACCTGCCCCGGTACTTGTCGCGGTACTCCTTCGGAACGTGGTAAGGCGCGTGGGTCGCGCCGAAGGGGAGGTAGGCGAAGAAGGGGGTTTCGGGCTTGAGCGACTTCTGGTCACGCACCCAGTCGATCGCACGATCGACCAGGTCCTCGGAGAGGTGGTAGCCGTCCTCCGGTCCGCGGTCGGGTTCCACCGGTGTGGTCCCGTCGAACAACACGGGGTACCAGTGGTTCATCTCCGCGCACATGAAGCCGTAGAACTTCTCGAAGCCCTCACCGGTGGGCCAACGGTCGAACGGGCCCGCCACACTGACGTCGCGCGCCGGGGTCTGGTGCCACTTGCCGAACGCCGCGGTGTTGTAGCCGTTACCGGACAGTATCTGGCCCATCGTGCCCGCGCTCAACGGCCGTATCCCGTTGTACCCCGGAGCGGCGCTGGCCATCTCGGTGGTGACTCCCATTCCCACCGAGTGGTGGTTGCGGCCGGTCAGCAGCGACTGCCGGGTCGGCGAGCACACCGCGGTCACGTGGAACCGCGTGTAGCGCAGCCCACTCTCCGCCAGCCGGTCGGCCGTGGGCATCTCGCACGGCCCGCCGAAGGCGCTGGGGGCTCCGAAACCCATGTCGTCCAGCAGCACGAGCACCACGTTGGGAGCCCCTTCGGGCGCGCTCGGCGGCTCCGGCGGGGAGAACGGCGGGTCCTGCTCGCGGATGTCCAGCGATGACGCGTGCTGCCGAGCTCCTCCCCGGATCGGGAGACTCGTTCGCGACATCTCCGGATCACTCATGCCAGACCTCCTGAAATCGTAATGATCGGGACAGCATCCGGTCGTCCACCGGTCGAAAACAAAAAACCGCGGGTGGCGGACGAGGATCGTCTTTGATCAATCACGCGCACCCGTGGGCACCAACCGACGATTTCACCGGATTACCGAACCAACCGAAACCGCCGTTATTCGCTGGGGCATACTAACCGACGGCACGGGAAACGCAACCCCGAGGCGCCGACACGTCCCACCGAACCACCACTCAGAATCGGCGCCAACGAAAGATAAACGCAGGTCACCACACAAATCCGACACTTGCCAGACAATTTTTGAATTAAAGACATAGACAGTATCTATAGGGAAAAACGGAAACGGCGAAGCGGGACGAGCGTCACACCACCCGAATATTTGTCGCGACCTGAAAAGTAACCAACGCACCACGCTGAGTACCCGAAACGGGGTGATATCCCACTGCTCCCGGGCGGCGATTTCTCGTGGAATCGCCGCCCGGGGCACCGGAAGAAGAGGGCCGACCGGTCTCGCGGCCCGGTCAGCTCGCCACGCGGATCACGGGCTCGTGCCGGACCGGAAAGTTCACGGAATTGGCGATGAAGCACTTGCGGTGCGCCTGCTCGTGCAGCTTCGCAGCCCTGTCACGCATCGACTCGCTTCGAACCGTCACCTCCGGGCGCAGCACCACCTCGGTGAAACGACCTCCACCGCCCCGCTCCTCGGTCATGGTGCCGCGAGCCGCGTCGCGGTACTCGGTGACCACGACGCCGGAGGAGGCACAGATCCCCAGATACCAGAGCATGTGGCACTGCGCGAGCGAGGCGACCAGCAGCTCCTCCGGGTTCAGCAGTTCCGGATCCCCCAGGAAGGCCGGATCGGCCGAGCCACGCAGGGGCGCCTTGTCCGCGACCTCGACCAGGTGCTCACGGCCGTAGGAGTCGTACTTCTCGGTACCGCTGCCCCGATTCCCGGTCCAGCGCACCACGGTTTCGTACTCGTGTTTTTCGGACATCGTCCCTCGTTTCGATCCTCGATGCGACGAAGACCGATCCTAGGGAACACGATCCGGTGCTGCCCCCTCGTTTCGCGGATCCGCGGGAGCGGTGCGACACACCCTTACAGGCTTTCGCGCGGGAGGAGTACCGGACACCCGAAGCGGGAGCGCGCGGCATGTCCCACCGAACGAGCCCGACGGAAACCGGGTCGGCAAGACTCCGCTGCTACTTTCCCAGCCGGCTACTTCTTGCCCTTGGAGTCTCCCTTGGAGTCGTCCTTGGCGGACTCGTCGGTGGACAGCGCGGCCACGAACGCCTCCTGCGGCACCTCGACACGGCCGACCGTCTTCATCTTCTTCTTGCCTTCCTTCTGCTTCTCCAGCAGCTTGCGCTTACGGCTGATGTCACCGCCGTAGCACTTCGCGAGCACGTCCTTGCGCATGGCGCGAATCGTCTCGCGGGCGATGATCCGCGACCCCACGGCCGCCTGGATCGGCACCTCGAACTGCTGGCGCGGAATGAGTTCCCGAAGCTTGGAGGCCATCTTGGTGCCGTAGGAGTAGGCGTTGTCCTTGTGCACGATCGCGCTGAAGGCGTCCACCGCCTCGTGCTGCAACAGAATGTCGACCTTGACCAGATCCGAGGCCTGCGTGCCCGCCTCCTCGTAGTCCATGGAGGCGTAGCCGCGGGTGCGCGACTTGAGGTGATCGAAGAAGTCGAACACGATCTCGGCCAACGGAATGGTGTAGCGCAGCTCGACGCGGCTCTCGGAGAGGTAGTCCATACTGTCGAGCCGCCCGCGCCTGCTCTGGCACAGCTCCATGATCGCGCCGACGAACTCGGCAGGAGCGATCACCGTACACTTCGCGATCGGCTCGCGCACCTCCTGGATCTTGCCCTCGGGCCAGTCCGAAGGGTTGGTGACCTCCAGCTCGGTACCGTCCTGCAGGGTGACGCCGTAGACCACGTTGGGAGCGGTGGAGATGAGATTGAGGTTGTACTCGCGCTCCAGCCGCGCCCTGGTGATCTCCAGGTGCAGCAGCCCCAGGAAGCCGCAGCGGAAACCGAAGCCGAGCGCGCCGGAGGTTTCCGGCTCGTAGGTCAGCGCGGCGTCGTTGAGCAGCAGCTTGTCCAGCGCGTCACGCAGTACCGGATAGTCGGACCCCTCGATCGGGTAGAGCCCGGAGTAGACCATCGGGATCGGGTCGCGGTAGCCGGGCAGTGGGTGCTCGGCACCGTTCTTGGCGAAGGTAACCGTGTCACCCACCCGGGACTGGCGAACGTCCTTGACACCTGTGATCAGGTAACCGACCTCACCAACCCCGAGTCCTTCGGAGCGTTTCTGGTCGGGCGAGATGATGCCGACTTCGAGCAGCTCGTGGGTGGCTCCGGTCGACATCATCCGGATCTTCTCGCGCGGGGTGATGCTGCCGTCGACAACCCGGATGTAGGTGATCACGCCCCGGTAGGTGTCGTAGACCGAGTCGAAGATCATCGCCCTGGCGGGCGAGTCGTGCTCGCCGACCGGCGCGGGAACGTTGAGCACCACGGCGTCGAGCACGTCGGCGACACCCTCGCCGCTCTTGGCCGAGACGCGCAGCACGTCGGACTCCGAGCAACCGATGATGTGGGCCAGCTCCGCGGCGTAGTGGTCGGGAGCGGCGGCGGGGAGATCGATCTTGTTGAGCACGGGGATGATCTCCAGATCGTGCTCCATGGCCAGGTAGAGGTTGGCCAGGGTCTGCGCCTCGATTCCCTGGGCCGCGTCCACCAGCAGGATCGCCCCCTCGCAAGCGGCGAGCGAGCGGCTGACCTCGTAGGTGAAGTCGACGTGGCCGGGGGTGTCGATCAGGTGCAGCACGTAGTCCTCCCCGTCGACCTGCCACGGCAGTCGTACGTTCTGGGACTTGATCGTGATGCCGCGCTCGCGCTCCAGGTCCATCCGGTCCAGGTACTGGTCCCGGTACGCGCGCTCGTCGAGCACCTCGGTGAGCTGCAACACCCTGTCGGCCAACGTCGACTTGCCGTGGTCGATGTGGGCGATGATGCAGAAGTTCCTGATGCGTTCAGGAGACGTGAAGGTCGTGTCTGCGAAGGTGCTCACTGAAGTCTTCCTCGCGGGATGTCGACTCGCGTACGGGCAGGGCTTGCGCCCATGGTCCCACGAAAGTGCGGAATGCCCGACCCCAACCCGGGAGTGCGACCGCGCCCCGCACGTCGCGGCGGAGCGGGGCAGGACGGGTGGCCCGACCGCCCCGCCGGGCCCGCGCGGACCACGGATCAGGGATGTTGCCGAACGTCACTGCGCAGCGGATGTTCCGGTGGCACCTCCACCAGCACGATCCGCATCCCGTCGGGGTCGGCGACGGTTCCCTCGATCAGCCCCCAGGGCTGCCGCTCCGGCTCGGCGAGTACCTCGACTCCGAGCTCGCGCAGTTCACGGACGCTCTCGGCGGCGTCGCGCACCTGCAGCCACAGCATCTGGTCCTCGCTGGGGCCGCTGCTGCCGGTGCCGGACACCTCCAGCAGCCCCTGCCCGAGGAAGAACACCGTGCCCCCGGGAAACTCGCGGTGGATCGCGAGTCCGAGCGTGTCTCGGTAGAACCGCACCGAGCGATCATGGTCACCGGGACGCAGGATCATCCTGCTGCTGAGAACCTCCATGCCCCCGTCCTACCCGATCGAGTAGGGATCCGCCGAGCAGCGGTACCGCTCGCGCGGCGATTTATCGCGTAATCGCCGCGCGCCCCGAGGGGAATCGACAGGGCACGGCGCTGTTGCCGTGTCAGAGCATCAATTTCGCGCGAAATCCACGAACGGAGCGGGGAGTCTCGGTAGGCCAGCGGCGACAACAGCCCCAGCACAAGATCCAGAAATTGCGATTTTTTCGAATAGGTATGTACACTGGCACACGCAGGAAGCGAGCGGCCTTCGCGGGCCGCTACGCGTCGAGGGAGGCTCAACCCATGACCGCGACGATGCAGGATCAGACTCTGCTACCTCCGGATGCGGGTAAGGAGCAGAACCTGTTGGGCGCGCTGGCCAAACAGCTCGCAAATGACCAACAAGGTGGGCACGCGCTACTACTGGGGCCGGATGGCAGCGAGCTCGAGCTGCCCGATCCCGTGTTCCAAGCGCTGCGTGATGTGGTCAGCGCCATGTCGCGGGGCTTGGCCATCACGGTGGCTCCGCACAACACGATGCTCACTACCCAGGAGGCGGCCGACCTACTGGGAGTCTCGCGACCGACATTGATCAAACGGCTCGAGGCAGGCGAGATTCCCTATGCGCTCCACGGCCGTCACCGGAAGATGCGCCTGAAAGACATCGTGGCCTACCAGCACCGCACGTGGCAGGAGCGGGAGGAAGCACTCGACGAGATGGCCGCCGCCGGCCAGGAAGCCGGTTTCCACGAAGACACACTGCTGCCGCTGCCACAGGAATAGGAGCCCCGGTGGCTTTCCCCGCCTTCCTGGACACGTGCGTGCTGGTCCCCGGGTATCTCAACGACACGCTGTTGCGGCTGGCCTCGGCGGAGACGTACCGCCCGCTGTGGTCGGCCGATGTACTTGAGGAACTGCATCGCAACCTGGCCAGAATGACCTCGACGACGCAAGCCGACCACCGGCTGCACAACATGCGTCGACACTTCACCGATGCCGAGGTCACCGGCTACGAGTCCTTGCTCCCGAATATGACCAACGACGAAGGTGATCGCCACGTGTTGGCGGCCGCCGTACGAGGAAACGCCGCAGTGATCGTCACCGCGAACCTGCGTCATTTCCCCGGACACTCGTTAAAACCGTACGAGCTCGAGGCAGTACACCCGGACGAGTTCCTGCTCGACCAGCTCGACCTTTATCCGGGACGGGTCATGGCCAGCTTGACCAGACAAGTGAGCGCCTACACCAGGGAACCCACTACGATCGCCGCCTTGATGAACCGCCTCGAACAAACCGGCCTACCGAAGTTCGCCGCCGAGGTCCCACGCCACCAACAGTGAGCAGCCCCGGCTCTCCACTCAGGAGATTCCCAGCAGCACCACACCGCCGAGCACCACTACCGAACCCGCGATCCGTCGGACCGGGTCATCCTCCCCCAACAGCCACCACGCGAGCAGTCCGGCCATCACGATGCTCAGCTCCCGGGCGGGCGCAACGAGACTGACCGGGGCCAGCCGCATCGCGAACAACACGAGCAGGTAGGCCAACGGTGACAACAACCCCACGAGCATCACTTCGCGCCGGTTACCGGACCAGACATCCGCGATCCGGTCCCTCCTGACCCAGGCGTACGGCGCGAACAGCACCACTCGGGTCAACTGATCTCCCCATATGAGCAGCAATGGAGAGAGTGCCAGCGCGGTGACGGCGTAGGCGTCCCAGACGGTGTAAAACGCGATCATGCTGCCGGTGAGCAGCCCGAAACCGACCCCGGCCAGCTTTCCGGCCCGAAGTCGGTTGTCTCCGCCCCCGGAACTGATCACCAATACCCCGAGCATCACCAGCAAGCCACCTGCCACACCGGTGATTCCAGGGCGCTCCTCCAGCACCAGCACCGCGATCAACAGGGCGAGCAGTGGCCCGGTCCCCCGTGCGAGCGGATAGACCACGGACATGTCCCCGACCGAGTAGCCCCGCTGCAGCAGCACGAAGTACGCGAGGTGCAGGGCGGCACTGACGACGACGACGAACAGCCCGAGGTGCAACGGCGGCAGTCCGACGTGCAGCACCACGAGTGCCGCCAGGGGCAGGTACAACACGGCGGAGCAGGCGGCGGTGAGCCACACGAAGGCGGCTCCACCGGAGGCGACCCGCTTTGCGAAGTAGTTCCAACTCGCGTGCACGGCTGCCGCGACCACCACGAGAGCAACCGCCGCCGATCCCATTCGAGCTCCCTCCGGCCGGTCCACATCCGACACGTGACGCACCGCGAAGACGTCGACGGCGTAGCCCGGTTCGCTGCCCATCCGTCGGGCGGGCAGCTTAGCCTCCTGCTGTCCCACCGGTCCCCCACGAGTAACCGAGATCATCCGGCGGTTTCCGACTTTGCCCCCACCTCGAAAAAGTGATATCACTATGATGTCTTCCAGAAATCACGGAACACGGCTGGGGAGGAAACGGATGAGCACCGAGGAAACCGGAACGGGAGTGGCGATGCCGGAACCGGAGATCAGGGAGCAGCCCGCGAGACGAGCCTCGGGACTCCCGATACTCGGGTTAAGCGTCCTGCTGCTGCTCATGGCAGCCGCTCTGGCCGCCCTCGGCGGAGCGACCTCCACCTGGTGGCTGCTCGGGTTCGGGATCGCGCTGGGAGTCGCCACCCTGGTGGGCATGGCCGGACTGGTGACGGTCTCACCCGGCGAGGCACGGGTACTGCAGTTCCTGGGTCGTTACACGGGGACGCTGCGCCAGGAGGGACTGCACTGGATCAATCCGCTGACCACCAGCCGGACACGCATCTCCACCCGCATCCGCAACCACGAGACCAGCGTGATGAAGGTCAACGACGCCGAGGGCAACCCCATCGAGATCGCCGCCGTGGTGGTCTGGCAGGTCGCCGACACCGCACAGGCATCCTTCAGCGTCGACGACTTCGTCGAGTTCGTGCAGACCCAGACGGAAACGGCCGTGCGGCACATCGCGACCAACTACGCCTACGACACCAGAGGCGGGCGGGAGCTCTCCCTGCGGGAGAACGCCGACGAGATCACGGCCAAGCTGTCCGAGGAGGTCTCCGTGCGGGTGCACTCGGCCGGGGTGAAGGTCGTCGAGTCCAGACTCACCCACCTCGCGTATGCTCCCGAGATCGCGCAGTCGATGTTGCAGCGTCAGCAGGCCGACGCGGTCGTGGCCGCCCGGCAACGCATCGTCGAGGGCGCGGTCGGCATGGTCGAATCGGCGCTCGGTCAACTCACCGAGGACCAGGTCGTCGAACTGGACGAGGAGCGCAAGGCTTCGATGGTCAGCAACCTGCTGGTCGTGCTCTGCGGTGACAAGGCGACCCAACCGGTGGTCAACACCGGCTCGCTGTACCAGTGAGGTAGTCGCGTGGCATCCCGTAAGAGCTTCCTGCTCCGCCTGGATCCGGCGGTGCACGACGCACTCGCGCGTTGGGCGGGCGACGAACTGCGCAGCACGAACGCGCAGATAGAGTTCCTGCTGCGCAAGGCGCTGCGGGACGCGGGCAGACTGCCGGGTGAGACCGGACGGCAGCGCGGCAGAGGAAGGCCCAGCAAGGACGAGAACTCGGACTGAGCGACCACGACGGCATTTACCCGCACTGCTGGGGCATACAGGCGGGAACCCCGGCCTCCTCAGCGGGCACCTCCGGCGGGCAGCGCCCCTGACCAGCGGAACCGGGCGCGGCCGCGCGGCGCGGCGTTGCTACGATGGTCGATCGCACCGCGCGGCATTTCCGACGTGGAGGAAGGCTGCCCGCGAACCGTCGTACCGGAACCGTCGGTGAGCCGGAGTTCCCCGGCGATCCGAAACGCTCCGCGACGGGGGCAGCGCCGTTCGAGCGCGGTGGCGGTATGAGTCGATCAGCGAAAGAGGCGCAACAGTGGCCAACATCAAGTCATCCAAGAAGCGAGTCCTGATCAACGAGCGCAACCGTCTTCGCAACAAGTCGGTCAAGACGTCGATGAAGACCGCGATGCGCCGGTTCCGCGAGGCCGCTGCCACCGGCGACAAGGAAAAGGCCGCCGAGATGGAGCGCGCCGCCACCCGCCTGGTCGACAAGGCCGCCAAGAAGGGCGTCATCCACCGCAATCAGGCGGCCAACAAGAAGTCCTCGATGGCCAGGCAGCTCAACCAGCTCTGATCGGGCTTTCCGGACGGTCGACCACCACCGGGACCGTCCATCCCGGAACGCCGGTAACCGGGCCTCTTCGCACGCCGCGGCGAGGCCCGTACTCCGCGGTCCCCATCCATTTCCCGGGGGTCGGCCCGGCTTTTCCGTTCAGCCCTGGTTCCGGGAGCTCCGGGTCGCGATCAATCCCAGCACCGCGCGTTCCAGAGCGTAGTCGGCATCGGCGGCCTGTCCCTTGACCTGACCGTTGAGCGAGGCGACCAGCTGCATCGCCTCGGTCACTCCCGCCGCGTTCCACCCCCGCGCCTGCGAGAGGGCCTTCTTGACCTTCCAGGCCGGCATACCGAGCTCACGCGCGAGCCGGTACTGATCCCCACCTCCAGCGCTGGCCACTCGCCCGATGGTGCGCACGGCGTCGGCCAACGCGTCGGCGATCAGCACGTGCGGCACCCCCAGCTGCAGCGCCCAGCGCAGCGCCTCCAGCGCACCGGCGCGGTCCCCCATCACGGCTTTCTCCGCCACCACGAATCCGGTGACCTCGGCCTTGCCCTGGTGATAACGCCGTACCGCTGCCTCGTCGACCTTGCCGTCGGTATCGGCGACCAGCTGGGACACCGAGGAGGACAGTTCGCGCAGATCGTTGCCGACCGTCTCCACGAGAGCGCTCACCGCGGCCGAGTCGATTCGTCCCCCGGCTCGGGTGGCCTCCGCACGAACGAAGCTCTCCCGCTCTGCGGGCCGCGTGATCCGGTTGCACTCGGTGACGGCGGCCCCCATGGCGCGCAGTTCGCCGGGGAGTTCCTTGGCGTGCTTGGCCCTGCCACCACCGTTGTGCAGCACCACGAGCACCACCCCTTCGGCCGGAGCGCGCGCGTGACGGAGCACCGCCTCCGCGATCTCCTTGTTCGCGTCCTGCGCACTGTCCAACGCGATCACGCGCCCCTCCGCGAACAACGAGGGACTGAGCATCTCGTCGAGCTCGGGAGGGGTGAGGTCACTCACCTTGGAGCGGCGTAGCTCGGCTTCGGGATCGGCCCGGCGAGCGGCGGCGAGAGATTCGGAAACAGCACGCTCGACCAGCAGTTCTTCGTCACCGAGCACGAGATGCAACGAGGCGGGAGCCGAGTTCATGGTCCGCATTCTCCCACTCGGCCCGACGGTCAACCCCGTCCCGGATGCTGGATCGAAGTGGTCGCATGACGGGTTCATGCCGTAGCGTTGCCGAAACAACTTGGATAGCTCATCCAGAGGGGCAGAGGGACCGGCCCGACGAAGCCCCGGCAACCAGCGTCGCCACCGCGACAACGTTCATGGCGTGGTGGCGACGAAAACGGTGCCAATTCCGACCCGCCAGCGGGACAGATGAGGGGAAGGACCTCGCGATGACAGCTGCCGCCCGAACACAGTCCGAGACGACCGACCGGAAGTTCGACCTCGGCCCCGCGGCCGAGCTCGTTTCCAAGGAAGAGGGGCATCGGCAACCCCTGGCTCCGGAGTTCGTCTGCCTGGAGGACTTCTCGCCACTGGAAGTCGCCTACGACTTCGGTCGCGTGCGCAGGGAGGACATCGAATCCGGCCCGCGCTCGATCTGGCGCTACAAGAGTCTACTGCCCGTTCCCTCCGATGTGGAACAACACCCGAACACCGACCCGGGCTGTACGAGGTTGGTCCGGGCCGACGCGCTCGCCAACGCGCTGGGCGTCAAACGCATCTGGATCAAGGACGACACGGGCAACCCCACCCACTCCTTCAAGGACCGGGTCGTGGCGGTGGCCCTGGCCGCCGCGCGCGAGTTCGGTTTCAAGGTACTGGCATGCCCCTCCACCGGTAACCTCGCCAACGCGGTGGGAGCGGCGGCGGCACGTGCGGGCTGGGACTCGGTGGTGCTCGTCCCCTCCTCGCTGGAACGCGCCAAGGTGCTGATGACCGCCGTCTACGACGGCTCACTGCTGGCGGTCGACGGCAACTACGACGACGTGAACCGCCTGGCCACCGAGCTGGCCGGGGAGCACGAGGACTGGGCGTTCGTCAACGTCAACGTGCGGCCCTACTACTCGGAGGGTTCCAAGACCCTCGCCTTCGAGGTGGCCGAACAGCTCGGCTGGCGCATTCCGGAACAGGTCGTGGTTCCCATCGCCTCCGGATCGCAGCTCACCAAGGTCGACAAGGGCTTCCGCGAGCTCGGCGAGGTCGGGCTGGTGGAACAGAGCCCCTACCGGATCTTCGGTGCGCAGGCCACGGGCTGCTCCCCCGTCGCCGACGCCTACAAGCAGAACAACGACGTGGTGCAGCCGGTGCGGCCCGACACCATCGCGCGTTCGCTGGCGATCGGCGCCCCGGCCGACGGTCCGTACGTGCTCGACACCGTGCGCCGCACCAACGGCTCGATCGAGGACGTCAGCGACGAGGAGGTCGTCGAGGGCATCCGGCTGCTGGCTCGCACGGAGGGCATCTTCGCCGAGACCGCGGGCGGGGTCACCGTGGCCACCACGAAGAAGCTGATCGAGTCCGGACAACTGGACCCGGACTCGGAGACGGTACTGATGATCACCGGTGACGGTCTCAAGACGATGGACTCGCTGCAGGATCACGTCGGCCCGAAGGCCACCGTGGCGCCGAACACCGAAGCAGTGGATGAGGCACTGAACCTCTGAAGAACGGTACCGCTGAGCGCCTTTCGCGCTCGGCCGGTTACCGGTCGCTGAGGCGGACGCTTGCCACGTTGGGCCGCTCTTGAGTAGGTCGCTACGCGGCGAGCGGCCCTGCCTCGCAATCGAACCACCTCAGCGACCGGGGTTCTCTCGTTCGCCGCCTGTTGGCGGGGTTTGCGACGTACTGCGTGGCGGAACCTCTCGCACCGCTCTCGCTCCGGGGAGGCCCGACATCGGGTAGCGATCTACACAACGTCGGGCCTTCCTCGCGAGAGCACCACGAGAGAACCCGCGGCGGTGCGAGCTGCGAGAGTGGTTGTTCGGCGCTGTCGCGCCGACTTGAATACGCAACGACGAGCACACAGAAAAGTCAGTGGTTATGCGGATAGTCCAGTCGGGAATTTTCCAGCCCGGCTGAACTCGCTCAATTAGCGGGACGGAAGGGGTCGCCGGTGTTGGCGGTCCGCATGCTTCGCTTTCCGCCCAGCACCGCGATGTCCCCGCGGCGATCGGTGCGGCGCACCACGGCACCGAGGTCGCGCAGCGTCGTGACGATCTCGTGGCTGGGATGCCCGTAGTCATTGCCGTGTCCCACGCTGATCAGCGCCACCCGTGGGGAAACCGCCCGGAGGAACTCCTCGCTGGTGTACCCCGAACCGTGGTGCGGCACCTTGAGCACTTCCGAGTCCAGCCGGACCCCTGCCGCGAGCAGCTCGCGCTGCGCGGCCAGTTCGATGTCGCCGGTCAACAACACCCGCCCTACCGGGGTCTTCGCCCGCAGCACCACCGAGGCGTCATTGACCCGTTCCGCCCCCACGGGTGCGGTGGCCACTTCCGGGGCCAGTACCTCGACCGCCAGCGCGGGCCAGCGGATCAGCTGCCCCGCGTTCAGCCGCACCAACCGCGCGTCGCTGTCGCGTACCCGTTGTCGAACGCCGGTGTCCGACCAGATGGACGGTCGGGCCGCTCCCGTCGCCACCGCATCGACCTCGCGTCCCACCAGCACCCCGGAGATCCCGGCGTAGTGATCGGCGTGCGGATGGGTGAGCACCAGCAGTGGAACGTGCCGTACCCCGAGGCGGTCGAGACACCGATCGACCAGGGCGGCGCTGGGCCCGGTGTCCACCACGACAGCGGTGTCGCGCTCTCCGGTTGCCAGCACCAGGCTGTCCCCCTGACCGACGTCGCAGGCCACGACGCTCCAACCGGCCACGGGCCAACCACCGGGCCGCACTCCGATCGTGACCAGCAGCAGTAGCACGGACAGCAGCGACCCGCCCAACAACCTCCTGCCCGTGCGGAAGCGGAGCAGTAGCAGGATCGCGCCCACCAGCGCCATCACGAGCGGGATTCCCGGCGCCCCGGAAGGCAACGGGATCGTCGCCAGCGAGGAACTCGCGGCACACCGGGCCACCAGCAGCACCCACTCCAGTTCCGGAACGGCCAGCAGCACCAGGAGTTCACCCAGCGGGGCGAACCAGGGGGCGAGCAGCGTCGCGGCCACACCGAGCACCGTGGCCGGGGCGATCACCGGTTCCACCAGCACGTTCGCGGCGACACCGACGAGGCTGAGCTCCCCGGACAGCGCGACCACGAGCGGGGCGGTGGCGAGTTGCGCGGCGGCCGGTGCCACCAGCGCCTGAGCCAACCGCAGGGGCACCCCACGTCGCCGCAACCACCCCGACCACGCCGGGGCGAGCAGCACCAGAGCTGCCGTGGCCGTGACCGACAGCGCGAACCCGGGGCTCACGGCCAGCCGGGGGTGCCACAACAGCAGCAAAATCACGCAGCCCGCGAGCGCGGGCAGTGCCGTTCCGTTACGGCCCAGCACCAGCGCGAGCAACCCGATCGCCCCCATTACGGCCGCACGCAGCACGCTGGGCTCACCCCCGGCGAGGACCACGAATCCCGCCAGCGCCACCCCCGCGCAGCCCGCGGCCAGCGGGGGTGGCGCACGCATCGCACGGAGCAGCAGCAGTACGGCGCCGCAGACGATCGCCAGGTTCGCCCCGGAAACCGCGGTCAGATGGGTCAGCCCCGCCTTTCCGAAATCACGGCGGACCGTGTCGAGCAACCCGCTGGTGTCGCCCACCACCAGGCCGGGAAGGAGTCCTTCGGCACGTGGGGAGAGTACGGAATCGGAAACATCGCGTAGTCCCGCGCGCAGCCGCTCGGCGAACCGCTGCGAAACGGGCGGCCGAGTCACGTCCTCCGGTGGCTGGTGGACGGCGAGAACGATGACCAACAGATCGGCTCCACGTGGCCGGAGCGCCGCACCGGTGGTGGTGGCTCGCTGTCCCCGCAACAGCTCGCCCCAGGATTCGGCGGGCACCAGCAACAGCACCGAACCGGAATCCGGCTGCCACCGCTCCCGCTGTCGTACCGCTCGGATCCGGGCTCGAACCACCGACCGTGCCCCGAGCCCACCACCGCCGGTCGAGGCACCGCTCACGGGTGTGGGGCGTTCGGTGAGCTCGACGCGCAGCCGTACGCTCTCGCCCCGGGAGGCGGATTCCCGAAGCGGGTGGTTCTCGACAGGACGCAATCGCACTGCCAGCCCGAAACCGGCGGTTCCCACCAGAACCGAGCACGCGATCACCCCGACGGCCCATCTCCGACCCGTCACGAACAGGCACGCCGTTGCCGCCGCGGCACCGCAGCACGCCAACAGGGCGGCGGCGACCCAGCCGGTGTGCAGCCCGGTCAGCGTGACACCCCAGACTCCGAGCGCTGCCGGTACCAGCCGGAGATCCAGCGGGCGGGTCGTCGACGCGGCAGTGGTCGAACCCGACGGCTCGGTCATCGCCGCCTCACACCCGAACCAGATCGCGCAACCGCGAGAACCGCACCGTCCCGATCCCGTCGACCTCGCGAAGCTGGGTCACCGATTCGAATCCCCCGTTCTCGGAACGCCAGCGCAGGATCGCCCCTGCCGTGACCGGACCGATGCCGGGCAGTTCCCGTAACTGTTGTTCGTCGGCCCGGTTGAGATCCACCTTCGAGGAGCCGGTGGCGGTGGTGCCGTCCGGTACCGACCTCGAGGCACGTGACGGCACCGGAACCCCGACGTAGAGCTGTTCCCCGTCGGACAGTTCCCGAGCCAGGTTCAACGCCAGGGTGTCCGTCTCGGGTAGCGGGCCTCCCGCCGCCCGCAGCGCGTCGGCGACACGGGAGCCCGCCGACAGCGTCACCAGCCCCGGTTCGTGCACTCTGCCCACCACGCTGACCACCAGCTCGGCGTCGGAAGAGGTGGTGACGGCCGCATCGGTCACCGCTGCCGTTCCCGGAGCCGGAATCCGAGTCGACGGGACCGGCGTGGTCCCACCGCCGGAGTCGCGGCTCAGCAGCAGAACGAGGCAGCCGATCACGGCGGCGAGAACGACGCCGAGGCACCCCGCCCGGCCCGGATCCAGCAGCACCTCGCGCGGTGTTCGGGGCACCCACCGCCGCACCCGATCCCCGGTTTCCGTCCGCTCGTGGCTTTCCGCGGCCTCACGAATCTCCGACGCCTCGGCGCTCTCCGCGGTGTCGGACGCGGAGACCGGGACGGTCGCGCCGCCCTCGGAACCCATCAACTGCCGCAGCCGTCGACGGGCCGGGGAAAGCTCGTCGTTGGCGGCGGCAACGGTTCGTTCGTCCGAAGGGGACGAACCGTTGGACCGGAAAAGATGGGGCATACCGGCGAAGCTAACCGGCGGTGCACCGAGCGGGAACACCGAAGAACGCCTCCGGTGGACAGCCGAGCGCGTTGTGGACACTTACGCGGCGAGCCGCACGCTACGAGATGGCACCGAGCGCCACGAGGCGGTGTTGAAAACCGGAACGCCCGCGGGGCGAAGTTCTCGGAGCTCCTCCGGCCACGCGTTCGGATCCCGCCCGGCGAGCGCGACACCCCGCGCGGAGAATTCCGTTCAGTCGTCGAAAGGTGTGATGCCGGTGGTATTCCACCCGCCGGGCAACACGACGACTCCCACCGAGCCCGGCCCGATGTGGGCTCCGATGGTGGCCCCGACCTCGGAAACAACGCAGTCGGAGCAACCGGGCAGTCGCTGTCGGATATTTCGGGCGAGTGTCTCGGCGCGTCCCGGTGCCGCCAGGTGGTGGACGGCCAGCGCCGGTCCGTGCGGGGCCCCGGTGTCCGGGACCGCCTCGACAGCCAGCTGCTCCAACCTCCGCACGGCCGCACTGGTGGTCCGCACCTTCTCAGCGGCGTCGATCACGCCGTCGTGCAGGTGCAGCAGCGGCTTGATCGCCAGCGCCGTTCCCAGCAGGGCGGAGGCGGTGCCGATGCGCCCGCCCCGGCGCAGGTACTCCAGCGTCTGCACCGAGAAGAGGATGGTTCCCCGCGCCGCCACACGCTCGGCCACTCCGGCGACCTCCTCCAACGCCGCGCCCCCAACGGCCAGCTCGGCGGCGGCCAACACGGCGAAACCCAGCCCCATGGCCACCGAGCGGGAGTCGACCACGTGGATGGCCGAGGGCGCCACTTCGCGCGCGGCGGTGCGAGCGGCATCCACCGTGCCGGAGAGTTCACCGGACAGGTGGATCGAGAGCACACCATCGGCCCCCGCTTCCAGCGCCGCGCGGTAGGCGGCGGCGAACTCGGCAACCGCCGCCCCCGACGTGGTGACCCGCCTGCCGCGACGGAGCTGCTCGGTGAGTCGTCCCGGACCGAACGAGGTCTCGTCGCTGTACTGCTCGGCCTCCGTACTCACGTGCAGCGGAATCACGCGCACGCCGTAGTACTCGACCCGTCGGGCGGGCAGGTACGCCGTCGAATCGGTGACCACGGCGACGCTCAACGCGGGTCCCGCCGAGAACCACGAGCGATCCGGGAGAGCGTCATTCGACGAACCCGCCGTTGTAGGTCGTCAGTCGCCAGCCGTGCTTGCCGAGGGTGCTGCGGGAGAGCACGGTCCAACCGCAGTTGCCCACCCCGGCGAGGCTGGACCAGATCTCGGTCGGCCACCCGAGCAGTCTGGCGGTCAGCGCGGTTATCAGCCCGCCGTGGGCGCACAACAGCGCCGTGCCCTCCACGGCCTCGTCGAGTTCACACACCACCTCGTAGGCGCGTTCGGCGACCTCCACCCTGGTCTCACCGTCCGGTGGTGCCCAGCTCGGCTGGGTGCGCCACGTACCCATCGCCCCGGGCCACCCCTGCTCGACCTCGGCGCCGCTGAGCCCCTGCCACTGCCCCAGATGGGTCTCGCGCAGCCGCTTGTCCAGCCGGACCTCCTGCCCGGTGAACTCGGCGAACGCCGCGGCTGTGGTGCTGGCACGACGCAGGTCCGAGCTCACCGCCACCTCCGGGCCGAACCCCGCTACCAGCGGCGCGGTGCGTTTGGCCTGTTCCAGACCGAGTTCGGTGAGTTCACTGTCGAGATGCCCCTGGATACGGCCTGCCAGGTTGTAGTCCGTCTCGCCGTGCCGCCAGAGCACCAGCCGTCGCAGGGTCACGCTTGACTACCCTCTTCACTGGGCTGTTCGGTGGAGTCGGGCTGTTCGGCGGAGTCGTCGGGAGCACCGTCGTGGTCGAACTCGATGACCGGGCAGTCCTTCCAGAGCCGTTCCAGCTCGTAGAAGGCACGCTCCTCGGAGTGCTGCACGTGCACGATGACGTCGACGAAGTCGAGCAGCACCCAACGCCCTTCCCGGGTGCCCTCCCTGCGAACCGGTTTCGTGCCCGCGGCCCGCATCTTCTCCTCGATCGCTTCGACGATCGCTCCGACCTGCCGTTCGTTGGAGGCGGAGGCGATCACGAAGCAGTCGGTGATGATCAGTCGGTCGGACACGTCCAGCAGAAGCAGTTCCTCGGCCTTCTTGTCCGACGCCGCCCGCGCGGCTACCAACGCCAAGCTGCGGGCGTTCTCACTGGCTGCCACATCGCTCCTCTCGGTGGTCACGGTCTGCCACCCGTACTCCGAACGAGGATAACCGTCCCTCGCTCGGCGGGCGGAATCCGCCGTACCGGCCGGGACAGGGGACGAGCTTTCGTGCACAGGACCCGAGAACTCGGTCCGCATGATGAGTTTTCACCTGTTCACCACCAGCGTGACGCTGCGAGCACTGCACTCAAACCTTTCCCGGAGTCGTGCCCTCAGCAAGTACACGGAAGAGATCGATCGGATATCCGCCTTCCATGCGGCAGTGGCATTCGCGAACGCACGGCTCCCCGAAACGATCGCGAGTCACCGGAGTACCCGCGAAGAAGTGAGTATTCATCATGACTCGGGGCCGAGCGGATGAGAACAAGACGTTCGAACCGCTGGTGAAAGTCTCACACAACGCAACGCCAAACTTCGCGAGATCGCGGGGAAAGGCCGCGGGCAGGAAGCGCTGACCACTCGATCCGGACTGTTTCGGTGCCTCCGATGAGGGGTACGCCACACACAGCTCCGTCGTCTTGTCTCGACACGAGGTCAGCCGGAACAGCGAAGCAGCGTGGTTAAGCGGGCAGCCGGGCTGCGAAGCTCTGTTCAGCGTGCCAGTGGCATGGTGCCGCTGCTTCGTCTCTCGAGTACGTATCCGGGGAGGTATGCGGTGTTCAGCGGCTTGATCACGAGCTGGCAGGCGCTCGTACTAGTGGTCATCTCCACGTTGGGAATCTACGTGGCCATGATCATTTTTTCGCGTGTCGCAGGGCTCCGATCGTTCTCCCAGATGACAAACTTCGATTTCGCGGCGACGGTCGCGTTCGGCTCGATAATGGCGACCACCGCCGTGAGTTCGGGAGTGAGCCTGCTGCAAGGAATCATCGCCCTGGGAATGCTCTTCGCGGCCCAAACATCGATTGCCGCCCTACGAAAACTAGGGAGCTTCGAGCGGCTCGCCGATAACCGACCACTGCTGTTGATGGATGGGCGGGAGGAACTCAGTCGCAACCTCGAACACGCCCAGATGACCCGCGACGACCTCTACTCGAAACTGCGTCTCGCGGGAGTGACGCACTTGGACCAGGTCCAAGCTGTCGTGTTGGAAACCACGGGCGAGGTTTCGGTACTTACGGTCGACCCCAATGGGCACCCCTTGGAGAACCGCATGCTCTCCAGCGTCGAAACTTCGCCAGAGTCGCCGCGACACGCACCTCCCGATCCACCGAACCGGAACTCCTCCGGCCAACGAGACGCTTGATCACGGCCCCCACTCCTGCGCGGGTGACTGGCCGAAGCGGCGGTAGAGGCCGCGCTTGCTGATGTACTGGACTATTCCGTCCGGAACGAGGTACCAGACCGGCAGGCCGGAGGCGACGCGCTGTCTACATCCGGTGGAGGAGATGGCCATGGCGGGGATCTCGACCAGGCTGACCGAACCACGCGGCAGGTGTTCGTCGTCCAGGGAATACCCCGGACGTGTGACTCCGATGAAGTGCGCCAGATCGAACAGGTCGTCCACCCGGTGCCAGGAGAGAATCTGTTCCAGGGCGTCCGCCCCGGTTATGAAGTACAACTCCGCGTCGGGGTACTGCCGCCGCAGATCGGAGAGCGTGTCTATCGTGTAGGTTGGACCGCTGCGATCGATGTCGACCCTGCTGACCGAGAACCGCGGGTTGGAGGCGGTGGCGATCACCGTCATCAGATAACGGTCCTCGGCCGAACTCACATCCTCGTGGCCCTTCTGCCAGGGCTGACCGGTCGGCACGAACAGCACCTGCTCCATGCCGAACTGGGCCTGCACCTCACTCGCTGCGACGAGATGGCCGTGATGGATGGGGTCGAAGGTTCCCCCCATGACGCCGATTCGGCGAGGACGCGACATGGTGCCCCAGCATAGTCGCCACACGGCGGGAAGATCCCGGAAGGACGCCGTGCCGTGACTGACCCCACGAGGCACGGCGCACGATCACCCGCGGGCCGCGACGAGGCGCCGGCAGGAGCGCGCCCCGATCACGGCTCGGGAGCCAAGGTGCGTCCCGACTGCGCGTCACGAACTCGGATCGCCTCCACCGGACAGGACTCGGCCGCGTCCACCACGTCGTCCTCCGGGTCGATGTCAGTTCGTAACGGGCGCGAGACACCGTCGACCAGCTGGAAATGCTCCTCGGCGATGGCGGCACACATTCCCGAACCGATACACGTCTCGCCGTCGACCTCGACCTGCCAACTCATCCGATCACCTTCCATGTTTTCGGCACTGACGCCGTCGGTTCAGTGTTCGCCCCACGGTTTCGCTCCGCGACACGACGAGCGCGACGGACGAGGAGGGCCCACCGGAATCCGGAAAGCACGGCGCTGTCACAGGGTCACCAAGTCACCGGGAGATTCCTCGGTCCACGCACCAGCATTCCGGTCTTCCAGGAGACCTCCGGTTCGTCCACTGCGAGCCGCAGGTCCTCGAAGTCCCGCAGCAACGTGCCCAGTGCCACCTGCAGTTCCATCCGCGCCAACTGCGCCCCGAGGCAGTGGTGCGGGCCGTGCCCGAAGCCGATGTGCGAGTTGGAGTCGCGTCGCAGATCGAGCCGGTCGGCATCCTCGAAGACGGACTCGTCGCGGTTGGCCGAAGCGAGGCTGGCCAGAACCGGCTCACCCGCGCGGATCAGTACACCGCCGAGCTCGACGTCCTCCAGGGCATAGCGTGGAAAGGCCGCGTTGACCCCCAGCGGGACGAACCGCATGAGTTCCTCGACGGCCGCGGGAATGCGTTCCGGATCGGCACGCAGCCAGCCGAGCTCCTCGGGATGCGTCAGCAGCACGTAGACGAAGTTGGGGATCTGGGTGGCCGTGGTCTCGTGCCCGGCCACGAGCAGACCCACCGAGAGGTCCAGCAGTTCGGTCTCGGAGAGCTTGTCCTGTTCGTCCCTCGCCTGGATCAGCGCGCTGAGCAGATCGTCGGCGGGACGCTCCCGCCGCTGCTCGACCAACCCGGCCATGTAGGCACGCATCTGTCCGATGTAGTCGTTGACCTGCTGTTCGGACAGCTTGCTCGTGGACAGGAAGGCATCCGACCAGACCCGGAAGTCGGTCCTGTCCTCGTAGGGAACCCCGAGCAGTTCGCAGATCACGGTGATCGGCAGCGGCAACGCGAACTCCTCCACCAGGTCCAGCGGAGGCCCGCTGCGCCGCATGGCCCGACTCAGGTCGTCGGCGATCCGCTGCGCGCGCGGCCGCAGCTGCTCGACCCTGCGAGCGGTGAACGCCTTGGCCACCAGCTTGCGCAGCCTGGTGTGCTCCGGTGGGTCCATGGTCAGGATGCCGGTCTGCTGCGGATTCGGGCGCGCGCGTGGCTCGTCCTTGTCCACCGTGGCCGCGCGGCTGAACCGTGGATCGGCGAAGACTGTTCGCACGTCGGAGTATCTGGTGGCCAGCCATGCCGCTTCGCCGTAGGGAAGCTGCACCCGCGACACCGGTTCCTGCTTGCGCAGCTCCGCGTAGAACGGGTCCAGCCGCAGTCTGTCGGGCGAGCTGAACGGATAGGTCCGCGGCGTCGGGTCGACGGTGGTCATGCTCGGCTCCCGCACACGAGACGACAAGTAAGCAGTTGCTTACTATCCGCATGGTAAGAGCCCGAACCGGGCCACGCATTCCGCCGAACAGGTAACGGGAGCACCCGACGCTCCGGCGCACACCCGAACCGGACGACGCCGCTCACTCCTCACCGGCAGACGCGTTCCGTTCCAGGAGCAGTGGAACGGCACGCATCAGGTAGTCGACGACCACCTCGGGCGAAGCCTCGGTCAGCGGGCTCTTGCGCAACACGGAACGCATCATGCCCACACCGAAGAACCAGGCGAGCACGAGGTCGGCCCGCAGCTCGGCATCGGGGGCGTCGGTGAGCGAGGCCAGCCGACCCGAGTAGGAACCACCCAGCTCGTCACGCAACAACGTGGCCGCCCGCTCGTCACTGAGGGAACGCAGCAGGGCCACCAGCGTGTGCTCGGCACCGGAACGCGTGTGCTCGGACAGCACACTCTCCAGGATGCGACGCGGCAGTTCCGCCGCGGGCCCGCTCCGCAACAACGCCTCGCTGTTGTGACTGAGCACCTCGGCGAACAGCTCCTGTTTGGAACCGAAGTACCGGAACAGCAGTGCCTGATTCACCTCGGCGCGCGCGGCGACCTCGCGGACCGTGGTCTGGCCGAAACCGCGCTCGGCGAACAGTTCGCCCGCCGCACGCAACAGCGCCGTCCTGGTCGCCGTCGGATCACGCTTTCGTCGTGGCTGTCGGTCCTCGCACAAACCCGCCTCCCGAGACGGTGCCGACACGCTCATCCGATCACCGGAAGTGCCTCACCGGCCGCCGGAAATCGTGACACGACCCACTACAACACAGGAGTGAGCCGAGGAACACTTCAGCCGTGTCCGGTCGATGGTCACCACACCCGGTCAGCCGTGCTCGGCGGCACCCTATCGTGCCGCTCGCTCCTACGCCGCTCGTTCGGCGGGCCGCACCGCCGGCCCGTACGCGAGGCGCGTGGGCATCACCGTGCTCCAGCGGCACCCGAGAAACGGTCATACGACGGACGAGCACCCACCCGTTGGGCCGAAGACAGCGGGTTTCGGTAAGAATCGGCCCGTGGACGAACAGGCGCTTCGAGAAATGGCCGAAGAACACCTCCGTGCGCTGGCCGGACCGATGGCCACGCTGCGCGAGGACCAGTGGAGCGCCATCCGCGCCCTGGTGCTGGAGCGGCGTCGGGCCCTCGTGGTGCAGCGGACCGGTTGGGGGAAATCAGCCGTCTACTTCGTGGCGACGGCCCTGCTGCGCGACCTGGGCGAAGGACCGACCGTCATCGTGTCCCCACTGCTGGCACTGATGCGCAACCAGGTCGAGGCCGCCGCCGCGGCGGGTGTGCACGCCGCCACCATAAACTCGGCCAACCAGGAGGAGTGGGCCTCGATCGAGGAAGAAGTCGCCGTCGGCGATGTGGACGTACTGCTGGTCAGCCCGGAGCGACTGAACAACCCCGATTTCAGGGACAACGTACTGCCGGAACTAACCCGCAACACCGGACTGGTCGTGGTCGACGAGGCCCACTGCATCTCCGACTGGGGACACGACTTCCGACCGGACTACCGCAGACTGCGAACCCTGCTTACCGAGCTGCCCGACGGGGTGCCGGTGCTGGCCACGACCGCCACCGCCAACGATCGGGTGGTGCACGACGTCTCCGAGCAGCTCGGCGTCACCGAGGACTCGGAATCCCCGAACACCCCGCTGGTGCTGCGCGGATCGCTGGATCGCGAGAGCCTGCGACTCGGCGTGGTTCCGCTGCACTCCACACGGGAACGCCTGGCGTGGCTGGCCGACAACCTCGAACGACTTCCCGGTTCCGGGATCATCTACACCCTGACGGTGTCCACCGCGGAGGAGGTCGCGGACTTCCTGACCGAACGCGGTTTCGCGGTCAGCTCGTACTCGGGCCGCACCGAGGCGAACGAGCGGGCCGCCGCGGAGTCGGCACTGCTGAACAACGAGGTCAAGGCACTGGTGGCTACCTCGGCGCTTGGTATGGGCTTCGACAAACCGGACCTCGGTTTCGTGATACACCTGGGTGCCCCCGCCTCCCCGATCGCCTATTATCAGCAGATCGGCCGCGCCGGACGCGGCGTCGAACGCGCCGAGGTGGTGCTGCTGCCCGGTGACGAGGACCGTCGGATCTGGGACTACTTCACTTCACTGACCTTCCCCGGCGAGGACACCGTGCGCGCGGTACTGGCGACTCTGGAGAGCGCCGACAAGCCGCTTTCCACCGCCGCGCTGGAACCGCACGTGGAGCTGAGCAGGTCCCGGCTGGAGATGGTACTCAAGGTGCTCGATGTGGACGGCGCGGTGCGGCGGGTGAAAGGCGGCTGGACCGGCACCGGTGTCGCGTGGTCCTACGAGAGCGAACGCTACGAACGGATCGCGCGGCAACGAGAGGTCGAACAGCAGTCGATGCTGGAGTACCAGCGAACCGCGAAGTGCCGCATGGAGTTCCTGCGCGCCCAGCTGGACGATCCGCACGCCGCACCCTGCGGACGTTGCGACAACTGCACCGGAACGACGTACTCCACCGAGGTGAGCCCGGACACCTCCGAGTCCGCCCGGCATCGACTGGAACGCGCCGGGATCACACTGAACCCCCGCAAGATGTGGCCGAACGGGATGCGGGAGGTCGGGATCCCGGTCTCCGGCAAGATCCCACCGGCCGAACAACACGAACCGGGGCGTGCGCTCGGCAGGCTGAGCGACATCGGCTGGGGTGACAAGCTGCGCGAGCTGCTGCGTCCGGACACTTCCGACCGCGAGGTTCCGGAGGAGCTGGTACAGGCGTGTGTACGGGTGCTCGCCGAATGGGACTGGAAGGACCGACCCGCGGGGGTCGTGGCCATGGGCTCGTCCTCGCGGCCGATGCTGGTTTCCGGACTGGCGGAGCGGATCGCGAGCATCGGCAGGCTGCGGCTGCTCGGCCACGTGGCGCACGATCCGAACCGGACACCGCGACGCAGTCACAACAGCGCACGACGGTTGGCCGGGCTGTGGTCACGGTTCAGCCTGCCGGAGGAGCTCCCCCTCACCGACCTCGGTGGGCCGGTGTTGCTGGTGGACGACTACGCCGACACCGGCTGGACCCTCACCGTGGTGGCCCGCATGCTGCGCAAGTCCGGCGCCTCCGGGGTGCTTCCCCTTACCCTCGCCAGTACCTGAGCGGAATTTCGGGCTCATCGCCGGAGATACTCAGGTAGCGGAACCTCCGACGGCGCCTCGCTGTATTGCTGGGGCGATCGCTCCGGCGCGGTGGCCGGGTCCCTGGTACCTCGCTCATGGTCACTCCCCGACTGCGCTCTCGGGTTCGGAAATTTCGCGAGAAATTGACGCCCCCGCACGGCGGTATGGCACGGCTGGCGTCAATTTCCCACGAAATCGCCGGGCCATCGACGCGAAGCTGAGCTCTCACCACGCCCGCCACGCAGGCCGAACTCCGACCACCCTCGCGAGCCGAACTCCTACCACTTGCGCAGTCGGCGCCGCTGCGGGTTCTCTCGTGCGGTTCTCGCGAGGAAGGCCCGACGTGGCGTAGGTGGCTACTCGATGTCGGGTCTCCCGGAGCGAGAGCCGTGCGAGAGGTTCCGCCACCCGGCCGACCGAGCAAAGCACCGTTCCGAGCGAAACTCAGGTGAGAGGGGCCAGGTCATCGGCGTGCACGACCTCACGCCGCTGTTCGAACGGGAGTTCGTGACTGGAACGGCCGATCAGGCTGGGCAGCTCGGCAGCGTCGAAGCACACCACGCCACGGGCCACCACCGCGCCGGACGGTCCGGCCAGTTCGACGACGTCGCCGCCCTCGAACGCCCCCTCGAACCCGGTGATCCCGGCGGCCAGCAGGGAACGCCGTCGCCGCAGCACGGCGTCGACGGCTCCCTCGTCGAGGTGCAGCCTGCCCTGCGCTCCGGCCGCGTGGGCCAGCCAGAACCGTCGTGCGGACAACCGCGGTCCGGTCGCCGCGAACACGGTCCCCACATCGGCCTTCCCGAGGGCCTCGCCTGCCAGGTCCGCCGAGGTGAGCAGCACGGGTATCCCCGCCGAACAGGCCACCCGGGCGGCCTGGACCTTGGAGGCCATCCCGCCGGTCCCCAGTCCGGAGGTTCCGCTCGTCCCGACGGTGATCCCTTCCAGGTCCCGCGCTGCCGAGATCTCGCGAACCGGGCCGGCCCCCTCGTCGCGCGGGTCGCCGTCGTAGAGCGCGTCGACGTCGGAGAGCAGCACCAGGGCGTCGGCACCGACGAGATGGGCAACCAACGCGGCCAGCCGGTCGTTGTCACCGAAGCGGATCTCGGCGGTGGCGACCGTGTCGTTCTCGTTGACCACCGGGACGGCACCGAGGTTCAACAACCGGTGCAGCGTGCGGTGCGCGTTGCGATAGTGCGCCCTGCGGACGACGTCGTCGGCGGTCAGCAGTACCTGTCCCACGGTGAGTCGGAACCTCGCGAACGAGGCGGCGTAGGCGTGTGCCAGCGCCTGTTGCCCCACGCTGGCGGCGGCCTGCTGGGTGGCCAGATCCCGGGGCCGTTTCCCCAGGCCCAGCGGAGCGATTCCCGCCGCGATGGCTCCGGAGGACACGAGCACGAGCTGACTGCCCTCCGCCATCCGTGCGGCGACGGTTTCCACCAGAGCCGTCAGGCGGTTCTCGTCGAGGCCGCCCTCGGCCGTCGTCAGCGAGGAGGAGCCGATCTTGACCACGACCCGGCGCGCCGCCGAAATCGCGTTCCGGGTCGGAGATGCAAGGGCGGCGAGTTCACCGGAACTCATAGCGAGTCGTCCTCGTCGTCGGAGTCTCCGTCGTCGGAGTCCTCGATCGTGTCGTACTCGGCCATGGGGTGCCCGGCCTCGTCGGTGGTCCCGGTACGTCGGGCACGTTTGGCGGCCTTGCGCTGGTCGGCCGAGGTCCGGGGTGAGCCCCCGGAACGAGTGGCACGCACGGCGGCGTTGCCCTCCGGGGTGGTGGGTTCCCAGTCGAAGGTGACCGAGCCGATCGTGACCTGACTGCCGGGCTGGGCCCCCTGCCTGGCCAGTTCCTCCTCGACACCGAGTTTGGCCAGCCTGTCGGAAAGGTAGTCGACGGCCTCCTCGTTGTCGAAGCTGGTCTGCATCACCCACCGTTCGGGCTTGTCCCCACGTACCACGTAGGCATCGGGTTCCTCGGGGTCGGCTTCCACGGTGAAACCACCGCTGTCGACGGCCTTCGGCCGCACCGTCGGGCGGCTGGGCTCGGGAGCGGGGAGGCTGGCCCGGAACCGCTCCACCTCCTCGGCGAGAGCGAACCGGAGTTCCCGGAGCCCGTCGTGGGTGGCGGTGGATACCTCGAACACCGGCCAGCCGCGTTCGCGCACCTGCTCGTGAACCAGATCGGCCATGGCACGGCCGTCGGGGATGTCCATCTTGTTCAGCACGATCAGGCGCGGTCGTTCGGCGAGATCGACCGCGCCCTGTTCCTCGCTCAGGGCAGGGGTGTAGCGGTCCAGCTCGCTTTCCAGCGCGTCGATGTCGGACAGCGGATCCCGTTCGGGGTCGAAACTCGCGCAGTCGACCACGTGGACCAGCACCGCGCATCGTTCGAGATGTCGCAGGAACTCCAGCCCGAGGCCCCGTCCCTCGCTGGCACCGGGAATGAGGCCGGGAACATCGGCGACGGTGAAGACCTTGTCGTCCGCGCTCACCACACCCAGGTTGGGGGTCAGCGTGGTGAACGGGTATTCGGCGATGCGGGGTTTGGCGGCGGAAAGCACCGAGACCAGAGAGGACTTTCCGGCCGAGGGGAAACCGACCAGCCCCACGTCGGCGACGGACTTCAGCTCCAGCACCACGTCCTGTCGCTGGCCGGGCTCGCCCAGCAACGCGAATCCGGGAGCCTTCCGGGCCCTGGAGATGAGCGCGGCGTTGCCCAGTCCGCCGCGGCCACCACTGGCGACCACGAACCTGGTGCCCTCGCCGACGAGATCGGCCAGCACCTCCCCGTCGGGGGTGGAGACGACGGTTCCCTCCGGAACCGGCAGTTCCAGGTCCGCACCGGCGGCGCCGTTGCGCATACTGCCGCGGCCCTGGGTGCCGCGGGTCGCGGTGACGTGCGGGCGGTAGTGGAAGTCCAGCAGGGTGTGCACCCCGGAATCCACCACGAGCGTGACGTCACCGCCCTTACCGCCGTTGCCGCCGTCCGGTCCTCCCAGTGGCTTGAACTTCTCCCGGTGGATCGAGGCGCAACCATTACCTCCGTCACCTGCGGCGACATGGATCGTCACGCGATCGACGAAGCGCGACACGAAAACCTCCAGGACCGGGGAGAAACCAAGCGAGGGGCGGGTCACGGTGCACGGACCGGACCCGCCCCTCGCGGAAAACAAGTGTGTACCCGAAAGCGGATCGCCCTACCGGAGCCGATCACCTCGTGGGAGAGAGTCAGGTCCGGTAGTCCCTACTCCGGGGCACGTGGCGAAGCCGGTTCAGGCCTCGCTCGGTACGACGTTGACAAACTTCCGGCCACGCCTGCGCGCGAACTCCACCGAGCCGGCCGAGAGTGCGAACAGCGTGTCGTCGCCGCCGCGCCCCACGTTGCCGCCGGGGTGGAACTTGGTGCCGCGCTGCCGCACCAGGATCTCGCCTGCGTTTACCTTCTGGCCGCCGAAACGCTTCACTCCCAGGAACTTGGGATTCGAGTCACGGCCGTTCCGAGAGTTGGACGCGCCCTTCTTGGTTGACATGTGTTCTCACGCCCTCACTTGGTGATGCCGGTGACCTCGACGCGGGTCAGCTTCTGCCGATGTCCCAGCCGCTTGTGATAGCCGGTCTTGTTCTTGAATTTGTGGATCCGGATCTTGGGACCCTTGGTCTGCTCGACCAGCTTGCCGGTCACCGAGACCTTCCGCAGCGCTTCGGCGTCGGCGGTGACTTCGGAGCCGTCGACGACCATCAGCGCCGGGAGGGTGACCTCGGAACCCTGCTCGCCCTCGAGCTTCTCAACCTCGACGACGTCCCCGACGGCCACCTTGTACTGTTTGCCGCCGGTCTTGACGATCGCGTACATGAGTCGGAAGTCTCCTGCTGCTCGGTTTCGCTAGTTCACCAGTCTGCGACGGACGCCCTCCCCGGCTGTCCGGAGATCCCAGTACGCCGACCAGGCGGCGTCACAGGGGGCTCCCACCACAGCGACGAAGCGACCCTGCCGGGTGAGCCCCATCCGGATGAGCCCCGTCTCCTACAGGTGTGGAACCCCTGCCGCCCGTCCGGCGGCGAGAATTTCCCGCTTATCATACAGTCCGACATCCGGTGCCCCGCCGCAGGGGCCGAACCGTGCCGAGCCGGTGGAACAGTCGATCATTCCAGGGTTATCTCCGCACCCGGTATGAACAGTTTACCGCCACTGAGCTCGGCGTTGCGCACCACCGCGTCGCTGAACGTCAGCTCGGGCAGTTCCAGGAAGCCGAGATCCACGTCGGGCAGCAGGAACGCCTCGGGCGACATTTCCACGGGAACCAGCGGATAGCCGACCACGTTGAGCGTGCCGGTCAGTTCGCGGGTGTAGAGCTCGATGGGCCCCTCGGTGACGGTCGCCACCGACCCCGGTTCCGCCGCCACCCGGGCCACCTTGCCGTTGCCCAGGTCGCCACGCTGCACCAGGTCTTTGATCAGCAGCTCGTCGACGGTGAAGTGCATCGTGCGCACCTGCTCACCCGCGACTTCCCGCATGGCGAAACCGTGGTAGTGCACCCCGCGCAGCGTCAGGGAGCTCGCGGTCAGCGTCCAGGTGCGCCCCGGCCCCGGGCGTACGTCCGGGGGTTGTTCCGAGGCGAGCGGGAGTCGAGTCTCCCCCTGCTCGGGATTGGATGCCGTGGCACCGCTCTCCGATGATTCCGAGGGCGAGGAGCTCGTCCCGCTCTCCGAGGGAGGTTCCCGCGATGCCGAGAGAACCGTGTCTTCCGGAGTCGCGGTTTCCTCCGCGGTGGCGGTGGCCTCAAGCCCGGCGGGCGGTGCCCCCGACTCGGTCGGAGCCACTTCCGACCGCGACGGTTGCGGTTGTTGTGCCGCCACCAGCGCGGGCCGGGTCAGCCCGCCCGCGCTTCCCAGCACCACCAGTCCGGCGAGCAGCGCGGCCACGGCGCCGAGCCGGGGATGAGTGGGCGCTGGTCCCGATGCTCCTCCCGAGCCGCCCCGCCGGATTCGCTGTTCCTCCCTCACTTGTCTCCTTCGCCGGTGCTCGCGGCCTCGCTGACCTCTGTCGTCTCCCCGTCGGATGTTGTCTCCCCGTCACGCTCCCTGTTCGCCCGAGGAACCGGGGAGGGCTTGTACCCGGCGTCCTGCCGACCACGCTCGGAGCGTTTGGGGGTACGGGCGGTGGTTTCAGGAGTTTCGCGTGCCGGTGCGCGCCGAGGCGACCAGGCGATCGCTAGCGAGGAGCCGATCACTCCCAGCGTCGTCCCGATCAGGAAGGACCCGAGATTGACGACCACCAACGCCACCAGTGACAGCAACAGCGCCACGATGCCCGCGGACAACCGCCACTCGGGGCGGATCCAGAACGACAGAGCACAGGCGATCATCACCACTCCGATGACCAGAGCGGAGATACCGGCCGTCGTACGCAGTGACACCTCGATGTCGCCGAACTTCAGCGAGGCGTAGGGCGGATACAACAGCAGCAGCGCCGCGAGCAGGGTGAACAGCCCACCCCAGAAGGGTCTGGTGCGGCGCCAGCGCCGGAATCCGGTCAGTGCGGCCGGAACACCGCCACGGTTGCCGATGGTTCCTCCCACCCTTGGTCCTCCCTCCCGGTTTGACCGAGCCGTGGGCCCCGCTCCGTTCTTTCGATCCGAGGCGAGGCCGCTCATTGTGGAATCGGAAGTGGTTCCCCGTTGGCCTCAGAAGCAGGGGTGATGACCGGGTTCGGTCGTGATCTCGACGTCCCGGAGATTGAGCGTGGAGGCGGTGGTCGACCACGCCTGTTGCCGCAGCCCGTCGATCCGCGCGCCGGTGGCCTGGATACCGAACGCCCCCTGCGAGCCGCCCACACCCTCGGGGCCGAGGTTCAGTTGGGAGGCGTCCCTGCCGATCTGCACGTTGTCGAGTGTGAGGTCGCCGTTGACCTGCTCCACGCCGAGCACGAGGCGCTGCGCCTCCATGCCGCCGGGCGCCTCGATACGGACGGTGGCGTCGCCGATCCCGGGCAGGTCCGGCACCACAAAGGACTGGCAGAAATCGCTCAGCTCTGCGTGCTTGAACGCGTTGACCAACACGGGGTGGTTCTTCTCGCCGGATCCCTTGTCGTAGGCGCCGAATTGGGCCACGCCCTGTGCCACCAATTTGTCGGCCGATGCCTTGTAGGTGACTCCCGATACGGCGAAGTTGGCGGCCACCGCCCCCTTGGAAAGGCCGGTCAGCATCAACGCGATCGCGGAAAAACTTCCGAGCAGCATCAGCGCGAAGACGCGCCAGCGGGTACGCCCGTTGGGCGCATTGCCGTCATCGGTTTCGATCTCGCGATTCCCCGCCATGTATTCACCTCGGTGTGTGCGGCACTTGCTCGGACAGTCCCCACCGGAGTGGTGAGACACAGAACACGGTGAGTGATCTGTATTACTCCTACCGAGGAGTAACCATAGATGGAAATCACAGCGAACGCCATAGCGTGCCACTAAACACGAATGAGTTTCGTGAATTTAGTCACTCTCTGCCACAACACGTGTCCTGTCAGACCGGCAAAGCCACCACGTCGAGACAGCATTCACACCACAAGAATCTCGCGCGAAAGGATCAGGTCGGAACCGCTCAAGCTGTTCGCACCCCACTCGATTGAGCGAGTACCGGTTGCGAAGCGGAAGAAATCGAACGCGGCGGCCGTCATCGCCGAAGCGTTCGGCGAAGGTGAGGCCGCTGCCTCGCCCGTGCGAGAGGAAAACCGAAATCGGGCGCGATAGCGAATATCGCTGCCCGGAAACCGTTCCCCACCCCGAAAAGAACGCCCCCAGCGGCGTGTCGAACGGGCGAATCGAGCTCCGGGGGCGAGACGCGAAATATCGAACCTGTCCGAAAACACCGTCCCGCCGGTGGTATTCGGCGGGGCCGAGCGCCGAAGACGGCCCCAGTCGCCCCCTTGGCGCGCCCGCGTCGGCGTCCACGGTAAGGAACACCGACGCGGAGCCCCGCCTCGCACCTCCGGGAAGGACCGAGGTGGTACGACTGCCCACTCGAGCTCGGCCCTGCCCGGATGAGTACGGGCGGGAGCCCCCGTCAGCCGGGTGTCCCGGCGAACCGGGACGACAACACTTGGCTACTACCCGTCACGAAGCGGTCGGGCCGGTATCTCACTCCGACTCGGAGCCAGTGCCCGCTTCGTCGGGAGGTCCGGCCGCTCTTCCGGCCGCACGCCGGGACGAACGTCGTACCGGTCCGGCGGAAACCGCGGTGGAACTCGTGGAACCCGCTGGTTCGGAGACGTCCCCCGCGCTCCGCTCCGTGGGATCCAGCACGACCGGCTGGGGAGCGGTGCCGGTGATACCGGTCGGCCTGCTGGCCTTACGCCTCCCCCGCTGAGCCGCTTCGGTTTCGTTCCGAACGCTCTCGTCCGAAGTGGCTCCCTCCGCCCCGGGCTCGCCGTCCGCTGCGTGCTCGGCGGCAGCACCCCGGGCAGTAGTGCTCTCGGCACCAGTGGTCTCCGCGGTAGCACTCTCGGCGGCACTGGTCTCGGCGACAGTGGTTTCCGCGGGAGCGGTCCGCTGAGCCTCCGGGACCTCCGAGGGCTCCGACGGGCGCGCACTTCCGTTGGAGGCCGACTTGGCCGACTGCTCGGCCGCGACGTGCTTGGCGGGCTCAGCGGTCCGACGCCCCGGTTGCTCCGCGTTGCCCGAGCCGTTCTGGCGCCGCTGACGGCGACGGGAACGGGAGTCGGAGCCGTGGTCCCCGTCGTCACGGGTGGTCTCGCCCTCGACCGCCGGGCTCTCGGCGCGAGCGGTTTCCGTCACCTCACCGGTGCTCTCGGCCTGCTGAGCCGACTTGTTGCGCTGCTTACCGCGGCGGGAACCACCCGTGGCCGCGACGTGCTGGCTGTGATCGATCGGTTCCGTGGAAACCAGGACACCACGACCACGGCAGTGCTCACAGGTACTGCTGTAGGCCTCCAAGAGACCCGTACCGACCCGCTTGCGGGTCATCTGCACCAGGCCCAGCGAGGTCACCTCGGCCACCTGATGCCGGGTCCGGTCCCTTCCGAGGCACTCGGTCAACCTGCGCAGCACCAGGTCACGGTTGGACTCCAGAACCATGTCGATGAAGTCGATGACGATGATGCCACCGATGTCGCGCAACCTGAGCTGACGCACGATCTCCTCGGCGGCCTCCAGGTTGTTGCGGGTCACCGTCTCCTCGAGGTTTCCGCCGGAACCGGTGAACTTGCCGGTGTTGACGTCGATGACGGTCATCGCCTCGGTGCGGTCGACCACCAGGTATCCACCGGAAGGCAACCACACCTTGCGGTCGAGGGCCTTGGAGATCTGCTCGTCGATCCGGTACTCGGTGAAGACGTCCTTGGTGCCCACGTGCTTGCTCAGCCGGGTCAACAGATCCGGTGCCACGTGCTTGACGTAGGCCTCGATCGTTTCCCATGCCTGGCCGCCCTGCACCGTCAGCGAGGAGAAGTCCTCGGTGAACAGATCCCGGACGACCTTGATCAGCAGATCCGGTTCGGCGTAGAGCAGCTGCGGGGCCTGCGCCCCGGCGGACTCGGCCTTGTCCCGGATGTCCTCCCACTGCGCCTGCAACCGGCGCACGTCCCGATCCAGTGCCTGCTCGCTGGTGCCTTCCGAGGCGGTACGGATGATCACGCCCGAGTCCTCGGGGACGATCCGCTTGAGGATGTCCTTGAGCCGCTTGCGCTCGTTGTCCGGCAGTTTACGGCTGATGCCGGTGGCCCCACCGCCCGGCACGTACACCAGGAAACGTCCCGGAAGACTGATCTGGGTGGTCAGCCTGGCGCCCTTGTGCCCCAGCGGATCCTTGGTGACCTGCACCAGCACGCTGTCGCCCGTGGAAAGGGCCTGCTCGATCCGGCGGGACTTACCCGCCAGCCCGGCGGACTCCCAGTCGACCTCGCCCGCGTAGAGCACCGCGTTACGGCCCCTGCCGATGTCGACGAACGCGGCCTCCATGCTCGGCAGCACGTTCTGCACGCGCCCCAAGTAGACGTTACCGACCAGTGAGGCACTGCCCGAGGAGGTCACGAAGTTCTCGACGAGAACGTCGTCCTCCAGTACAGCGACCTGGGTCTGCCCCTCGTTCTCCCGCACGACCATCTTGCGGTCGACCGACTCCCGGCGCGCCAGGAACTCGGACTCGGACAGCACCGGAGCACGTTTACGACCGGCTTCCCTGCCGTCCCGGCGCCGCTGCCGCTTGGCCTCCAACCGGGTGGAGCCCTTGACGGAGCGGACCTCGTCCTCAGCGTCCTGTCGGGAGTTGTCGGGCGCGGTCTCGCGCACGTGCACGACGGTGTTCGGCGGATCGTCGTCCCGGCTGGTCACGTTCTCGGACTCACCCGCCGACTTGCGGCGCCTGCGGCGCCTGCGCTTGCTGCCGGCACCACCACTGCCGGAGTCGGTGTCCTCGTCCACCGCATCGGAGCGTTCGGCTTCCCGCTCGCTCGTCTCGGCCGGTTCCTCCGAACCGGAGCCGCGGGAACCACCGCCCCGCTGCCCGTTGGACTTGTTCTCGCTCTCCCCGGACTTGTCCTTCTTGTCCTTCTTGTTCTTCTTTTCCTTCTTCGAGCTCCGCGAGGGTTTCTCGACGTTGTCCGGCTCGGCTGTGGTCTCGGCTTCCGCGGCGGACTCGGTCCCCGAGGCCTCGGAGTCGGCGGAGTTCTCGGAATCGCCCTCACCGCCGCGTCCACGACCACGGCCGCGCCTGCCCCGACGCCGCCGACGGCGCGTGGCGACGCTCTCGGACTGTTCTTCCTCCGAAGACGTCCCGTCGGAGTCGGCCGAGGACTCCTCGGCCTCCTCCTCCGCCTCGGAGGTGGCTTCCGTGACTTCCGCCCGCGACGGCGAGCTCGTCTCCGACGGAGCCAGGAACATGGCCTGCGGGGCCGCGAAAGCCGGCGCGAACGCACTGTCGTCCGAAGTGCCCCCGCCGGCGGCGCCACCGTCGGAACCGCTGTCCCTGTCCGTGCGCACCTCGTCGGAGGCGGTGCCGCTCTTCACTGCCGCATCCTCACCGCTGTCGGTTGCCGCCCCCCGGTCCGTCGTCGACGTGTCCGCGGTGGATTCCGCCTCGGACACGCCCGAACGCCGGGAGCCGGAACCACCCGCCGAGCGGCCGTCCCGGGCCTTCGAGCTCGTGTCCCGCTCGTCGGTGGTCCGCTGTTCGGACTTCCCTTCCGGCTCGGACTGGATCCGGTCCGGACGCAGCGAGCGCACCACGTTGAGCGCGACGTCCCGGGTGATGTTGGACTGCGCGCTGCGCACGGACTCACCGAGTTCACCGAGCGTGGCTATGACCTCACGACTGGTGGCCCCCAGCATCTTGGCCAGTGCGTGTACCCGCAGCTTGGCGGGCATCTCGAAAGTCCGGTGAGCGGATTCGCCCTGGGCCCGCTCCTGCTGCTCCGATGTAGCCGAAGGTCCGCTGGAGTTACCAGCGGACGTCTCCCTGTTCAACATTCAGCTCCTTCGCCCCCGGGCGCGTCCGACGCGGACGCGGCCGCACGAGGGTCTGCATACGTTCGCTGCCCTCCGCCACTGGTGGCGGCAATTCTGTTCGTTTCCCCTGCTTCCCTGGTCCGAACCCAGGAACCGCACGGTGGGTCGACGGCGCCCCCGCCGAATCCGTCACCCTCGGGTGAGATCCACCTGTCGAGATCCGGCCGCCGCCCTGTCCGCGGACAGCGGTTCGGCGATCGCGCCTCCTCCGTCGAGCCGACCCTGCGCCAACCGTGTGGCTCGCGCAACCCCCGGCACGGGCGAGTCGGCGACGACGCGAAGAGCGTCGAGTACGTCGTCGGATCGCACGACCGGAGTAACGTGCCGTACGACCATTACGATTATCCCATATTGTCTCGCGCGATCCGGGCAATCGTCCGTCTGTGGGGCGTCAACCGAAAAACGGTCACACACCGCGTTCAATCGGACACCCCGCCCGGAAAAGCCGTGGCTCGGTAGACCACCACCGTGCCACGGGTTTCACAACACGTCGCCCCTCGTGACGACATACTCCCGTCGCCACTCGGCTACCCGCTGCGACCGCCGGGAAACGGACACCCGTGAGTGGATCGGCCGCGTACCGGCCGGCTCGGGGAGCCGCGTAACGCGTGCTCGAAAGTACGCGCCGGATCTCGATACGAGACGACCCGTGACTGATCACGCCCGAAATCCCGGTCAAGAGCTCTCCACGCCGTCGCGGCCGCGGCCTGGTAGTGACTCAGCGTTTCCTCCGTAATCCGATCGAAGGTCCGCCCCGCCGAAACCGCTCGGGAGGCACCCCGCACCCTACAGCCTGGGCCGGATACACCGAGCCGCTTCGAGGGCAACGTTTCGGACGGTTTCGAACTCGTTCGGACCACGAGAGCCTCGTTCGGACCACCAGAGCACCGCGAAGCCCGACGGGAGCGAACCCGACCCTCGGCCACCCCGAAGGGCCGTCCCCGAACGGCGGGACGGACCAGATCGCTCGGAACGTCCGGTCAGAGGTCGCGGGTCAGCCAGACCTCGTCCCTCGATTCGCCTTCCCCCACGAGCAACGCCCCGGGCCAGCGACCACGCTCGGCCCAGCCCCGCTCGGTGTAGAAGCTCTCGGAGTCGGGGGCCGAACGCATCCGCAGCTGCAACCGGGTGATTCCCAGTGCACGGGCGTGCGACTCGACGGCGTCCAGCAGCTGTGCACCGATGCCACGGTCGACCACCTCCGGATCGACCAACAGCCACTCCAGCTCGGCACGGTGCCGCTCCACCGGGAGCTCTCCCGGACGCAGCACCACCGCACCGGCGAGGGTGTGCTGCTTGCCCGCCGTGAGCACGTGGCGTCGCTTCGGCCTGGTGGAAACGTCGTCGACGATCGCCTGCGCGGTCGCCGTCAACGTGTCCAACTCGGCATCCGCCGTGAAACCGGTGGCACCACCCGCCACGGTGACCCGCCCCAGCAGGTCGGCCAGCGCCTGCGCCAGCTCGGGATGCGGCTGGTCCACCCGGTGGGGGCCGCTGATGAACTCGGCTTCGGTCATGCCGACAGATCCGGGAACCACAGCTTGAGCTCGCGCTCGGCGGACTCGGCGGAGTCGGAACCGTGCACCAGGTTGTACTGCACTTCCAGCCCGTAATCGCCGCGCAGACTACCCGCCTCGGCCTTTTCCACCGGGTCGGTACCGCCCGCGATCTGCCGGAAAGCGGAAACGGCCTTGGGCCCCTCCACCACGGCGGCCACCACGGGCCCCGAGGTGATGAACTCCAGCAGCGAACCGAAGAAGGGCTTGCCGTCGTGCTCGGCGTAGTGCTGCTCGGCGAGTTGTTGGTCGACCTGGCGCATTTCGAGCGCGACCAGCTTGAGCCCCTTGCGCTCGATTCGGCTGATCACCTCACCGACCAGACCTCGCTCGACGCCATCGGGTTTGACGAGGACGAGAGTGCGCTCGCTCAACGGGTGTTCTCCTTGGTTTGCTGGGGTCGTCACAGACCCGGTCGACAACGGTCGATGCTTACCTTGTCAAGGGTATTCGCAACCGGTGCCATACCGACGAGGTGGGTAGCTGCCTCGCTGTCAAGTCTGGTTCGCGGTTCGTTCGCGCGATAACTTCCGGAGGAGCATACCGACTGGCTGGTCTGTCGCCGAATGATGAGGAGCCCCGCATGCGCGCCGCCGTACACACCGCAGTGAACGAGCCGCTGCGGATCGAGGAGATCGAAGCCGAGCGTCCCGCCGACGGCGAGGTGGCCATCGACGTGACTTCCTGCGGTGCGTGCCACTCGGACCTGCACGTACTCAAGGGCGAGTTGCCGTTTCCCACCCCCGCGGTGCTCGGGCACGAGGTCGCCGGGGTGGTCGGCGAGCTGGGGAGCTCGGTCAGCGGTCTGGAGGTCGGCGACCGCGTGGTCACCAGCTTCATCATGCCGTGCGGCAGGTGCGCGCAGTGCGCGGCGGGCAACGAGGAGATCTGCCTGGAGTTCTTCGCCTACAACCGAGCCAAGGGCCAGCTCTACGACGGGCGGACGAGGCTCTCGCGCGGGGACGGCGAACCGGTGTGGATGTACTCGATGGGCGGGCTGGCCCAGCGCGCGGTAACCCCCGCCACCTCGGTGTATCGGGTGCCCGAGGGGGTGGAACTCGCCGACGTGGCGGCGGTCGGCTGTTCGACCATGACCGCCTACGGGGCGCTGCGGCACGCCGCCGACGTGCGGGTGGGCGACACGGTGGCCGTGATCGCGGCCGGGGGCGTGGGCTCGGCGCTGATCCAGCTGGCGCGGGTCTTCGGGGCCGCCGAGATCATCGCGGTGGACGTCGCCGAGGAGAAGCTGGCGGCGGCTCGGGACCTCGGAGCCACCAGCACGGTCAACTCGACCGGGACTGACCCGGCGACGGCGGTCCGCGAACTCACCGGCGGACGCGGTGTGGACGTGGCCTTCGAGGCGCTGGGCTCGTCCCGGACCTTCGAGGTGGCGCGGGACTCGGTGGTCGAGGGTGGCCAGGTCGTCGTGGTGGGCATCGCGCCGCCCGGCGACACCGGGGAACTGAACCTGGGCACCATCGCCAGGCGCAAGCTGCAGGTCAAGGGCTCCTACGGCGCCAAACCCCGCAGGGACATGCCGGTCCTGCTGGATCTGGTTGCCCGTGGGCTGCTGCGGCCGCAGGACGCGATCAGCAAGCACTACCGGCTGGAGGAGGCTGCCGAGGCGTTCGCCGCGTTGGACCGGGGGGAGATTCGCGGGCGGGCCGTGATCGACGTGGCGTGATCGGAGCTTCTGGTTTCCGGCCTGTCAAGGTGATTGAAGTTGCGGAACCTCTCGCACGGCTCTCGCTCCGGCGAGGCCCGACATCGAGTAGCGACCTACACAACGTCGGGCCTTCCTCGCGAGAGCCGCACGCGAGAACCCGCGGCGGTGCCGACTGCGTGAGTGGTCGGAGTGCGGCTTGCGTAGTGGGAGTTCGACTTCGGGAACGCCGGAGAAAACCGCGGGAGGATTCCGCCACCGAGCTCCTGTCCCACCAGCGAGGAGAATTCCGTTTCACAGCCGGAGACGAAGACCTTCGCATCGCCGGCGATCACTCTTCGTCCATCACATCCCGCAACGAAGCATTGTCCGAAATATCCACACCTGGCTTGCAGCCGCCCATGTCAACGGTCGCGAGCGTGAACGGCTCGGGTCGCCTCCGCGTGCTGCTCAACCGCTCCCGCGGACTTTCCCGCACGAAGTCACTCACCGTCCGATGGGCCCGCGAAGCCTGCTGCTCGACTTCTTCCGGTAACTCCTGATCGAGAGTGATGTTCGTTCTCGTGGTGGCCATGCATCCGAGCATGGCCCCCACGCGCAGTGGTGCGCATCGCTCGAACGAGCGAAATTCCGAGAAGACCGCCGGGCGAATCCCTGGGCGGCACGACCACGAGCGGCCTCACTGTGGTGGCGGATAGCCGGGCGGGTGGCCGAGCTGGTCGGCCAGCCTCCCCTCCCGCATCCGCTTGGCCACGTCGTGCCGCACGTACAGGATGTAGCCCCAGATGGCCGCGAAGATCACTCCCATGATCCCCACCGCCGGGTGCACGAAGTAGCAGCCGATCAGGCAGAGCTGCAGCGCAAGCGCCACGCCGAGCCCCCAGCGGCGGCCCTGCACCCCGCTCGCGGCCAGCAGCAGCACGGTCAGCACCGCGACCACCACGAATCCCGTGCTGCTCACTCCCGCTCCGAGCTGCCAGACCACCGGCAGCGCCAGGCCGAACACGATGAACTCCAGCACCAGCGTTCCCGCCATGATGCCGCGCAACCCCTTCCAGGGATCGCGCACCTCGGGCGGTGCCTCGGGAAGTCCCGAGGCGCGCCGCCCGGAGTCCTCGCCGTGGGAATCCCGCTGGTCGCTCACGTGGGCTCCTTGCCGAACAGGGCACGGGCCTCGCCCGCGGTGACCACCGAACCGGTGATCACGATTCCCGCCCCCGAGATGGACTCGCTCGGATCGGTGGTGTGCTCGGCGAGGCTGATCGCGGAGGCGACCGCGTCGTCGAGCCTCGGCTCGGTGTGCACCCGGTCCCTGCCGAAGAGTTCCTCGGCCAGCGCGGCCAGGTCCTCGGGGTCCATGGACCGTGGCGCGGAGTTGCGGGTGACGACGAGCTCCTCGACCACCGGCTCCAGTTCCGCCAGGATACCCCTGGCGTCCTTGTCGGCCATGACACCGACCACGCCGATCAGCCGCCGGAACGAGAACTCGGAGCTGACGGCGTCGGCCAGCGCGCGTGCGCCGTGGGGGTTGTGCGCGGCGTCGACCAGCACGCTGGGGGCCGAGCGCACCCGCTCCAGCCTGCCGGGAGTGATCACCTCGGCGAAGGCGTCCCTGACCTGCTCGATGTCGAGCTGGCGCTCCGAGCCGGCGCCGAAGAACGCCTCCACGGCGGCCAGCGCCAGCGCCGCGTTGTGCGCCTGGTGCTCACCGTGCACGGGCAGGAACACGTCCTCGTAGACACCGCCCAGTCCCTGCAACCGCAGCATCTGGCCGCCGACGGCCACGTTGCGATCCAGCACGCCGAACTCGTGGCCCGCGCGGGCCACGGTGGCGTCGACCTCGGCCACCCGCCGCAGGATCGGCTCCTGCGCCTCGGGGCTCTGCGAGGCCAGCACCACCACCGAGCCCTCCTTGATGATGCCCGCCTTCTCCTCGGCGATGCCCGCGACGTCGTTGCCGAGGTACTCGGCGTGGTCCAGCGAGATCGGGCACAGCACCGCGACCTGGGCGTCCGCGACGTTGGTGGCGTCCCAGCCACCCCCCAGGCCGACCTCGAGCACGGCCGCCTCCACCGGTGCCTCGGCGAACGCGGCGAATGCCATGCCGGTCAGCACCTCGAACTTGCTCATCGGGACCTCGCTGTTGGAGTCCACGATGGACACGTACGGCGCGATGTCGCGGTATGCCTCGACGTAGCCGGCCGGGCTGATCGGGGCGCCGTCGATGCTGATGCGCTCGGTGACCAGCTGCAGGTGCGGGCTGCTGTAGCGCCCGACCCGCAGGCCGATGCGGCTCAGCAGCGCGTCGACCATGCGGGCGGTGGAGGATTTGCCGTTGGTCCCCCCTACGTGCACGACCGGGTAGCCACGCTGCGGCTCGGCGAGCAGATCGGTCAGCGCCCTGATCCGGTCCAGCGTGGGCTCGATCTTGGTTTCGGGCCAGCGCTCGTTGAGCTCGGACTCGACGACCCGCAGTTCCTGCAGGTTGCCGGGCTCGGAGTCGGCCACCAATTCACTCTCCTTCTAGGTGCGGCCGTCTCGCTCGACGGCCGCACCGGACACGGTCACGCCCCCGGAAGCGATTCCAGCCGGGTGTTGATTCGTTCGATCTCGGCGAGCGCGTTGGCACGCCGCGTGCGGATCTTCTCCACGACCTCGTCGGGTGCCTTCTCGGTGAACGAGGGATTGTTCAGTTTCTGCTCGGTACCGGCGAGTTCCTTCTCGGCGGCCTCGAGGTCCTTGTGCAGGCGCTTGCGTTCCGCCGCGACATCCACGGCCCCCGACAGGTCCAGCCGCACGGCCACGTCGCCGCCGGCCAGGCCGACCCGCAGCTCCGAGGAGGCGTTGAACTCCTCCCCCGGTTCGGTGAGCTTGACCAGCGCACGGATCGCCGCGTCGTGCTCGGCGATGCCGACCTCGGGCAGACCGTCCAGTTCCGCCGCGACCTTCTGGTTGGGCTTGAGGCCCTGATCGGCGCGGAACCTGCGGATCTCGGTGACCAGCGAGCGAACCGCGTCGATCCGCTCGGCGGCGGCGGTGTCGGCCGGGTGCCGCGTCGGCGTGGGCCAGTCGGCGATGACGACCGACTCCCTGCCGGTCAGCGCCGTCCACAGCGCTTCGGTCACGAACGGGATCGTGGGGTGCAGCAGCCGCAGCAGGACGTCGAGCACGTGGCCGAGCACCGCCCGCGTGTTCTCGGCACACGACCCGCCCTCATCGAGCTGGACCTTGGAAAGCTCCACGTACCAGTCGCAGAACTCGTCCCAGGTGAAGTGGTAGAGCGCCTCGACCGACTTGGCGAACTGGAAGTCCTCCAGCAGCTCGTCCACCTCGGTGATCAACGCGTCCGCCCGGTCCAGGATCCAGCGGTCGGCGTCGGTGAGCTCGGCGCGCTCCGGCAGCCGCTCGGGGACGTGGGCGTCCTTGCCGAGGGCGAACTTGGTGGCGTTGAACAGCTTGGTCACGAAGCTGCGCGCCCCGGCGACCCACTCGTCGCTCATCGGCGCGTCGGCGCCGGGGTTGGCTCCCCTCGCGAGCGTGAACCGCACGGCGTCGGTGCCGTAGGTCTCGATCCACTGCAACGGGTCGACGGTGTTGCCGGAGGACTTCGACATCTTCTTGCCGTGCTTGTCCCGCACGATGCCGTGCAGCGCGATCCTGCGGAACGGCACGGCCTGCTCCGGCTCGCGGTCGGACATGCCGTAGAGCCCCAGCATCATCATCCGGGCCACCCAGAAGAACAGGATGTCGTAGCCGGTGACCAGCACGCTGGTGGGGTAGAACTTGCGCAGGTCGGCGGTGTCGTCCGGCCACCCCAGGGTGGAGAACGGCCACAGCCCGGAGGAGAACCAGGTGTCGAGCACGTCCTCGTCCTGGTGCCACCCCTCGCCGGTGGGCGGCTGCTCGTCCGGGCCGACGCAGACGACCTCGCCCCCCGGCCCGTACCAGATGGGGATGCGGTGGCCCCACCACATCTGCCTGGAGATGGCCCAGTCGTGCAGGTTGTCGATCCAGTCGAAGTAGCGCTTGGCCAGTTCGGGCGGGTGCACCTCGACCCGGCCGTCGCGCACCGCGTCCCCGGCGGCCTTCGCCAGCGGGCCGACCTTGACGAACCACTGCATGGAAAGCCGCGGCTCGATGGGCTCCTTGGAGCGCGAGCTGTGGCCCACGCTGTGGGTGTAGGGGCGCTTCTCCGCGACGATGCGGTCCTGCTCGCGCAGGGCCTCCCGCACGGCGACGCGGGCCTCGAACCGGTCCATGCCGTCGAACCGGGTGCCGGTTCCGGCGATGCGCCCGCGTTCGTCCATGATCGTGGGCATGGGCAGGTCGTGCCTGCGACCGATCTCGAAGTCGTTGGGGTCGTGTGCCGGGGTCACCTTGACGGCGCCGCTGCCGAACTCCGGGTCGACGTGCTCGTCGGCCACGACCGGGATCTTGCGCCCGGTCAGCGGGAGCTCGATCTCGGTGCCGACCAGGTGGCGGTATCGCTCGTCGTCGGGATGCACCGCGACCGCCGTGTCACCGAGCATGGTCTCCACCCTGGTGGTGGCCACCTCGAGTGCCGAGTCCCCGTCGCCGTAGCGCATGGTGACGAGCTCGCCCTCGACCTCGCGGTGTTCGACCTCGATGTCGGAGATGGCGGTACGCATCTCCGGCGACCAGTTGACAAGCTGTTCGGCGCGGTAGATCAGCCCGTCGTCGTAGAGCCGCTTGAACATCGTGTCGACCGCGCGGGAGAGTCCGGCGTCCATGGTGAACCGCTCGCGGGTCCAGTCCACGCCGTCACCGAGGTGACGCATCTGGGACAGGATCGATCCGCCGTGCTGTTCCTTCCACTGCCAGACCCGTTCCAGGAAGCCTTCCCGGCCGAGGTCACGGTGGTCGATGCCCTCCTGCTGCAGCTGGCGTTCGACCAGCGCCTGCACCGCGATGCTGGCGTGGTCCATGCCCGGGAGCCAGAGAGCCTCGTAGCCCTGCATCCTGCGACGGCGCGTGAGCAGATCCATCAGGGTGTGCTCGAACGCGTGACCGATGTGCAGGCTGCCGGTGACGTTCGGCGGCGGAATGACGATCGAGAACGGCGGACGTTCGCTGTTCGCGTCAGCGGTGAAGTATCCGGCGTCTACCCAGCGCTGATACAGCTCGGCCTCTACGTCGGCCGGGTTCCAGGTCGACGGAAGTTCACGGGGCTGTGCTGGGCTGGTCTGTGTCACACCGGGATTCTACGAACCCCGTCGGGCATGCTTGTACGGTGCTAGGCTTCAACGGCGGAACCGAGCGTGGGAAGGCGGCCTGCGAACCATGGACGAAGCCGGTCTCGACCCCGTCCGGGAGGGTCACCACAGACTGCTGGACCTGGTCAGCGAGCTGGAGACCAGCGATCTCCGTGAGCCCTCCGGGCTGCCCGGGTGGTCACGCGCCCACGTGGTGGCGCATCTCGCCCACAACGCGATCGCGCTGGCGAACATGACCAGCGCCGCCGGGCGCGGCGAGCTGGTCGACCCGTACCCGGACGGGGACCGCGACGAGGCGATCGAGCGCGACGCCGCCCAGGACGCGATCGGGCTGGTGCAGCAGACCGCCACGGCCCACGCGCAGCTGGAGATCGTCTGGGACTCGGTGGCCGAGCAGGACTGGCAGCGGCCGGTGCGGCTTCGGAACGGCACCGTGGCCGACCTGGTTTCGTGCCGGTGGCGCGAACTGGAGATCCACATCGTGGATCTGAACCTGGGCCACACCGAGCTGGAGTGGCCGCCGGAGTTCTGCGAGCACACCATCGACTTCCTGCTGCCGAGGGTGGAGGGCAGCGGGGTCGTGCTGGCGCCCCGCGATCTGGAGCGCACCTGGGAGATCGGCGACTCGCCGACTCGGAAGATCGAGGGCTCCGGCGCCTCGCTGGCGTGCTGGCTGGCGGGCCGGAGCCCGCAACAGCTCCCGACCAGTGACGGACCGCTGCCCGAGCTGGGGCCCTGGCCGTGACCGGGGGCCCCTGGCCGTGAGCCGCGCGGCGATTTCGCGGGAAATTTACGTCCGGCCCGGTCGCCGCGGCGATGCACGCCGATCCCGAGCTACACCGATTCCTTTCCGAACCGCTGGAGGAGGACCACGGCGCCGTCGGTCCTCCGAAAAGCGTCTGGTCACGTAGTCGTCCGGGCGGCTTCGACGAAGCCCGGCGCTCCGCAGCACTTCTTGTACTTGCGCCCCGAAGAGCACCAGCACGGATCGTTGCGTCCGGGAGGCCAGCTGCTTCCCTCGCCGCGGGCAGCCTGGCGCAGGCTGTACTCCTCCAGCGCCGTGGCCCACTTCGGATCCAGTTCGTTCACGCGGCAGAACTCGGTGAAGTCGGCGACGTTTCCCCACAGCACGAGGGGCGTTTCCCCCTGCGCCGCCTCCCGTGCACGGCGTTCCACCACACGCCGGTGCTCGGTACGCGGTTCCTCCGAATCGACCTCCGGACAGAGCACGGGGTACCGACGCGCCAGCTCCTCGATCTCCTCTCCCAGCCAGTACAGCACCAGCGGTGCGGGCGGCAGTTCGGCCTCGTCGTCCTCGAACGATTCCCCGAACGACTCGTCAGCGGGTGAATCGAGGGTCGCCCGGAAAAGCTCGCCGGCTACCGCCGTGGCCTCGTCCAGCGGGTCCTCGGGTTGTTCCAGCGCGGCCCGTGCCCTGCGACGTCCCTGGAGCAGGCGCAGCAGTGAGGAATCGCGTGCCAGTTCCATCGCATCCGGTGGTGAGGGCATCCCCGGATAGCACCGGCTGATGCCGAGATTGAACCACTTCAGCATGCCGTGAAAGTCATCCAAGCTCTCCAGCGCTTCTCCGAGTGGCTCGTACAGGAGCGGTTCGCGTGGGAGCTCTTGCCGCAACCTCTCCAACAATTCGTAACCACGCGCGGTGTCCCGGCCGGAGAGCAGGAAGACGGCGTACCAGATATGACCCTCGCCGGGTACCCCTTCCCACTCGGCAGCCTCTCGGTGGCATCGCTCCGCTTCCGAGAGTTCACCCGCCTGATACCAGGCCTCAGCGGCGTCGCAGAGGATGTCGAGCCGGTCCTCCGGATATTCGTCGACCTCGGCTTCGATGTCTTTCGCCCGCCGGGCCCATTCGTGCGGTGAGAGATCTCCCGGGCGCGGTGGCTCACTGTCCGTCACAACCCGAACATAGCGCTCCGAGCGAGAAACCCCGCCGCTCCCCCGCGACGCGGCGATTTCGCGAGAAATTTACGGCCCTTCGGCCGCAGAGCTGCTGTCAACGATGCGATAACAGCGATGACCAGGTCGTGTTCGCGTTGTTTCTGATCAGGGAGAGCCGGAGTCCGTCGTTCAGGCGTGAGATCCGGGCCAATCGGTACCCGTCGGGTAGGTTCGGGAGGTTAGCCACCTCGTGCGGACTGTGAGCCTCGATGTGGTCGATCAGACCGGCGTCGAGATACGACTGGGCTGTCACACCACCCGCAGCCAGACCGACGACTCGGGCACCTTCGTGATGGAGCCCGGCGAGGGCTTGGTGCGGATCGTTCGGCAATGTGGACAGCGACCTGGGAGCGAGCCGCTCCGTAACAGCGGGCGTGGCCGAGGCCGTGCTCGTGTCATCGTGGACGAGCGTGTCGATCTCGCCCGGCAGGACCGTGGCATCTCCTGTCAGACTTCCCTCTCGGGTGAGGAAACAGCCCCAGGTGAGCACCGGGCGCTGCCGCTCCAGCGCGGCCAACCACGGGCCGAGCACCAAGTGAGCTTCCTCGACGAGCAAGCCCTCAACCACGTCGATCCCGGCCTCGTGCAGCAGGGCGGACCCGCCGCGTCCTCGGGAGGTCGGGTCCAGGACGGCGATGACAACACGGACGATGCCCGCCTCGATCAGTGCCCGATGGCAGGGCGGGGTGCGCCCGTGATGGCAGCACGGTTCCAGCGTGACCACGGCGGTCCCGCCACGAGCGGCGTATCCGGCTTGCGCGAGGACGTGGGCCTCGGCGTGCGGCTCGCCTTTCCGACGATGCCAGCCCTGCCCGACCAACCGCCCGTCGCTGTCGAGCACCACGCACCCCACCGGAGGATTAGGGCTGGTCGTGCCGCGTCCCCATGCCGACAGCGCGATCGCTTGACGCATCGCGCGGCGCTCGACCTCAGCCGTGGTGATCCTCATGAAGCTGGTCTAGCAGATCGGCGGGGTGTGGGTCGGAAGGTGCTGCCAGTTCATCGCCTCCAGTTGGGCGATCATGGGCAGCTCGACGGCTTCTTCCTCACTGGGCAACCCCACGGTCACTGATTCACTCCACGATCGGGTTCGACGTCGCGAGTGATCCTGACTCGCAGCCACGACACGATGGGGTGATTCGGTGACGAAGAGTCATCCATGATGGATCACAGGGCGCCTCGTCAGTACCGTTCCTCGTCCCGCATCATTCGGACGAGTTGCCCACTGTCGTGGTCCTGCCGTATCTGGCCACACGGTCGTGGAATCGGCTCTTTGACAGTGGACACCTCGAACCCGTCGTCTCTTCCCGGCTCCGACAGCGACTCCGGAGGACCGGAGCAATTACGCTCACGCTCCGGCACGGACACTCGCCAGAAAGGAGCGCCTTGGGCAGCGGGTATCGCAAGCATGCCAGTCTCGGACGACTTCGAGTCCCGCACAGCGGCGAAATCTTTGCCGGAGGCAACCTCGACGCAGGTGGTACCACCGTTACTCCCACCGGTGGAGTAACTGCTTCTCCGCCAGGTGCTCATCGGGTAAAGGTTGTCTCCGAACATGTTGCTCCCCTCGCGACTTCACGAATAGCACTTCTTACTTTGCCCGAAAATCCATGGTTTTCCCCTTGCCTACATACCAGACATACAGCAACATCCAGGACATCGAAACAATAGGCAAGCCGTGCGAGTGTACGACGCTCACACGGCTTGTTCTGCCGACTCAGGAGAAACGGTTCGCCTTGATCGCGGCGATGAAAGTCTGCCACTGCTGTCGCTCGGCGGTGACATAACCCACTGCGTGGTTCTTGCTGTCCCGTACGGCCGCGACGTTATCGAGCCACCCGACTTCGACACATGTGCTGGTGTTTTGACTTCGTGTAGGCTTTCGCCACCTTGTGGGGCCTGCCGGTGATGTCATGTCGTCTGCTCCAACTCTGTCCGTAGTTGCGCGAGAAGTTTTGAGGACTCCTCGGGAGTCATCGCCACCTGTCGAACCGTATCCACAGCTTGCCGGTAGGTCCGCACATCCTCGTGCTCGTGCAGGAAAATTCCCGACCGACGATTCTCCAGATGTACCACCGGGCTGTCTTCCGAATCGATCAGCAGAAACAAACCTTCCAGCGCTGGGTGCCATCCGCTGGAGAACGGTACAACCTGTAGTTCCACATTAGACATCCCTGCCATATCAGTGAGATATTCGAGCTGTTCGGCCATCACGGCTGCGGAGCCGATGACCTGCCGCAACGCTGCTTCGCCGATCATGGTCACGAATCGAGCGGGATCACGACGAACGATCGCATCGCGCCGTCCGATCCGTACCGCGACACGTGTCTCGATCTCGTCAGCCGGGACACCGCCCGCCGACATGATCGCTCGCGCGTAGGCGCTGGTCTGCAACAGCCCGGGGATCAGTAGTGGCGATACTTCCGTGATCGTCGTGGCAGTGCGCTCACACTCAAGCAGTGCGGCGAGTTGCTGGCGTTGCTCAGGCAAGTTCACCGCCAACCACTGGGGAGCACTGGTTCCGTCGGTAATCGCGATGATCTCGTCATAGCGCTCGCCACTCACACCGAGATGCGTCAGCAGTCGTGCCACATCGGTCGGCTGCGGTGCGCGCTCGCCGTTTTCCCAGCGGGACAATTGCCCGGCGTCCTTGCCCAATTCGGATGCCAATCGGCGCAGCGTAAAGCCCCGTTCGTTACGCGCCTCGCGTAGTGCGCTACCCAATGCCCGCGCCTTCGGGGTTCGTGTGTTGCCAACCACGCAACACAGCGTAAGACATGACTACTTCAAGTTGAAGATCACCTGATCAGGTAGTTGTCGAGACGAGCACCTCAGTTGCATCGTTGACGCAACATAGCAACATGACAACAGGGCAGGTGGTGAAAGATGATGCTCCCTTTCGCTTGGACCCCCGGTGCCGAACAGCGTCATGCGAGCCGTGAGCTGATGCCCGGCGAGGTGCTTGTTAGTGGTCTGAATGTGGAGACCTTGTGTGGTAAGCAGGTGACCACAATCAATGGTGATCTGGAATGGCTATGGCCAACATGGCCGTACTGCATGGCCACGGCTTGCGAAACAGTTGACGCACCGAATTATTTCCCGCTTTCCGATGGCCGAGACGAAACATGAGTGCCTCAGGGGAACTCGCCCGGCTGATGCGACTGGCTGCGATCATGCTCGCCAAATCCATCAGAGACCACGAGTAAACGATGACCAGTTCCAACCGAAAAATAATCCGGTTCGGCTATCGTTGTCGCTTACACCCGAACCGGCTCCAACCTTTCATCTGCAATCCCACCATCATCGTTGGTATCGCACCTCGTAGTCAGAAAGATATATCTTGCGGGAGGTAGTCATGTCGGGAGACTCAACCAACGGGATCACTTCTGAACCGGAGCGGCTCGCCACACACTCGAATAGCGGCGTGGAAAACTTCGAGAGCAACGTGGCTCTGAGCGACTCAGCCCCACGTGTGTTCGCCCTGCTGGAGAGAACCGGGCCAGATCCTGGCGAGCTGGAGCTGTACGCCTGGGGCGTGGAAGTGGGCGGGAGCGCCAACGTATTCCGTTCGGACGGTCACGTGCTGGCTCACTGCGGCTCGGCCGACGCCGCACAACGCATGTTCGGCATCATCCGCGACGTCGTGCTGGTCTGGCCCGAAGAAACCAGCCTGATCGAGTGAAGATCGGCGTGAGTGCCTTACGTACCCCGAGAGTCCGCCCCTACGAAGAAGTCGGATCACCCGGCGGCTCTGGAACAGCGGAGACCGCCGGGTTGGTTCACCGGCAACCATCGCTGTACCGGCCAGGTCTGTTTAGCGGCCGGGAGTACTGACCGAAAGTCGCTCACAACCAAAGTCGCGGCTGGCATATGAAGCAGCACGAGCGGAACCGACGGTAATCCAGGGGATCACTGCTGAGAACTGACCGCCGAGAAAGTCTCGAACAATGGCGTATCCCGCGCGCTGGCGGGATACGCCCCGAGATTCCAGAAATTATCGGACCGGTTGTCCGAGTCCGCCGCGCCGTGGAAAACAGCACCGGACGAGAGCCCCGAAAAACAGCTCCGCTCAGGAGGAGCAGTCGGCCGCCTGCACGGTCACGACGATGGCGGTGTCGACCTTGCTGACATCGTACTTCTGCTTGGTGGGCGCGCCGTGGCAGCTGGTGACTCCGATCGCGGCCTCCTGCACCTTCTCGAAACCGCCCAGGTAGCGCACCTCGGCCACAGTGGGCAGCTCGGGCTCGACCGACTCGCGCAGCTCACCGGCAGCGGTGGCGTGCGTGAACGTCACGCCGAGGAAGTTTTGCCCGGCCATCTCCACCGGTTTGCCCGAGCCGGGCGCCTTCGGATAACCATCGAGGTGCTTCACCCGATAACTCGGCAACTCGCTCTTGCCACCGACATCCTCGAAGCGGAAAGCGACCCGCGCGGAAGCACCCTCGCCCTCCTTGACGGCCACACCGGCCAACTCGGGGAAATCGCTGCCCCCACCAGTGGAATTCAAGCCCTCACCCGAACCGCTCGAACCGCCGGAGTCCGCGGCCGTGGAACGGCCGTCGGAAAAACTGTCGACGACATCGGTGGCGGTACTTTCCACGCTGTCGCCGTCCGAGCTCGCGCTGTCTGCCTCGACGGAGCCGCTGGTCTCGGCATCCGCAGCCCCAGCGGAGGACGCCGAGTCCGAGGCGCATCCGGCCAGCGGCAGCACCAGTGCCGCCGCCGCGCCCGTCAGCAACATCCGTGCACCACGACGTCGCATCTCCCTCACCCTTCCAAGTAATCTCACCGCGTCGCTCTGACATTCCGTGGGACGCCCGATCGTTCCGACAGGTTGCGAGCGAGCCGGGAGAACGATCCGGCGGGAGCGGAAGGACGAGACCCCCACCTCGGGGACTTCCGGTCAGGACTCGTCCCGACCCCAGCACGCCGAATCGACCGAACGGCGGATCCGCTCCGATGATCGACCTCGCTAGAGTTCGAGTTCGCTCGACTGATCGCCAGTACCGAGCTAACCTCGACTCACCTGGGAGAATCGATGAGACGAATCCTGTCGCTCGCGATCATGCTGCCGCTGTTGATCCTCGCGCCCGCCACCGCCACCGCCGCGCAGAGCTCCGAGGATTCCCGACAGGGCGTAACTCGACAGGCAGCCGTCGCGGCTTGCCCAGCCACCTACTCGCGTGGCGACAACGCCGAGATGATCGTCGCGTTGCAGCGCGCTTTGAACGACTACTCCTACGAGGTCAAGGGACCGGACCTGTTCGTGGACGGTGCCTACGGCCCCAAGACCGAGGCAGCGGTGATCAACTTCCAGAGCTGGTACGGCCTGCAAGTCGACGGGATCACCGGCCCCGAGACCTGGGGACAGCTCGGTTTCTGCACCTGGTGATCAGTGCGCCGGGAGCGTTCCGCACGAACGCTCCCGGCGAACTCCCCCGCAGCGTCCGCTCTACCTGCCTCGGACACGCCGCGTGAACGACGTGGGAGTTATGCTGTGCCTCCACGACGCCGGTGACGACTCGGAGAGCTGGCTGGGAGGCCCACCCGCATGGGACGGATCACGGTACGCAGGCCGGTGCGGCGCATCGGCCCGAACGGCGAGACCACCCGCCCCGACACGCTGGCCGCCGAGGAGCCACTGGAGATCCGGCTGGACGGCAAACCGCTGACCGTGACCATGCGCACCCCCGGACACGACGTGGAACTCACCCACGGCTTCCTGCTGACCGAGAGCGTCATCACCGCACGGGAGGACGTCGCGGCGGCGCGCTACTGCGACAGCCCCGGGCCCGACGGCCGCAACACCTACAACGTGCTCGACGTCCAGCTGGCTCCCCACGTCCCCCGGCCGGACAACTCGGTGGAACGCAACTTCTACACCACCTCGTCCTGCGGAGTCTGCGGCAAGGCCGCACTCGACGCGGTAAGGCTCCGCAGCGCACACCCACCGGAATCGGACGACTCCCGCGTAAGCACGGAAACACTGGTCGAACTGCCGGAGAAGCTGCGGGCGGCACAACGCGTGTTCGACACCACCGGCGGGCTGCACGGCTCGGGACTGTTCGACACGGCGGGCGAGTTGCTGACGGCCCGGGAGGACGTGGGCAGGCACAACGCGGTGGACAAAGTACTCGGCTGGGCACTGCTCGACGGCCGCACACCACTGCGGGGCCACGTGCTGATGCTGTCCGGCCGAGCCTCGTTCGAACTGGTGCAGAAGGCCGCGATGGCGGGCATCCCGACGATCGCGGCCGTTTCCGCGCCCTCGTCGCTAGCAGCCGAACTGGCCGAGGAACAGGGCATCACACTGATCGGCTTCCTGCGCGGCTCCTCGATGAACGTCTACACCCGGCCGGACAGGCTGTCGGGAACCGAATCACCCGAAGAGTGAGCCCGACAGCTCCGAGAACGAGAGCGGTCACACCAGGCGGAACGTACTCGGTGCCGCCCCTCCCGTCTGGGGTGGCGTCTCGAACCTGTCCGCCACCGGTGTCGTGCCGTGCGAAACCCAGCGCTGCACCGCCGGCCATGGGCCGTAACCAGCGTCGGTGTTGAGATGCTCCCCGTCCGGGATCACGTCCAGCGCCACCCGCATGGTCTCGGCCAAGTAGTGCCCGTCCTGCACGGACAGGTAAGGATCGCCGGTACCGACGACCATGCGCGTGGAGCCCGCCGCCCTGCGCAAGGCGTGCGCGTCGACCGGATAGGGGACGAGCCCGTGGACATCCGGATGGCGCCAGTCCGGTCCGGGCGGCGCGACCAGCAGCACCCGGTCGGCTCGACGAGCCGTACCGTGGATCGTCGCGGCGTGGTGCAGCCAGAGCGCCGCCCCACAGGAATGCGCGGCAACGACCAGTTCGGACTCGGCCGGAACGTCCTCCAGCCGCGAACGAAGCACGGCCAACCATTCCTGCAGCACCGGTTGGTCCTGCTTGGGCAGCTGTGGCATCTCACAGGTCACACCCAGTTCGCCCAGACGTCCGCTGAGCCACTGCTGCCAGTGCCACGGCCCCGAACCACCGAACCCGTGCACCAGCAGAACATGCATCTCGCTCACCGTGTTCCCCTCCCGACATCGGCAATCACGATGGTCGGCACCATGATTGCCCATCGGGGGACATTACGCCCGCGATACACGCGGAGCGGACACCATCCGGCTATACAGGTGCACAGCGGACTTGCGCGGCTGGCCGGTTAGCCGGCACGTGAGTCGGCGCCTTGCTGTGTTGGGCCGGCTCTTGAGTAGCGACCTACGCGGCGAGCGGCCCGGCCTCGCAATGCATCCGACTCACGCACCGGGGATGATCCCGCTGCCTCGCTCACGGTCGCTTCTCGTCGGCGGCCCCGTCCCGGCGATTTCTCGCGAAATCGACGCCGCGCCGGGGCGAGAGAACTCAGGCGGACTTCTCGCGGCGTTCGTGGCGGCTGCTCTGGCGGGCGACGATCGTGGGATTGACGTTCTCATCGACCGTCTTCTCGGTGATGACCACCTTGGCCACGTCTGACCGACTGGGAATGTCGTACATCACCGGCAGCAGCACCTCCTCCAGAATCGCCCGCAGTCCACGGGCGCCGGTGCCGCGCACGATCGCCAGGTCCGCGATGGACTCCAGCGCGGCCTGGGTGAACTCAAGCTCCACACCGTCCAGGTCGAACAGCCGGGTGTACTGCTTGATCAGCGCGTTGCGCGGTTCGGTCAGGATCTTGACCAGCGCGTCCTTGTCCAGGTTCGAAACGCTGGCGACGGTGGGGAGCCTGCCGATGAACTCGGGAATGAGCCCGTACTTGATCAGATCCTCCGGCAGCACCTCGCCGAAGTGGTCCGCCGACTCGATCTCGGCCTTGGAACGCAGGTCCGCGCCGAAGCCCACGCTGTGCTTGCCGACCCGGTCCTCGACGATGTCCTCCAGACCGCCGAACGCACCGGCGACGATGAACAGCACGTTCGTGGTGTCGATCTGGATGAACTCCTGGTGCGGGTGCTTGCGGCCACCCTGCGGCGGGACGCTGGCCGTGGTGCCCTCCAGGATCTTGAGCAGCGCCTGCTGCACGCCCTCGCCGGAGACGTCCCTGGTGATGGAGGGGTTCTCGCTCTTGCGGGCGATCTTGTCGACCTCGTCGATGTAGACGATGCCCTTCTCGGCCTGCTTGACGTCGTAGTCGGCGGCCTGGATCAGCTTGAGCAGGATGTTCTCGACGTCCTCACCCACGTAACCCGCCTCGGTCAGGGCGGTGGCGTCGGCGATGGCGAAGGGCACGTTGAGCATCTTGGCCAACGTCTGCGCCAGGTAGGTCTTGCCGCAGCCGGTGGGGCCGAGCATGAGGATGTTGGACTTGGCCAGTTCGACCCGCTCGTCCTTGCCCTCCCGGGAGCCCTGCTGCTCACCGGCCTGGATGCGCTTGTAGTGGTTGTAGACGGCCACCGAGAGGTTGCGCTTGGCGCTGGACTGGCCGATCACGTACTGGTCGAGGAAGTCGTGGATCTCGCCCGGTTTGGGGAGCTCGTCGAGCTTGACCTCGCCCGATTCGGCGAGTTCCTCCTCGATGATCTCGTTACAGAGGTCGATGCACTCGTCACAGATGTACACGCCGGGGCCGGCGATGAGTTTTTTCACCTGCTTCTGGCTCTTCCCGCAGAAGGAGCACTTCAGCAGGTCGCCGCCGTCACCGATACGTGCCATGCCGCTGACCTCGTCCCCTCCGGCACGCAGCCGCGTGCGCGCCTAAGCTGTTTTCATCGTCGGTTCCGCATTCGACGGTACCCGCCATTTCGACCCAGCGGGGTGGATCACGGTCCCGAATTCGTTCGTCCGGCCGAGACCGTTCCCCGCCCGAGATGGGCGCGGGGCACCGCCTGATCAACACCTTGCCTCGCCGGACCGAGCACGTCGAAAACATCGACACGCTCGGCGTGTCGGCGATTTCACGCCTGGTTGACCACTAGGTCCGCCGACCGGCGCGACTCGACTTCCGCTGGGACACCTCGGGCCGCCGGGACCGCTTACACCGTCCCGCGGCCCCCGCCGGATCCACTCGGGCGCCGAGAACGCCCCGGTCGACACGGACCGACACCAACCCGAGAATACGGGCACCAACCCGAGAAACGGGCCGACCGCGCTCTCAGGACTTCTTGGCCGAGAGCTTGCGGTACGGCATGACCTCGTCGATCAGACCGTACTCCTTGGCCTGGTCGGCGGTCAGGATCAGATCCCGCTCGACGTCCTTGTGGATCTGCTCCTGCGAACGCCCGGTGTGCACCGACAGCGTGGCCTCCATCTGGTTCCGCATGCGCTGCACCTCGTTGGACTGGATCTCCAGGTCGGAGACCTGTCCGTAGATCCCCTCGGTGGCGGGCTGATGGATCAGCGCACGCGCGTTCGGCAACGCCATCCGCTTGCCGGGGGTGCCGGCGCCGAGTAGCACGGCGGCGGCCGAGGCGGCCTGGCCGAGGCAGGCCGTGCGGATGTCGGGCCGCACGTACTGCATCGTGTCGTAGATCGCCATCAGCGCGGTGAACGACCCGCCCGGCGAGTTGATGTAGAGCTGGATCTCGCGGTCGGGATCATCGGACTCCAGGTACAGCAGCTGGGCCATGATGTCGTTGGCCGAGACGTCGTCGACCTGGACACCGAGGAAAACGATCCGTTCCTCGAACAGCTTCTGGTAGGGGTTCGACTCCTTGACCCCGTAGGCCGTGCGCTCTACGAACGACGGCACCATGTACCGGGATTGGGGGAGCTGGAATGAGCTCACTGGGGTGACTCCTCGTGACTGTGATGCCGGGCAGGGCTCGGTGGTTCGTAGGGTCAGCTGCTCGGCAGGTTGGCACGGTTGGCGATGTGGTCCACGAAGCCGTACTCGAGCGCCTCGTCGGCGGTGAACCAGCGGTCGCGGTCGGAATCCTCGGTGATCTTCTCGACCGTCTGGCCGGTCTGATCGGCGATGAGCTGGGCCATCTCCCGCTTCTGCCTGGAGAACACATCAGCCTGGATCGCGATGTCCGAGGCCGTACCGCCCAGACCGGCCGAGGGCTGGTGCATCAGCACCCGCGCGTGCGGCAGGGCGAACCGCTTGCCCTTGGCGCCCGCCGAGAGCAGGAACTGGCCCATCGAGGCGGCGAAGCCCATCGCCACTGTCGCCACGTCCGGCTTGATGAGCTGCATCGTGTCGTAGATGGCCATTCCGGAGGGAACCGAGCCACCCGGCGAGTTGATGTAGAGGGCGATGTCGCGTTCCGGATCCTCCGCGGCCAACAGCAGCATCTGCGAGCAGATCTGGTTGGCGATGGTGTCCTCCACCTGGGACCCGAGGACGATGATGCGTTCCCGCAGCAGCCGCTCGTAGACCGAGTCGTTGAGTGAAAGCCCGTTGCTACCGGTCCGCATCTGCGGTGACTGCGCGTCGAACGCCGGAACAGTCTGTTGCTGGGTCACGTCTCCCTGCCTTCTTCCACAATGGACCCGGTAAGCACGTCGTCGAACCGGGCCCGCCTGAAGTATTGCCCGTTACCGGGATGCCGGAGTCCGGGTGATCCGTTACAACCGACCCTAACGAACGTGGGCGGCACCAGCTTCCCGGTGCCGCCCACGTTCGCTGAGAGCTTGTTAACCGAGTCGGAATCGTCGTCGGATCCGACCGGCGCTCCATCACCCGTCGCTCACTGCGCGGCGGTGCGCTCCTCCTCGTCGGCTACCGCACCCTCGACCTGCTCCGGCTGCTCCTGGTCCTCGTCCTGAGTCCCCAGCAGCTCGTCCATGTCCAGCTGCTCGCCCGCGGAATCGGTGACCGTCGCCTGCCGGACGACCGAGAACAGGGCCTTGCTGCGCCGGATGTCGGAGTAGATACGGCCCAGCTGACCGGACTGCTGGATCTGCTGGACGTACTGGTCCGGGCTGATGCCGGACTGCTGCGCCTGGTAGATGATGCGCTCGGTGAGCTCGTTGTCCGAGACGGAGAGCTCCTCGCTGTCGGCGATGGTGTCCAGCACCAGCTGGGTCTTGACCGCCTCCTCGGACTCCTTGCGCGTCTCGGCGTCGAAGTCCTCGCGGGTCTTGCCCTGCTCGCGCAGCGACTCGGCGAAGCGCTCCTCGTCGTGCTCGTAGGGGTGGACCGCGTCGTGCTCGCGGATCTCCACCTCGGACTGCACGACGCTCTCCGGCAGCGGAACCTCGACCTTCTCCAGCAGGGACTCCAGGACCTTGTCCCTGGCCTGCATCCCCTGCTGCATCCGCTTGACCCGGCCGAGCCGCTCGCGCAGATCGGCGATCAGCTCGTCGATGGTGTCGAACTCGCTGGCCATCTGGGCGAACTCGTCGTCGGCCTCGGGGAGCTGGCGCTCCTTGACCGAGTTCAGCGTGACCTCGACCTCGGCCTCGCGGTTGGCGTAGTCCCCCGCCACCAGTGTGGTGGTGAAGTGCTTGGTCTCGCCCTCGCTCGCGCCGATCAACGCCTCGTCGATGCCCTCGACGAGCTCATCCGAACCGATCTCGTAGGACAGGCCACTGGTCTGTGCGTCCTCGACCTGCTCACCGTCGACGGTGGCCGAGAGGTCGATGCTGACGTAGTCACCGTTGGCCGCGGGACGATCCACTCCGGCCAGCGTCCCGAACCGGGCACGCAGCTCGTCCAGCTGTTCCTGGACGTCCTGCTCGGTGACCTCCTGGTCGTCCACGCTGACCTGGATGTCGTCGTAGGCGGGAACGGTCAGTTCCGGCCGTACGTCGACCTCGGCGGAGAACTCGATCTGCTCGCCGTCGGCGATGTTGGTGACCTCGATCTCCGGGCGACCCAGTGTCTGGACCTCGTTGCTGGTGACGGCCTCCGTGTACTTGGAGGGAACGGCCTCGTTGACGACCTCGTCGAGCACGGGTCCACGGCCGATCCGGCTCTCCAGCACCTTGGCCGGAACCTTGCCGGGACGGAAGCCGGGGATCCGGACCTGCTTGGCCAGTTCCTTGTACGCGCGGTCGAAGTTCGGCTTGAGCTCGTCGAACGGCACCTCGACGTTGAGCCGTACGCGCGTCGGGCTCAGGTGCTCGACGGTGCTCTTCACGTGGTCTCCTCGTGCGAACGTGCTTGAAAGACTCCCGGCTTCCCTGGGCTTCCCACGGCCGTAACCACGGGAAACACTTTCCGCGCCGGGCTGACCTCCGATTCTATGGCCTGAGCTCACGAGGGGCCGTTCCGGGTGCCGACCCGCCCGAGCGGGCGAATTGCGACCCCCTCGTGCTTGAGTGGAAACGTGCAGGATCCACGGGAACGAGCCGGTACGGCACGGGAGACGTGCTCGGCGTGGTCCGAGACCCTCTCGGAGCCCCTGGCCGGCACCGCGGCGGTGGCGACCAGCTGGTTGTGCCTGGAACAGCCGGGCCCCTGGGGCGGGGACGCGCTGGTGCGGAGCCATCTGGATCCCGACATCGGCGCCCGACTGGCCGAGCGTGCCGCCGCCACCGGAGTACGGGTCCAGCTCATCCGCAAACCGGGCAGGCACCCGGACACCGGGGTGGACGCGCCACGCACCGTTTACTTCGCCCACACCCGTCCCGGGGCGAGCTGGCTGCGTCGTACGGAACTGACCGACCCGGCGGAACTACTCAACCTCGACTTCGAAGCATTCGCCCGCGGCGAACACGGCGGGTGGGGAAGCCCCACCACCGAACCGGTACTGCTGGTGTGCACCAACGGACGCCGTGATCAGTGCTGTGCGCTGCGCGGAATCTCCCTGCTGCGCGAGATGGGACCGCGACACGAGGATAAGCTGTGGGAAACCACACACACCGGTGGCCATCGGTTCGCGCCCACGGGAGTGGTGCTGCCCTCGGGCTACAATTACGGGCGCCTCACACCGCACGGAGTGGACGCGGTGCTCTCCGCCGCGGCGGCCGGAAAGATGACAACGGCACACTGCAGGGGGCGGTCCGCGTTCTCACAGCGCGCGCAGGTGGCCGAACTGGCACTGCGCGAGGCCCTGGGCGAACACGCCGGAGAGGCGCTGAGCGTCGCTTCGGAAGCCGAGGACGAAGTGGTGCTGCGGCACCGCGACGGGCGCCGTTGGAGCGTCCGACTGCGCGAGATCACGCTGTCACCGCCGCGTCCGAACAGCTGCGGCAAGACTCCGGTGCAGGCCGGCACCTGGACCGCCGAACGGATCCGACGGATGCCGGATCCGGACTGAACCGGCTCCGGAAACGACGGATTCCCGTCGCTCGAGACGAACCTCGGGCCCGACACGAACAGGGCCGGACATCCAGCTGGATATCCGGCCCGAACGTCGGGGTGGCGGGATTTGAACCCACGGCCCCTCGCACCCAAAGCGAGTGCGCTACCAAGCTGCGCCACACCCCGATGACCCCACCGGAACGACTCCACCAGGAGAATTCCCACGAAAGGGGTCCTTCGCGTGCACTCTATCGTTGTTGGCTAGAATACGGCACACGTGGTCGTCGAGATCGGCGGGACCCCCGGGGATCACCCACGGGGATCGATTGTTGTAGTATCGGTGGCGCACTGCGGGTGTAGCTCAATGGTTAGAGCCCCAGCCTTCCAAGCTGGTTATGCGGGTTCGATTCCCGTCACCCGCTCGGTCTGTCGAGTCGGTGGTCATCCGCGCTGCGGGTGATCACCGATTTTCGTGCGGGCACGAGTTTCCACGGCAGGCTCGGGCATCCTCGATCCGGTCGCCTCCTGGCACGACCCTCGAAGCAACGTACGGCTCCCTCCGCCGAGGAGCGCCACGCCGGGCCCGCTCTGCCCCACGGCCGGTCCCCCCGAGAAATCGGATTGGCCCGGGACCCGCGGTGCCCGCATCCTGAACGTTCGCCCACGCACCCGGTCGACGCGTCCTCACGGCTCCGCGCCGGGATGCCTCGCGTTCCACTCGACACTTACGGAGGCGATGCGCCGTTGCGACGGCTCGAGTACAAGTGGCTCGTCGGGACAACTTTCGTACTGGCACTGGTCATGCAGATCCTGGACATGACCATCCTCAACGTCGCGCTGGCGACGCTGGGAAAACGGTTCGACGTCGACGCCGGAACCCTGCAGTGGGTACTGACGGCCTACATGATCAGTCTGGCGGTGTTCATCCCCTCCTCGGGCTGGATCTCCGACCGATTCGGTAGCAAACGAACCTTCCAGTTCGCCGTGATCATGTTCACCGGTGCCTCCGTCATCTGCGGCGCGGCTCCCGGGATCAAAACGCTGATCGCCGCGAGATTCCTGCAGGGAATCGGAGGCGGCATGCTGGTTCCCGTCGGACAGGCGATGCTCTTCCGGGCGTTTCCGGCCGATGAACGTGCCAAGGCCTCCGCGATCCTGGCCATCCCGATCACCGCCGCACCGGCACTGGGACCGCTGCTGGGTGGGACGTTGATCGAGGTGGCCAGCTGGCGGTGGATCTTCTTCATCAACGTGCCGGTGGGCGCGCTGGCACTGGTGTGTTCGATCCTGTTCCTGGTCGAGGAACGGGGACAGCGTCCGGGACGTTTCGACCTGCCCGGCTTCCTGCTCGCGGGCAGCGGGCTGGCCGTGCTGCTGTTCGGACTGGACCGAGCCGCACAGGACGGCTGGACCGAGCCCGCGGTGTGGGCCTGCCTACTGCTGGCCGTGGTACTGATCTGCGGCCTCGTATGGCGGGAGCTGCGGGCGGCCGAACCGATGTTGGATCTGCGGCTGCTCGGCAACCGGATCTTCGGAGCCGGTAACGTACTGCTGCTGTGTCAGACGGGCGCGATGTTCGGGGTGCTGTTCCTCATCCCGCTGTACTTGCAGAACCTGCGTGGTGCCTCCGCGTTACAGGCTGGAGCGATCCTGATGCCCCAGGCCCTGTCCATGCTGCTGGTCACCCAGGTGATCAGCAGGATCTACGGTCGAGTGGGACCACGGCGTCTGGTGGCGGGCGGATTCGCGATGCTGCTGGTGAGCACCGCCACCCTGCAGTTCCTGAGTCTGTCGGTCTCGCTGTGGGCCGTGGTCGGTTCGCTGTTGCTGCTCGGTGCTTCGATGGGGTTGTTGATGACTCCGCTGCAGACAGCCGCGTTCGCGCAGATGAGCTCGGCGGCCATGGGACAGGCGACCTCGCTGTTCAACGTGAGTCGCCAGGTGGCCACGGCACTGGCCACCGCGGTGGTAGCCAGTGCGCTGGTGATGTTCACCGAGGCGGCCACCAGCGAACTGAACTCACCCGATCAGGGGGAACTGGCCCAAGCACAGCTGAGCGGTTTCCACGGTGCCTTCCTGGTGCCGGTGGCGTTCAGCGTGCTCGGACTGCTGTTGACCTCGCTGGTACGCGACTCGGACGCGGTGGCCACACTCGATCAACGGGCGAGGGTTCAGCGGGAGAGTTCCTCGGTGAACTGACACGGCCTCGGACCGCCCCGTCACCGCGAGGCAAACTTGCCTCGTAGCCAACCGAACGCCGTCAGAGCAGTCCCGCACCGTCGCGGACGGTGCATCGTCTGGGAGTGACCCACATGCCGCACGCAGATCAGGTCCGCAAACACGCACGCTGGCGCCAAGGGTGGTCCTCCGGCCGTAGCAGTCTGGCCTGGCTGCTACCGCTCGGTGACCAGCCGGAGCTGCGGAGACTGGCCAACCAGTACCAGTACTCGCTGCGCGATCTGCCCGGTTTCGACCCCGTACCGCTGGAGTGGATGCACATCCTGCTGCAGGAGAACGGATTCCACGACGAGGCCCCGCAGGGACGTGTGGCGACGCTGCTGGAGGCGGCACGCGAGCGGCTGTCCTCCTTCGCCCCGCTCTCGTTGTCGTTCCACAGCGGTCTGGTACTCCCGGAGGCACTGTCGCTGCCCGCCGAGCCGCAGGCCACGCTGACGGATCTGCGGGCACGGCTGCGTGAGGCCACCGCGACGGTGGTGGGATCGGATCTCGCCGGGGAGCCCGAGGAGATCGACCAGCACGTGAGCCTCGCTTTTTCCACGGCCGACGGCCCCGCTGTCTTCGCGAAGGCCACGCTCGACGCGACCAGCGCCGAACCGGCGACGGTGCACGTACCGAGCATCTCGCTGGTACGGCTGAACCGGGATCACGCCTGCAACGAGTGGGAGGTCCTCGGCGAGGTCCCACTGTCCGGTTGACGGATACGGCCGTACGGCTCCCCGGCCGTACGGCCGTACGAGCGGTTCACGCGGAGCACTCGGAGTCGACCACCGGGGAAACCGGGCCGACCCGGCCAGTGGCCCTGGAAGCCGCTACTCGCCCTGACAGTGGGGGCACCAGTAGAGCTTGCGCCCGAGCAGCTCGGTCATGGCGATCGGGGTGGCGCAGACCAGGCAGGGGGCACCGGCACGCCGGTAGACGTAGACCTCACCGCCGTGGCGGTCGTTCCTGGGCTGTCTACCGGTCACCTCGGGCGAGTGGTGTTCCCGAACGGTGTCGATGCGCCCGGTACGGACTCCGTCGGACATCAAACCGACCAGGTCGTCCCAGACGGCGTCCCAGCATTCCCGGGACAGCGCGTGGCCCGGCAACCGGGGCGGGATCGCCTGCCGGAACAACACCTCGGCCCGGTAGGCGTTGCCCACCCCGGCAAGTACCGACTGGTCCAGCAGCAGCGCCGCGATGTTCGACCGCGAGCGCGTCACACGCTGCCAGGCGGTCTCGGAATTGGCGTCCGAACGCAACGGATCCGGCCCCAGCCGGGCAAGCAGGTCCGTCAACTCCTCCTCGGTGAGCAGTTCGCAGGCGATGGGTCCGCGCAGATCGGTGCCGTGGGTGGGGCCGACCAGGCGCATGCGGACCTTGCCCCGCGGCTGTCCGAGCGGGACGGGCGCCTCGGTGAACTTGCCGTACAGCCCCAGGTGCACATGCACCACCCGATCGGGGGTGTAGCGGTGCCAGAGGTGTTTGCCGTGGGCCTGCGCGTCACGGAAGGTGACGCCGTCGAGCAGTTCGGCGGCGGTGAAACGGCCCTGCGGGCTGGTCACCCGGACGGGGTTGCCCGCGAACCGACGCCGATGCAGCTCGGCGAGCCGATGCACGATGTGTCCTTCCGGCACCAAACCTCCAGTAACGACCACCGGGCGGAGCCCGGCGGAACGAACCACCGATCGTTGGCTGTTCCTACCGGATCAGCCGAACCTGATCAGCCGGGCACGGGCATCCCGCGCTGGCCGGTCCAGCCGGGGCGACCGCTGTGGGGCGGGCCGCGAGGCGGTGCTACCCACGTGGCTACCTACGTGACGTGCGGTAGCGGCGGGGATCACTGCTCGGGAAGAGCGGGGGGCTCACCGGTGCGTTCGTAGTCGGCCAGCATGTCGATGCGGCGCTGATGCCTGCCGCCCTCGAACTCGGTGGTCAGGAAGGTGTCGACGATCCCCTCGACCTCGTCGGTGCTGTGCATCCTGGCACCGATGCCCGCGAGCAGGGCGTTGTTGTGCTGCCGGCAGAGTTTCGCGGTGTCCTGGTTCCAGACCAGCGCGGCCCGCGCTCCGGAAACCTTGTTGGCCGCGATCTGCTCTCCGTTGCCGGAACCTCCGATGACCAGCCCGAGGCTGCCCGCGTCGGCCACCACGCGGCGGGCGGCCTCCACGCAGAACGGTGGGTAGTCGTCCTCGGCGTCGTAGACTGCGGGACCCACGTCGACTACCTCGTAGCCGAGACGGTCGAGTCGTTCGACCAGGTGTGACTTCAATTCGAGACCGGCGTGATCGGAACCAAGATAGACGCGCACACGCGTAGTGTGCCAAACCGCTTCACGCGCACTACTCACCCGGTCAAGGGACAGAAATGCCATACGAACCAGCGACGTCACCGACCGCACAGTCCGATCACGCGGTGAGATTCGAGTGGGGAACGGCGGGCCTCCGCTCTCTGGGGGAGCAGTGCGCCGTGCTGGTCGTGGTGGACGTGCTCTCCTTCGCCACGGCAGTGGACGTGACCACGGCAGCGGGCGCCCACGTGCTTCCGCTCCCCTACCGGGACGGCCGGGCCGGTGACGCTGCGTCGGCGGCCGGAGCGGTGCTCGCCCGTGACCGGGGCGAGGGCGGGTACTCGTTGAGTCCGGCTTCGTTGGCGAGCGCGCCAGCGGGCACACTCGTCGGACTGCCCTCGCCCAACGGAGCCACGCTGTGTTCAGAGGCGGCCGAAGTGGGCGCGGTGGTGCTCACCGGTTGCCTGCGCAATGCCGCCGCGGTCGCGGCGGCAGCGGGCTCGGCGGCAGCGGGCTCGGCGGCCCACAACGGCCCCGTCGGCGTGATCGCCGCGGGTGAGCGCCGCACCGACGGTTCGCTGCGTTTCGCGGCGGAGGACCTGTTCGGGGCCGGAGCCATAATCTCGGCACTGCCCGTGCCCGCGTCCGCTCGTTCGGCAGAGGCGGACTTGGCCGCGCGAGCCTACGAGGCGTCCGAGGATCTCGCGCGAAATGTACGGGAGTGCGTCTCCGGCCGTGAGCTCACCGCATGGGGCTACGGGGAGGACGTCGAGCTGGCGCTCGCGAGGGACACCAGCTCGACGGCACCACGCTTGCACGCGGGCGTGTTCAGCCACCACTGACCGTTCCGAGGGCACCGGAGCGGATGCTCGGCGATAGGCGGGGCGACAGGAGTCGCGGGCAGCTGTCGTGAGCCTTCGGACGAGCCGCTCGGGAAACCGCGGTCAGCCGAACCGCGGTCAGCCGAACTGCGGTCAGCCGAACTGCGGGTTCTCCGTCCGGGTGCGCTTGAGTTCGAAGAAGTAGGGATAGCCCGCCAGAGTGCGCGCGGCGTCGAACAACTCGCCCGCCTGCTCACCACGCGGGATGCGGGTCGTGATCGGGCCGAAGAACGCCACACCGTCCACGTGGATGGTCGGTGTGCCCACCTCGTCCCCCACCGGGTCCATGCCCGCGTGGTGGCTGGCACGCAGCTGCTCGTCGTACTCGTCGGTGACAGCCGCCTTGGCGAGCGTGTCGGGCAGCCCGACCTCCTCCAGTGACTCGGCGATCACCCGGTCGAAGTCCTTGTCGCCGTTGTCGTGGAACCGCGTTCCCATCGCGGTGTAGAGCGGCGAGAGCACCTCGTTGCCGTGGTGCTCGGCGGCGGCGATGGCGACGCGAACGGGCTTCCAGGCCCGCTGCATCATCTCGTCGTACTGGTCCCCCAGCTCACGCTCCGCGTTGAGCACGGAGAGACTCATGACGCGGAACCGCAGGTCGATGTCGCGGACCTTCTCGACTTCGAGGATCCATCGAGAGGAGACCCAGGCGAACGGGCAGATCGGGTCGAAGTAGAAGTGGACTTGCGGCTTCTGCGGACTGTCGGTGCTCATCAACACGCCTTCCACGATCACGTGCGGTCACGATTCCTGACGGTCAACCACCCGAGGGGGGCATCGTGTTCCCGGCTGCCGCCGATTCGCGGATATGAAAGCGCACACCGGACGTGATTCCCGCTCACACCACGGTGAGTAATAGCGCGAACAGGCGAACGGAGCACGCCCGCACCCGGCGCGAGGTGCGCGTGCCAGGACGAGACGCCGTGCCGGAGCGTGATTTCATTCCGGCATGATTGTTTCCGGGACTCGCGTAACCCGCGGCCCGGTCCCATCCGACGACGATCAACGAGGTGATCCGTGGCTCCGCCGAACCTGACCCGCCAACAGGCAGAGCAGCGCGCCGAACTGCTGCGCGTGCACTCCTACGCGATCGAGCTCGACCTGTCCGACGCCGCGGGCGGGGAGGACGTGGAGGTCTTCGGATCAAAGACGACCGTGCGGTTCGCTGCCCGACCGGGCACCACCACGTGGATCGATCTGATGGCCGCCCAGGTGCACAACGCCTCCCTCAACGGGGTGGAGCTGGACCTGTCCGACTACGACGAGGAAACGGGAATCGCGCTCCCCGACCTGGCCGAGCAGAACGAGCTGGTCATACGCGCCGACTGCTACTACACCAACACCGGTGAGGGGTTGCACCGCTTCGTCGATCCCGTGGACGGCGGGGTGTATCTCTACAGCCAGTTCGAGACGGCCGACGCCAAACGGATGTTCGCCTGCTTCGACCAGCCGGACCTCAAGGCGAACTTCCAGCTGACGGTGACGACTCCCAGCACGTGGCGGGTGGTCTCGAACTCGCCCGGAGAGATCACCGCCTCCAGCGAAACCCGCAACACGCACACCTTCAAGGCCACGCCCCCGATCTCCACCTACCTGGTGGCGCTGGTGGCCGGTCCCTACGCGGAGTGGCGCGACGTCTACAGCGGCCCGGAGGGCGAGATCCCGCTCGGGCTCTACTGCCGTGCCTCACTGGCCGAGTACCTGGACCCCGAACGACTGTTCACCGAGACCAAGCAGGGATTCGGCTTCTACCAGCAGGCGTTCGGCGTGCCTTACCCGTTCGCCAAGTACGACCAGTGCTTCGTGCCCGAGTTCAACGCGGGCGCCATGGAGAACGCGGGGTGCGTGACCTTCCTGGAGGACTACGTCTTCAGGTCGAGGGTCACCGGGTACTTCTACGAGCGTCGCGCCGAAACGGTGCTGCACGAGATGGCGCACATGTGGTTCGGCGATCTGGTCACCATGCGCTGGTGGGACGACCTCTGGCTGAACGAGTCCTTCGCGACCTGGGCCAGCGTGCTCGCGCAGTCCTCGGCCACCGAGTACACCCACGCCTGGACGACCTTCGCGAACGTGGAGAAGTCCTGGGCCTACCGGCAGGACCAACTGCCCTCCACCCACCCGGTGGCCGCCGACATCGAGGACCTGCAGGCCGTCGAGGTCAACTTCGACGGGATCACCTACGCCAAGGGCGCCTCGGTGCTCAAGCAGCTGGTGTCCTACGTGGGGCTGGAGAACTTCCTCAGCGGGTTGAAGATCTACTTCGACCGGCACGCCTGGGGCAACGCGCGGCTCTCCGACCTGCTCACCGCGCTCGAGGAGGCGTCGGGGCGGGACCTGTCGTGGTGGAGCGCGCAGTGGTTGGAAACCACCGGACTCAACACGGTGCGTCCCGAGTTCGAGACCGACGAACAGGACCGCTTCACCGAGTTCGCGGTGTCGCAGGGACCCGCCAGTCCGGGCGAGGGCGAGTACCGCACGCACCGCATCGCGGTGGGGGTCTACGACGACGACCCCGCCACGGGCAGGCTGGTCCGCACCCACAGGGTCGAGCTCGACATCTCCGGTGAGCGCACCGAGGCCCCCGAACTCGTCGGGGTGCCGCGCGGCAAGCTCGTGCTGGTCAACGACGACGACCTGAGCTACTGCACGATGCGGTTGGACTCGCGGTCGCTGGCCACCCTGGTGGAACGGATCGCCGACATCGACCAGTCGTTGCCCCGCGCGTTGGGCTGGTCGACAGCCTGGGAGATGACCAGGGACGCGGAGATGCGGGCACGCGACTTCGTCAGCCTCGTGCTCGGCAAGGACACCGACGGCGGGATCGGAGGTGAGTCCGAGATCGGCGTTGTGCAGCGGGTCCTGATGCAGGCGCGCACGGCACTGGGTGCCTACGGCGACCCGGGCTGGCAACCGGAGGGTTGGCAGCGCTACGCGGACCGGCTACTGGAGCTGGCACGTGCCGCCCGACCGGGTTCGGACAACCAGCTCGCCTTCGTCAACGCGTTGACGGCCGCGAAGCTCGACGAGGACAAGCTCACCCTGCTGCGCGGTTGGCTCGACGGTTCGCGGGTGCTGGAGGGACTGGTGGTGGACACCGATCTGCGCTGGCAACTGCTGCACGCCCTGGTGGCGCACGGCGCGGCGGAGGAATCCGAGATCGACGCGGAGCTGGCGTCCGACTCCACCGCCACCGGCAAGCGGCGCGCGGAACGCGCGCGGGCGCTCATCCCCACTCCCGAGGCCAAGGAACGGGCGTGGCAGCGGGCAGTGCACGACGACGAACTGCCCAACGCCATCAACGAGGCGATCATCTCCGGGTTCCAGCACCCCGCACAGCACGAGCTGTTGACCCCCTACGTGCGGCGTTACTTCGACGAGATCGACGAGGTGTGGCGGCGGCGTTCCAGCGAGCGGGCACAGCCGACTGTGGTGGGGCTGTTCCCCTCCTGGTCCGTGGATCCCGGGACGGTCGAGGCCGCCGACGCGTGGCTCGCCGGGGAGCACCCCTCGGCCCTGCGTCGCCTGGTCTCGGAGGGTCGTGCCGGAGTGGTTCGCGCGCTGACGGCACGCGAGTTCGACCGCTCCTGAACGCCGAGCACAGCACCGGGTGCCGGGGTCGTGAGGTCTCCTTCGCGGGCCCGGCATCCGATTTCCCGGTGCGAAGGCTCCACCGGACGGCACCGCCGCGAGCACGCCCTTCCGAGTGGCATCCGGCGAAGATCACCCAAACGCAGTATCACTGCGCGTAGGCTTGTGATCGCGCACCGTCCAACACGTCGTGGAGCGGCCGATGCCCGAGTTGATAACCGCCATCGCCACGCTGTTGTGGCCGCTGATCACCTTGCTGGTGCTGCTGCTGTTCCGACAGGCCATCGGAAGAGTGCTGCGTACCGCCGAGAAACGCGAGCTGGAGTTCGAGGTGGGCGGGCAGCGCCTGACCTTCCACGAGCTCAACGACCAACAGAACGAGATGATCCAGGACCTGCAGCGGCAACTGAGCATCCTGAGCAGTCGCCTGGACGAGCGGGAAGCGGTGCCGGTGGGCACGGCGCCCCCGAGCCGGGGCGGGGACGGGGCGAGCACACCCGAGGAACCCTCCGGATGGGAACTGGACGGCGATCCCGAGTCGGCCGAACTGCCCCCGGTGCAGGCACCGGTGGGGCCGGAACCGTTCGCCGTGCTGTGGGTCACCGACCGCGCCCAGAGCCACGCACTGCTCGTGGAGCAGCTCCGCGACAACGGGGTGCGGGTGACGATCACGGCCACCACCTCGGATGCGGTGGCCGAAGTGTCCAAACGCCCCTACCGCCTGGTGGTTTCGGACATGGCCCGCAAGGAGGACGGGGAGTGGATCACCGACGCGGGCCTGGCGCTACTGCGTGAGCTGCGCGATTTGGGCATGGAGATACCGGTGGTCGTCTTCGGCACGCAGCGCGGGCAACTGCAACACGCCAATCAGGCTCGCCAGCTGGGCGCCGTGGCCACCACGGCGTCGTCCTACGAGATGTTCCGCCACTTCCAGAACTTCGGGCTGCTCTGAACGCCCTCCCGCACCGGCACCGAAACGTGATCGGGGTTTCGGCACTCCCGGGTGTTTCGGCGATCGCGGTGCCGAAACACCCGGTCCGGCCTGCCGAAGCCCTGCGGGTGGAAACCTGTCAGTGAGGCTCGCCCTCGGTTTCGAAGTCGGTACCGGCCGCGTCGGAGAGCATCCGCAACGCGCTGATCAGCCCCTCGATCATGTCCCCCTCCTTGAAGGAGGCGACCATGTTCATCACGGCCAGATTGCAGGTGCGGTCGGGTATCCGCCGGTAAGCCTGTTCTCCGGTGACGACTTCCAGACAACGCTGGGCGGGCGAGACGGCGATGAGTACCCCGCGCGATGCGCGGTCGCCCAGGCCGGCGTGGATCTGCTCGGCACGATCACGGGTTTGTTCTCCCAGCTCACCGAGATAGATCGCGAATTCGAGTCCGGTCGTACGGGTGGACAGTGTCAGCGCCTCGTCCAACCGGGCCAGTTCTCCGGGGGAGAACGGCAGCTTCGGGCGCTCCGGCTCGATACGGCGCGCGATCGACAGCCGACCACCCGCCGTCAGAGCGTGTCCCGCCTCGATCTCGGCAGGATTCACGTCCGCTGCTGTTCGGGTCATCTCACCAGTTGCCACGAGCGCCTCCCCTTGCGGTACCGGTCTCCGGCTCGGACCCCGTGTGCTCGGTGGGTGGGCTGCTGGGGCTCACACCGGCGGGATTCGCCACCCACAGCACCGGCGGGAAGTTCCACTCCCCGTTGGGGCGGTAACGGGCACGGAACAGTCTCGGCCACAGCACCATCAACATGACGAGGCCGTAGACAGCCGCCGGTATCACGGCCAAGAAGAGTACGGTCTGCACGACAGTCACACCAGCACGGTATCCGATTTCCCCCACCAGCGGTCGACTACCTGTGCTCCCCGCCTCACCCACTGGGAAAACCTCACCCGGTTCCCGACACAGCCCACCCGCGACCCCGTGAAGTAGTCGCGCGCTCACGAAATACACATCAAGAGACATCGTTTCGTGACCCCGGGCACCTTCGGTGCTGCTTTCGCCCCATTCGAAACCGCCATTCGGAGCCGAACCGGACGGCCGCTCGGAGGGGTCGAGTTGGCGGCTTGTACCGGACAGTTTCCGATTCTAGATTTCACCTGTATGGATCTTGCGTATTTGATCGCATCCATGACAGGAGCAGTTCCGAACACGTGAGGAAACAACGATGACCATCGAAACCGGGAACACCCGCACCAATCTGATCTTTCCGTGTGACGCATTCATCTCGCATGAACACACTGCGTACTCGAAACAGGTGATCCGAACCGGAACCGGTTCCGAAACCGGGATCGAAAGTCGGCTCCGCACGGGAGTGCGTATCAGCGGGCGCGCGGGAGTAAGGATCAGCGGCCGCACGGGGGTGCGGATCAGCGGCAGGAACGGCGTGCGGATCAGCGGAGACGCCGGTGTGCGGATCAGCGGCAAAAGTGGGGTGCGGATCAGCTCGCTGAGCGGTGTTCGGATCAGCGGCAGCCACCGAGGAGTACGGATCAGCGGCAGCCACGACTTCCGCGGCTCGACCTCCGACACGGACGGACCGGGTGGACGCCGAGCTGTCACACGGCCCTGGGAGGAGCGGCGCTGGGAGGAGCGGCGCTGTGACGTGCGACGAAGGCGCGGACGGCAACCGGTCGACCCGGTGGGAAGCACACCGCGACCCGGACGGAGCCGCGGTGCTCATCGTGCCGGACCGAGCCCCGGGAAAGACGGCCCGCCTCACCGGTCAGTGTGATGCGACCTCGCCGAGATAGGGCAACCACATCGGGTCGGGGTCGGTCGCACCGGCCAACAGTCGCCAGTGCCTCCCGCGCGGCGCCTTCGGCGTCTCCGGAAGGCGCCACCCCAGTTCACGAAGCGTTCGATCGGCCTTTCGATGATTACAACGTGTACAACAGGCCACACAGTTCTCCCAGCTGTGCGCACCGCCCCTGCTCCGGGGAACCACATGATCGATGGTCTCCGCACGCACACCGCAGTAAACACAGCGATGGTTGTCCCGCAACATCAGGGCGGAACGGGACAGCGGAACCCGCCCGCGATAGGGGACGTGCACGAACCGGCTCAGCCTGATGACCGAGGGGACCTCGATGCTGTGCGTCGCCGAATGCAACATCGATCCGGCGGAATCACCGTGCACCACTTCGGCCTTGCCGCAGACGATCAACACGATCGCCCTGCGCACGGGCAGTGCGGTCAACGGTTCGAACGTCGTGTTCAGTAGTAGTACCCGCCGCTTCGGCGAAGCGCCCACGCCCTCCGATCTGTCGGCGGAGGCCGACAGGCGGTGACCCCGCTTACGTCCGGCAGGACGTGCGGGGGCGCGGGGCGGCGCCGTCCTCGGAGCGCCGCACGGGCTCGGTTTTCGGTCGGGCACTCGACCACCTCCACCGTGTATGTGCATCAGTCGAACACAAAACCCGCCCGGAACGCACGTGTGATCCGCGCCGCACCGGCGATCGGATATCGAAAATTCGCCGACGAGAAGGCAACACGATCGAAAATGTACGGTTACTCGTGGCGACGAAGCCACTCCGATCATTCGGATCCAACCGATTCGGCCCACAACCCGCCGCTCGCGTCACGTGAACGGACGAACGTTTCCGATACCCGTATCGTCCGGGGAGTGAACGAGGTTCAGTCATTGCCGGAGTCATATCCGAACGCGCATCGCACGGACACGGTGGAAACGCCGCACGGAATCGAGGTGCACGATCCCTACCGCTGGTTGGAAGACCCCGCGGACCCGGCCTGCGAGGCGTGGTCACGTGAGCAGGACCGGCTCACCGACGCGTGGCTGCGCGACCTGCCGCGGCGCGAGGAGATCGCCGAGCGACTGAGCACCCTGCTGCGCACCGGGTCGGTCTCGGCGCCGGTGTGGCGCAACGGCCGCTCGTTCTTCACCAGACGGGAGAGCGACCAGGAGTTCCCGGTGCTGTTCGTGCGGGAACCGAGCGGAACGGTTCGACAGCTGCTCGACGTGACCGAGCTCGATCCGTCCGGACTGACGACGCTGGATCGGTGGAGCCCCAGCCTGGAGGGAGATCGGCTCGCCTACCAGATCTCGAGCGGCGGTGACGAGGAGTCGCTGCTGTACGTGCTGGACGTGACCACCGGCGAACTGTTGGAAGGCCCCATCGACCGGTGCCGCTACTCCTCGGTGGCCTGGCTTCCCGGTGGCACCGAGTTCTACTACGTACGCAGGATCGCCCCTGAACTGGTCCCCGAGGACGAGCGCCAGTTCCACCGCAGAGTGTGGCTGCACCGGGTGGGAACCGACCCGGACAATGACGTGCTGGTGCACGGCGAACAGCTGCATCACACCTACTTCTACTCAGTGAGCCTGTCGCCGGACGGCAACTGGCTGCTGGTGCACGGCAGCCCGGGAACGGCACGACGGGACTCGCTGTGGCTAGCGGACCTGCGAAACGGTGACCGTGTTCCCGAACCGCGACTCGTGCTGGACGACGAGCAGGGCGTGCAGGCGAGCGCCCGGGTGGAACCGGACGGGTGGATGTACATCCGCACCACGCTGGACGCCCCACGCGGCAGGCTCTGCGTCGCCGATCCGAACCGACCGGACCCGAGCGACTGGACGGAGCTGATCCCGGAGGATCCGGAATCGGTACTGGAGACCTCGCGTTGGCTCGACAGCACGGGAGCGGATCCACTACTGGCGGTGTTGCGCACCGCACACGCGGTGTCCGAACTGACGCTGCACGATGCGGGCAGCGGCGAGCTCCGGCGCGCGGTGCCGTTGCCCGGCACCGGGCAGGTGACCACGATGAACACGGTGGACACCCGAACCGCGAGCGGACGGGACCGCATCTGGCTCGGCTGGACCGATTTCGCCACTCCACCGTGCGTGTACTCGTACTCGGTGGCAACGAACGAGACGGAGGCGGTGGAACACGCACCCGGGCAGGACGCCGTACCCGAGATAACCAGCACCCAGCTGAGTTACAGCTCCGCGGACGGCACCACGGTACGGATGTTCGTGCTGGCTCCCGCGACACCACCGACCGGCCCGCTGCCCACGCTGCTGACGGGGTACGGCGGTTTCGCGCTCTCCAGGGAGCCCGCCTACACCCCCAACGCACTGGCGTGGGTGGCCGCGGGCGGCGTGTGGGCCTTGCCCTCGTTGCGCGGTGGTGCCGAGGAAGGGGAACAGTGGCATCGAGCGGGCATGCGGGAGAACAAACAACGCGTCTTCGACGACTTCCACGCCGCGGCCGAGCACCTGATCGAGCGAGGCTGGACCACCTCGGACCAGCTGGCCATCAGCGGTGGCTCCAACGGCGGACTGCTCGTCGGAGCGGCGCTGACGCAACGCCCCGAGCTGTACCGGGCAGTGGTCTGCTCGGCCCCGCTGCTGGACATGGTGCGCTACGAGAAGTTCCTGCTCGGCAGACTGTGGAGCGAAGAGTACGGCAGCGCCGAGAATCCCGAGGAACTCGAATGGTTGCTGTCCTACTCGCCGTACCACAACCTCGGCGAGGCCGTGGAGTACCCGGCGGTGCTGCTGTCGGTGTTCGAGTCGGACAGCCGGGTCGACCCGATGCACGCGCGCAAGATGTGCGCGGCACTGCAGCACGCGACGAGTTCACCACCGGACAAACGCCCGGTACTGCTCCGGCGCGAGACGGAGGTGGGGCACTCGGCACGTTCGGTCTCCCGTAGTGTGGGCATGGCGACCGACCATTTCGCGTTTCTCGCGGAAGCCACAGGGCTCATCCGGAAATAGCAGGTCAGCGGCGGGTGCTCTGCGCGAGCACCCGCTCGCGTCGTGAACGGCGGGGCGTTCACGAAGCTCGCTCGACAGCGCCGGGCTCGCTCGGCGAGACCGGGCACACCGGCTCATCCGTCGGATCGCCGAAGCGCATGTGTGGGAGGACCCACTCGTACGCCGACCGTGAAGAACTTTCCAACGTCCGCATGGAGCCCCGAAACCATGACGACCACGTTGCCCCTGGCACAGTCCCACTGCTCGGATGATTCGAGCCGATGGTGCGAGACCGTCTTCGACTGGACCAGCAACGCGTGGCTGGCCAACTACTCGGAGATGCTGATCGCCACCCCGCTGCGGATCCTGCTGATCGTGGTGGTGGCGTTCCTGACTCGCTACGTGCTGCACCGGATCATCACCAGGCTCAGCCGCACCAACGGCGAGGCACCGAAACTGCTGCAGCCACTGCGGGAACGGCGCGGCGAGGCCGTCTCGGGCGAGACGCTGGCCGAGCAGCGGAGCCAGCGCGCACGAACACTGGGCTCGGTGCTGAAGTCGGTGGTCAGCTTCGTGGTCTTCGTGTTCGCGGGTTTCTACGTGCTGCGTCAGTTCGGTGTGGATCTGGCACCGTTGATCGCCTCGGCCGGAATCGTGGGTGTCGCGCTGGGGTTCGGCGCACAGAACCTGGTGCGCGACTTCCTGTCCGGCATGTTCATGATGATCGAGGACCAGTACGGGGTCGGCGACTGGGTGGACCTCGGCGAGGCCGGCGGTACCGTGGAGACGGTGGGACTGCGAGTCACCACGCTGCGCGACATCAACGGCACCGTCTGGTACGTACGCAACGGCGAGATCCTGCGGGTCGGCAACTCCAGTCAGGGCTACGCGGTGGCGGTGGTGGATCTGCCCGTGGCACACAGCAGTGACGTGGCGCGCGCGCAGGAGGTGGCGCAGTCGGTCGCGGCCTCGGCGGCACAACGAGAACCGCTCTCCAAGGACGTACTGGAGAAGCCGGAGATGCTCGGTATCAACCAGATCACCTCGGATACGATCACGCTGCGGTTGACCGCCAAGGTGCGTCCGGGACAGCAGTGGGCCGTGCAGCGCCTGCTCCGCGCCGAGATCAAGCGGGCCTACGACGAGGCGGACATCAAGCCGCCCTACCCGGCTGGGCGCTTGATGCCGGAGCCAGGCGAACAGCAGTGACGTCGAAGCCTCCCGAGGAGGGCATGTGAGCACTCCGGAAACCTTCTACGACGAGGTCGGTGGCGAAGCCACCTTCCGAACCATCGTGGCCCGCTTCTATGAGGAGGTCGCCAAGGACGAGCTGCTCAGACCGCTGTACCCGGAGGAGGATCTCAGCGGCGCCGAGCAACGACTGCGGCTGTTCCTGATGCAGTACTGGGGCGGCCCGCAGACCTACTCGGAGCAGCGCGGGCACCCTCGACTGCGGATGCGGCACGCGCCCTTCAAGATCGGCCTGGCCGAACGCGACGCCTGGTTGCGCTGTATGCGAATCGCCCTGGACGAGGTGGAGCTGACGGGACAACAGCGTGACCGACTCTGGCAGTACTTCGAGATGGCCGCACACAGCATGGTCAACTCGTGGTTCTGACTCCGTGTCCGCACGACACGGTGGTCCCGCCGCACCACTGATTCCGGACTGACGCCCCCTGGTCGACTCAGGACCGTCCCTCACACCCGTCCCCGCTGCGTATCCTGATCCGAGCTGCTCGACCGCTCCACTCCGAAGGAATCGGTCCTTTCGATCAGGTCCACAGCGGACCGCCGTTCTCGGGTGATCTCCCCAACGACGGCGGGCGGCGGTGTGGGTGCTGGAATATCCGGCACGACACCGCGGCGAAGTTCGCGGTATTACGGTTATCGACAACATCGACACCGGAGACCGGCGTCGCAGCCAGCGTCCGGGCGCATCGGCCCAATCGCCGGACACTCGGCTACGGTGGCCGGACAGTTAAGGGGTGACCACTGTGCGCCGCTGGACAGAACGAGACGCCCCCGGCCAGGAGCAACTTCCCTGGTGGTGGGACGCGACGCACTACGCGATCGACATCCGACTGTTCGCGGATTCCGACGGTGACGGTGTCGGCGATCTGGACGGGCTGCGCCACCGGCTGGGGTATCTCGAACTGCTCGGCATCGACACGGTGTGGCTGACCGGGGTCGCGATGACCGGTGTAGGGCCCAACATCGGCGAACCGCGGCAGGCCGCCGCGGTTCTGGAATCCTTCGAACACCTGACCGCGGCCGCCCACGACTGCGATCTGCGGGTGACCCTCGACATCGGCGCGGACATCTCCGATCTGCGGCAGCCCCGCGCGCAGCAGGAGCTGGTCCGCACGCTGCGATTCTGGACCGACCGGGGAGTCGACGGTTTCCGCCTGGCCCTCTCCCGCCGTGGAGGTCACTCCGGCGCCCCGGACGCCCAGGGGCTGGATCCGGATACCTCCCGCGCCATCAGGGCGGCGCTGGCAGAGGAGTCGGACAGGCTGATCGGCTCCCTGGTGGAGGAACAGCAGTCCAGCAGGGGTGTGTGGGACGTCGACTTCAACCGCTCCCTCGCGGAGGCGGAGTTCGAGGCGGACGAGATCCAGGAGACGATCAGCAAGGAACTGGCCGCCTGCCGGGAGTTCGGAACGCGCCCCGGCTGGATGGTTTCCGGCCGGAGCACCCCGCGACAGGTCACCCGGTACGGCGGTGGCGAACTCGGTCGTGCGCGTGCGCAGGCGATGTCGCTGGTGACGTTGGCGCTGCCCGGGGTCGTGTGCATCGACAGCGGGGAGGAGCTCGGTCTGCCCGAGGTCATCGCCTCCGCCACCGAGAGCCACCCCGGCGAGCTGGTCGGCGCGCGCGTGCCGATGCCGTGGGAGGGCGGCGAGCCACCCTACGGTTTCAGTGCGAACCCGACCTCCTGCCTGCCGGTGCCGGCGGACTGGCGAGAGCTCACGGTCGAGGCACAGCTGGAAAGCGCGGATTCCACCCTGTCGCTGTACCGTCAGGAACTGGAACTGAAACGCACCGCTCCCGCGGAAGCCGGTGTCGGCGAGAGCTCCGGAGCCGCGGGGCTCTTCGACGAGGACACCGTGGAATGGTATGGAGCTCCGAGCGGCTGCCTGGCGTTCCGACGGGGTGTCGGCGGAGTGATCTGCGCGCTGAACACCTCGGAACAACGAGTACCGCTCCCCCCTGGAGAACTCCTCCTCGCCAGCAGTCCGCTGGTGGACGGGCAACTACCGCCGAACTCCGCGGTGTGGTTGACAGCGAACTGATCGGGTCATCCCGCGGTATCGACGAACGGTGGGGTGTTCACCGGTGCGTCGACGCCGCAACACCACGCAGGTGGCTCGCATCATGGGTTCCGCGGGCGATCCCGGTACCACCACTCTCGGTGCCACCACTCTTCGGAATACCGGTTCCGATGACGTCGGAAGCGTGGCGTGGGGAAGTAGTGGCGCGTGGACGACCGATGACGGCGAGCCGCCTCGCTCGAGCCGACGAGATTTCAAGATCCACTCGATCGTGGTCCCGTCGACATCGCCGCGGCGGGGAAACTCAGTGACAGGATGGGCCACCGTGGGCTTGAGTGAATTGAGCCGCGAGGACTCGACGACGGGGCGTGGCTGGTGGGAAGACCGAATTTTTTACCGTGTCGATGTCCGGGCGTTCAGCGACTCCGATGCCGACGGGGTGGGTGATCTGGAGGGGGTTCGGGCCAGACTCGGGTACCTGGAACTGATCGGTATCGACGCCATCTGGCTGACCGGTGTGCTGGCTTCACCGGTGGGACGCACCGGGCAGGGGCGGGACGTGGATCCGTTGGTCGGCACCCCGAACTCGTTGGAAACGCTGCTGACCGAGGCACACGCGGCGGGAATGCGGGTGACATTGGACCTCGCCGTGGATGGCGCGGAGATCGTTCACGACGAGAACCAACGGGAGCTGGCGGAGTCGCTGCGGTTCTGGAGCGGGCACGGCGTCGACGGGTTTCGTATCGCCGCACTACCCGGCATCACCGGCCCGATCGACGAGTCCGCGCACCGGATCGTGCGAATGATCCGCTCGGTGCTCGACGAAGGGGAATCGGTCATGCTCGGTGGTCTGGTCGATGGCTGGCGCACCGGGCTCGGGGACCTGGTGGAACTGGACCTCGGCGTGGACCTGCGATTCAGCCTGACACGGTTCGACGCCACCGAGATACGCCGAATCGTGGACACCGTGCTGACGGACGCGGACAACAACGCGGGAACACCGGCATGGACTCTGTCCACATGGGAAAATCCGCGCCCGACCACCCGGTTCGGAGGCGGTGCGCGCGGCCTGGCCCGCGCACGGGCGATGGCGCTGGTCCAGTTCGCCCTCCCCGGGGCGGTCGGAGTGGACAACGGAACGGAACTGGGGCTGCCGGAAGCCGAGAAACCCGATCGCACGAGCAGCCACCCGGCCCGGGGCCCGATGCCCTGGGAGGGGACGCGACCGCCGTTCGGTTTCTCCGCGGCTCCCGGAAACTGGTGGCCCACCCCACCCAGCTGGGCCGCCAGCACTGTGGAGGCGCAGTTGGAGGACCCGTTGTCGACGCTGTCGCTGCACCGCAACGCGATGGAACTGCGACGCCGCCACGAAATCGCGCACCGCACCACAGTGCGCTGGTACGGAGCGCCGCCCGGATGTCTGGCGTTTCGCTGTGACCGGGCCGAGCTGACCTGCGCGCTGAACGCTTCCGGAGCGAGCGTGCCGAAACCGCCGGGCACGGTCGTGCTGTGCAGCGGATCGTTGGACGGCGAACGCATCCCACCGAACACGGCGGTGTGGCTGACCTGAGTCGGCCGGGAAGTTCCGCCGAACTAACGGACCCGACCGGAAAACTTCGATCAGGTCAGCAAGGGCAGCAGGGCATAGCGCCGCCGGACCACGGCACCGAACCGGGAATCGATGCGAAGCCACGTCTCGGTGGCGCTGACTCGCACGATCTCCTCCTCAGGGGGGTCGCTGGCCAGAAAACCCATCCCGGTCAGCACGAACAAGCAGCGCAACGGAACTTTGACGTGCAGACCCGAGCCGCTGACGGTGAACACTTCCTGATCCATCAGCGAAGCGGGCGGCGTGCCCTTCGGCCCCACGTTCTGCCTGGCGACGCCGACCCCCTGCTCGGCGACTTCTCCGACCACCCTGGCAGGCAGGTCGTCCACGTGCCGCCACCCCTCCGGGGGAGGCAACTCGGACCGCCACAGCAGGTCCCGTGCCGGGCCGGGATCCATCACCGGACCGTTGGAAACCGTCAACGCGGCCAGCAACTCGTTGCCCGAGACACTCACGTCGGCGGGATCGACCGCACCCCCCACCGAACGAGTACACAGCGCGTCGAACGGGGTGGCCGACCAGACGTCGAGCCGCTCGGCGTCGGACCTGTTCCGCAACCGCACGACGGCCTGACCGTCCAACCGCACGGCACGGGCCACGAACGCGCTCAGGTCGTCACGTTCGACCGAACCGGGCATTCGCAGTTCAGGCAATTCGCTGCTCCTCGTTCACGAGCGGATCGAGTACCCACTCCGCGAGGAACGAACGCTCACCCTCGGTGAGGCGACGCGGACGTCCGGCTCGCAGATCGTAGGGCACCATCAGGGTCTCGGCAGTGGCCACCGAATCGTCACCACCCGCGGCGACGGCGTAGTCGACCACGAACGAGGCCGTGCGCAGCTCGCGCACCGACATGCGCACCTGCACGGCCCCCATGTGGTATTCCACCGGGGAGCGGTAGTCGACCGACAACCGGGCCACCACCATTCCCTCCGCCATATCGGCGTGGCCCCGCCGTTCCGCTTCGTTGAAGAGCAGCCCCGCGCGGGCCTCTTCGAGCAGCGTCACGGTTCTGGCATGGTTCACGTGCCCGAAAGCGTCCATATCGGACCACCGCAGGGGCACTTCGGTGACGTAGGCTCCCACCTTCTGCCTTCCTTAGCGCACAGCCGAACAACGGGGGCCGGACAGCGACCGCGTCGCCCGGGTCCCCGGTTACACCGTACGCGGCCACGGTACGGAACCGGATCCGACGAACGCTCACCCTCGGTCGGGCCGAGCGGGCGGCTCCTCGGGGCGAGCCGCGGCTGAACGAACCCGACCCGAGGGGAAAGCCGTCAGCGCACCATGCTGCGCAGCTGCCTGGCCGCCACGGACAGTGTCGCCAGGTCCTGACGTCCGGAACGCTTGATCTCCTCCAACGAGGCCCGGGCCCGTTCGATGCGGGAGGCATTGGCCGACTCCCACTGGGCGATCTTGTTCTCGGGCTGCTCCTCCTGATCGCTGCTACGCAGCACATCCACCGCGATGGCACGCAGCGAGGCGTAGAGGTCGTCGCGCAGCGCCAGCCGCGCCAACGCGTGCCACCGGTTGCCCCGCTCCAGGTCGGCGACCGACACCAGCATCCGCTCCATGTCGAGGTACTCCCACAACGCGTAGTAGAGCTCGGCACTCTCGCGGGGACTGCGTTCGGTCACCAGGCCCGCATCCCGTTCCGCCAACTCCGCTATCTCGGTGATGTCCAGCAGGGCGAACGTGTCCAACAGCGTGCTGACCCGCCGTGCGGTCCGCTTAGGCACGCCCCGACTCACGAGCCGGTCGGTCTCGGTCGCGGCGTTGGCCGCTGCCCGCCCGTGCAGCATCTCCCACACCGATTCGGCCAACTCGGTCACCACGGGACGGAAGCGATGTATCTCGGCACCGATGGCCAACGGCTGCGGACGGTTGGAAAGCAGCCACCTGGAGGCCCGGTCCAGCAGGCGACGCGTCTCCAGAACCATGGAGTCGACGACATCGATGGGAACCGTGCCGTGCAGCTGTTCGATCTCCTCCCACAGCGCGGGGAGATCGTAAACGCCGGTCACCACCTCGAAGGCACGCACCGCGTCGGTGGTGTCGGCACTCATCTCCTCCGCCAGTCGGTACGCGTAGGAGACACCGGCACCGTCGACCACCTCGTTGACCAGGAGGGTCGTGGTGATCTCCCGGTGCAGCGGGTGCTGGCGCACCGCATCGCCGTACTGCTCGCGCAGCGGTCGCGGGAAGTACTCGGGCAGCCGCGAGGCGAAGGCTTCCGTGTCGGGCAGGTCGCTGGCCAGCACGTCCTGCTTCAGCGCGAGTTTGACGTGTCCCATCAGGGTCGCCAACTCCGGTGAGGTGAGTCCGTCACCGGCCTTCTCGAGCTCCCGGAACTGTCCCGGACTCGGCAGCGCCTCCAGTTCACGGTCGAGGCCGGTGCGTTTCTCCAGTTCGGCGACCTGCCTGGCGTGCACCGACAGCATCTGGGTCGCGTGCGAACGGGAAGTGCCGAGCACGGCGTTCTGGCGATAGTTGTCGGCCAACACCAGCTCGGAAACCTCTTCGGTCATCTCCCGCAGCAACTGGTCGCGCCGATCCCGATCCAGTCGCCCCTCGGCGACCAGCTGGTCCAGCAACACCTTGATGTTGACCTCGTGGTCCGAGCAGTCGACACCCGCCGAGTTGTCCAGCGCGTCGGTGTTGACCTTGCCACCGTTCCGGGCGAACTCGATACGCCCGAGCTGGGTCATCCCGAGGTTGCCGCCCTCACCGATCACGCGGGCACGCAGATCGGCACCGTCCACCCGTACCGGATCGTTGGCCTTGTCCCCCACCTCGGCGTGGGTCTGGGTACTGGCCTTGACGTAGGTACCGATCCCACCGTTCCAGAGCAGGTCGACGGGGGCACGCAGAATCGCTTTGATCAGTTCGGCCGGTGCCAACCGGGCGACGTTGTCGTCGATCCCGAGCGCGGCGCGGATCTCCGGGTTGAGCGGGATCGACTTGGCGGAACGCGGCCAGACACCGCCGCCCGCGCTGATCACGTCGCGATCGTAGTCGTCCCATGTGGAGCGCGGCATGGCGAACAGCCGGGATCGCTCGGCGAACGAGGCGGCGGGATCCGGAGTCGGGTCGATGAAGACGTGCAGGTGGTTGAAGGCGGCAACCAGCCGGATGTGCTCGGAAAGCAGCATCCCGTTGCCGAAAACGTCACCCCCCATGTCACCGACTCCGACGACGCTGAACTCCTCGCGCTGCGTGTCGGTGCCGAGTTCACGGAAGTGCCGTTTGACGCTCTCCCAGGCTCCTTTGGCGGTGATGCCCATGGCCTTGTGGTCGTAACCGACCGAGCCGCCGGAGGCGAAGGCGTCGCCCAGCCAGAAGCCGTAGGACTCGGCGACCTCGTTGGCGATGTCGGAGAACGTCGCGGTCCCCTTGTCGGCCGCGACCACCAGGTAGGTGTCCTCGGCGTCGTGCCGGACCACGCGTTCGGGCCCGACCACCTGCCCGTTGACCAGGTTGTCGGTCAGATCGAGCATGCCGGAGATGAACATGCGGTAGCACGCGATCCCCTCGTCACGGACCGCCTCCCGGTCGGCCCCCGGGTCTCCGCTCGGTGCGGGCTGGCGTTTCAGGACGAATCCGCCCTTGGCGCCTACCGGCACGATCACCGCGTTCTTGACCGCCTGCGCCTTGGCCAGCCCCAGAATCTCGGTGCGGAAGTCCTCGCGGCGGTCGGACCAGCGAAGCCCACCGCGCGCCACCGAGCCGAACCTGAGATGCACTCCCTCGAAGCGAGGAGAGTACACGAAGATCTCGTACTGCGGCCGCGGCTCGGGCAGCCCGGGAATTTCCTGCGGCTCCAGTTTGAACGACAGGAAGGAGCGGGGCCGCGAGCGCTCGTCCTCGACGAAGTAGTTGGTGCGCAGCGTGGCCCGGATCAGTCCGAGGTAGGCACGCAGGATGCGATCGGCGTCGAGGCTGGTGACCTCTTCGATGGCCCGCTCGGCGGCGTCGATCAGTTCCTGCTCCCCGGAGAGCCGCAGCGTCTCCGCGACACTCGGATCGAAACGCGTCTCGAACAGCTTGATCAGCCGCACGGTGATCGACTCGTGCGTGATCAGCGCGTCCTCGATGTAGTCCTGGCTGTAGGCCACTCCGACCTGCCGCAGATACTTCGCGTAGGCACGCAGCACCGTGGTCTGCCGCCAGGTGAGCCCGGCTCGCAGCACCAGCGAGTTGAACCTGTCGACCTCGGCGTCGTTCTGCCAGGCGGCCCGGAACGCCTCCTCGAACCGCTCCCGGAGCGTGTCGATCCGTTCGCCGTCGGACTGATCCAGCACGCCCTGCCCCGGGCGGAGTCCGAAGTCGAAGATCCAGCGGACGGTGTCGTCGTCCGGGGAAACCTCGTAGGGCCGTTCGTCGACGACCTCCACACCCATGCTCTGCAGCACCGGAAGCACCCGGGACAGCGTCACACGCTCAGTGAGGAACATCTTGAAACGACGGTTTCCCGGCCCGGCGTCACGTGGCGCGTAGAACGACATCGCGAGATCACCCGGGCTGGCGAGCTTCTCCAGCCTGCGGAGGTCGATCAGACCGTCGGAGGCCTCGAAATCCTCCTTGTACGCCTCGGGAAAGGCCGCCGCGTAGCGCAGCCCGACCTCGCTGATGGCCTCGGAGCCGAACGAGACGAGCCGACCGTCCCGTCGCGCCTCCGTGCGGTCGCCCGTGCGTTCCGACTCGACCTCTTCGACCATGTCGTCGTCCCAGGTGCGGATGGCCTCGCTGAGCCGGCGTTGCACCCGGTTGACATCGGGTTCGAGCCTGCTTCCCGGTTCGGTGTGCACCACGAAATGCACTCGGGCCAGCGCGGACTCACCCACCCGGGTGCTGTACTCCAGACCTGTCCCACCCAGTTCCGCCAGCAGCACTTCCTGCATCGCCAGTCGGGAGCGGGTCGTGTATCGGTCGCGCGGCAGGTAGACCAGGCACGAGAAGAACCGACCGTAGGGGTCGCGCCGCAGGAAGGGCTTGAGCTTGCGCCGTTCCGCGAGCGCGAGCACCCCGGTGATGATCTCCAGCAGGGTGTCGGTGCCGGTGGCGAACAGCTCGGTGCGCGGATAGCTCTGGATCTCCTCGAGCATGCGCTGCCCGGAGTAGGACTCCAGCGGGAACCCCGCACGGTGGATCACCTCGCGGGCCCGGCGGGCTATAACCGGTATTTCCAGCACGTTCTCGTGCAACGCCGTGGTGGTGAACAGCCCGATGAAACGGTGCTCACCGGACATCCCACCGTCGGCGTCGAAGGTTTTGACACCCACGTAGAACGGATGCCCGGCACGATGCACGGACGAGTTCGCGGTCGCCTGGGTAAGCACCAGCAACTCGTCGTTCGGGGACTCGACGAGCGTGTCCGGACCGGTGGACAGGGTCCGGACGACACCGTCGTCGGACCGCAGCACACCGAGACCGGACGCGAGCGCCGGTCGCACCGCGGGGCCGCCGGACTCCTCGTCGTGCACCACTTCGTCGTGTCGGTACCCCAGGAAGGTGAAATGCCCTTCGGCCAACCAGCGCAGCAGGGCGGCGGCATCGGAAGCCTGCTCCACGGACGGCCGGGAACCGTCCCGCTCCAGCGAGTTCGCGAGCTCGCGAGCGGTCTCGTGCATGCGGTCGGTGTCCTCCACGACCTCGCGCACGTCGGTCAACACCCGCAGCAGGCCGTGCTCCAGCTCGGCTATCCGATCCGGTTCGGCCAGTTTGTCGATTTCGAGGAACATCCACGACTCGGCCAGGGCGTCCTCGGGCGGATTCGAGGGGTCCGCACCGGGCAATACCTCGCGCAGCTCACCGGCGACGTCCCTGCGCACCACCACGATGGGATGAACCACGCGCTGCACCTGCGCACCGGCGCGCGACAACTCGGCGATCACCGAATCGACCAGATAAGGCATGTCGTCGGTGACGAGCTGAACCACCGACGCGGGGCTGTGCCACCCCTCGACGGCGCGAGTCGGGTTGAATATCCGCACCATGGCACGCCCGGGAGCACGGTGCGCGGCCAGGTCGTAGTGCGAGCGCAGCGCACCGGCGAGATCGTCCGGCTCCTCGCTCACGACTTCCTCGGCCGGGACGTGGCGGTAGTAAGTACGTAGCAGGTGAGCCAGTTCCGGGACCGTTCGCACGGCTCGCTCCACCAGGCTCGTCAGATACTCGGGACCTACCGCCCCCGGGTCGGACGTCCGCGGTGTCCGCTCCCCGTTCGGTACGGCGTACTCGGTACTCAACTGTCCGGATTCAGAGGTCATCGTCACGCAGCTCCACAACTAGCGGCACCTCGTTGTGCCAACACGACCACCCTAGAGTGCTCGACGCCGTGATCGGTGACGGGCTGAACAGATCAAGTAGAACCGGACCGCAGTGGGGCACGCCCCACCCGAGGTGGAAACGCCACACGTGCGCGCGAGAGGCACAGGTGGATCAACGGATCCGAGGGGTCCAACTGTGGGACTCGCCGGTCTCGGTCTCCCCCGCGGCGTGTCGTCTGCGCCCCCGGAACGCGGTGTCATCCGTGCCTGTCCGGGCCGTCGGCTCGTCCTCGGAACGCATCTCGGACTCACCGGAACGCCGAGAGCTTCGCGCAGTGGGAGACGCCGTTTCGGAGGGGGTTTCCGGAGCCTCGGGATACGCCCGCGGCGCCCTCGCCGGCGCGGACTGCCCGGCACCGGCGGTGTCGTCTGTCCGGTTGCCGTTGCGGTAGGCCACCAGCGCTTCCGCGAGCAGATCGGCCAGTCCCGCCTGCCCCGCACCGGACTCGGCGGCACTGTCGGAAACGTCCATCCCGGAGAAGTCCCTGATCAACTCTCTGCTCTGCTCCAGCAGGTGTTCCGGGACCGCGGGGCGGGAAGTCGTCGTCTCCCGCGGGGTGCCGCCGAAACTCTCATCCCCCTCGGGGTGGGTTCCCGATCCGCCCTCGCCCACCGGTGTCGTCGATTCGGCCCGATCCCCGGATGCGCTCTGCTCCCCGGAGGCGGCCGGTTCCGGTGGTTCCGCACGGCGACGGCGTCCTCCTGGCCGAGTGGGGGTGGCGGGCCGGGCGGAGAGGTCGGGCTCCGTGCCGCTCCCGGCCTCCTCGGTGGTTTCGGCGGCGGAACGACTCCGACGCTGGCGGGGCGCGCCCCTTCCCTCCGCTTCGAGCGCGGCACGGATCTCGTCCAGCGAACGCCCGTGCGACCGCCGAGCCGGTGGTTCCTCGGCTTCGATCGGTTCCGCTCGTCGCCTGGCCCTCTCCGCGCCGGGCTCGGAGGGGGCCGGCTCGGAGGGGCCGGGCGCGGCGTGCTCGTGGAGCGGCTCGGAGTCGTGGCCCGGCGGGGAATCAGCGGCCCGGGAAGGGTGGCGCTCGGTAGGTTCGGGCACGCCGCCCGGTTGCGGGTCGGACGTGGGCCAACCACTGTCGCCACCCGCGTGCTCACCGCTCTCCTCGACCGGGGGCTCCGATTCCGAAAAGCTCGGGACGATCGGCATTATCGTGGTCACGTCCTCGGTGCGGGAGGGCGAAGCGAAATCGCTTCCCGAACCGACTCCCGAGCCGGTGTCCGATTCCGTCGCGGTCCCGCCGAGCCCGGTTTCGGTTGGGAGCTCGGTGGGAAAGTCGATGTCGTCCCGAGCGGCGTACTCACGGGGTGGGTGGTGAGCATCCGGCTCACCCTGCCACGTGGTGTCGCGCGTCGCTCCCGATCGCTCGAACACGCCGGGCGTTACGGAATCGGCAGGGGTGTGCGGATGGGCTGAGCCGTGTTCCTCGGCTCCGTCCGGCACCCGATGGCGCCTGCCCGCGACGGTTCCCCACGAGACGACCTCGCCGAGGGGGGCATCGGAACGGTGAGCGGCGGCACCGTTCCCCTGACCACCCGAGCGATGATCACCGGTGTCGGTGCCTTCCTGCTGGTGCGGCACGCTCGCGGAGTCCCGCGTACCCGGCGCCCCACCGGACAGCAGGGTGTTCATCAACCGCCGGGCCTGTTGCCGGGTGTCCGGGTCCTCCGTCGCGGGCTCCGTCTCGCCCGCTTCGGGAGGCAACGGACCCGACGGCGAATGTTCGGTGGTGTGACCGTGCTGGTCGTAACCCTGTTGATCACGACCGTGCCCGCCGTTTTCGGACTGCTGCCGCGGGATGGCGGAGTTCGGCGCCGGGAACTCCTCCAGCAGGCGCAGCCTGGCCTGTTCGACGGTTCTACGCCAGTGATGATCGGCCGAGTAGGCATCGCGAACGCAACGCAACGCCTCGGGAAGGTCGGATGCTCTCTCGTGCAGCGCGGACAGCGTGTTCAGTACCGCGGCCTGCAGATCGAACAGTTCGTGCCTGCGCCCGCCGTCGAGAGCCTCCCGCAGCGACTCGAACGCGGCCGAATGCTGCCCGGAAGGCACGTGCACCCTGGTCGCCACCGCCAGTCGCAGCCAACCGACCGGAGCCGCGGCGGCGGCACGGAGCGGCTGCCGCACGATCTCGGACGCACACCGCAACGCCTCGGCCTGCTTGCCCAGATCCAGCAGTGACTGCGCCTGTTCGAGCACCAGTCCGGCGCGAACCTCCCCACTGTCAGCGGCCGGGTCACCGAGACGTTCCAGAAAGTCGAGTCCCGCCGTGGCCGACTCGATCGCGAGCGCGAACTCACCGTTGCCGCGGTAGTGAGCAGCCCGCACGACCGCGACCCTGGCACGGAGCAGCCGCGTGGTGTCCTGATCCTCGGTCGACTCGGCGGCGTAGAGCCGGTCGGCCTCGTCCAACGCCTCGACGCGCTCCGCCGCACGACGGTGCATCGGCAACGCACCACACAACTCGACCAGCGCGTGCGCGCGCAGCCGTGCCGGAACACGCTCCAGCTCCAACAACGGATGCAGCACGCGCAACGCCACATCGAGACTGCCGCTGCCACGGGCACAGCAAGCCAGTTCGACCCGCAGCTCCCCGAGTGGTTCCGCCGAGCCAGCGCGCTCGGCGTCCCGAAAGGCCCCGAGCGCGCGTTCGGTGGCGGTGACCGAACGCCCCAAGCGGTTCTCGGCGAAAAGCGCGATCGCCTCCGCCCGGAGTCGCTGCTCGGTGTCACCGGCCTGTCGGGCAGCGGCAGTCGCGCGGTTGGCGAACAACAGTGCCAGCTCCGGAACCCGCCAGCGCAGCTGCCGAGCGGATTCCAGAAGTTCGTGGCCGGGGCTGCTTATCCGCGAACCGCGCTCCCTCGCCAAGTCGACTCTCCGATCCTCAGCCGCGGGTCAGTTTCCGATGGGTAACCCGGTGCGGACGTGCGGCCTCGGCGCCCAACCGGTCGATCTTGTTGTTCTCGTACCCCTCGAAGTTACCTTCGAACCAGAACCACTTGGCCGGATTCTCCTCATCACCCTCCCAAGCGAGGATGTGGGTGGCCACCCGGTCGAGGAACCACCTGTCGTGGGAAATCACCACGGCACAGCCGGGGAATTCCTGCAGCGCGTTCTCCAGTGAGGACAACGTCTCCACGTCCAGGTCGTTGGTGGGCTCGTCCAGCAGCAGCGTGTTCCCACCCTGCTTGAGCGTCAACGCGAGATTCAACCGGTTGCGCTCACCACCGGAGAGCACCCCGGCCGGCTTCTGCTGATCGGCACCCTTGAAACCGAAGGCGCTGACGTAAGCGCGGGAAGGCATCTCGACCTGGCCGACCTGGATGTGGTCCAGGCCGTCCGAAACGACTTCCCAGACGTTCTTGTTGGGGTCGATGCCGGAGCGGTTCTGGTCCACATAGCTGAGCTTGACCGTGTCGCCGACCCGCACCTGACCGCTGTCCGGCTCCTCCAGTCCGACGATGGTCTTGAACAGGGTCGTCTTACCGACACCGTTGGGACCGATGACTCCCACGATGCCGTTGGGCGGCAACGTGAACGAGAGCCTGTCGATGAGTAGATTGCCCTCGAAGCCCTTGCTCATCTCGTTGGCCTCGACCACGAGGTTGCCCAGGCGCGGACCCGGCGGAATCTGGATCTCCTCGAAATCCATCTTCTTGGTCTTCTCGGCCTCGGCCGCCATTTCCTCGTAGCGATCCAGTCGCGAACGCGACTTCTTCTGGCGCGCCTTGGTGTTGGAACGCACCCACTCCAGCTCGTCCTTGAGACGCTTCTGCAGTTTGGCGTCCCGCTTGCCCTGCACGGCCAACCGCTCGGACTTCTTCTGCAGATAGGTCGAGTAGTTGCCCTCGTACGGGTAGGTGTTGCCCCGGTCGAGCTCGAGGATCCAGCCCGCCACGTTGTCCAGGAAGTAGCGGTCGTGGGTCACGGCCAGCACGGCGCCGGAGTAGTTGGACAGGAACTGTTCCAGCCAGTTCACGCTCTCGGCGTCCAGGTGGTTGGTGGGCTCGTCCAGCAGCAACAGGTCGGGCCTGCTCAGCAGCAGTTTGCACAACGCGACCCGGCGACGCTCACCGCCGGAGAGGTAACGAACCTCTGCTTCGGGGGGTGGACAGCGCAGGGCGTCCATCGCCTGCTCCAGTTGCGAGTCCAGCTCCCACGCCTCGGCGTGGTCGAGCTCCTCCTGGAGCTTGCCCATCTCGGCCATGAGCTCGTCGGTGTAATCGGTGGCGAGCTGCTCGGCGATGGCGTTGAAGCGGTCCAGCTTCTCCTTGATCTCGCCAACGCCCTCCTCGACGTTGCCGAGTACGGTTTTCTCCTCGTTCAGCGGGGGCTCCTGCTGCAGGATGCCCACCGTGTAACCGGGGGAAAGGAAGGCCTCACCGTTGTTCGGGTGGTCGAGTCCGGCCATGATGCGCAGCACGCTCGACTTCCCGGCCCCGTTCGGCCCCACCACACCGATCTTGGCACCGGGGTAGAACTGGATAGTCGCGTTCTCCAGTATCATCTTGTCCCCGTGCGTTTTGCGCACATTCTTCATGGTGTAGATGAACTCGGCCATGCCTCCGATCGTAGATGTGCGGGAGCGCGTGGTCTGCACTGCATCCGCACGGTGTGCACCTCCCGTGACGAGCCCCCTGCGCGTGGCGACCGTGCCCCGTCGGGAGACTCGGGATCCTCTCCTCGATCGGGCGGAAACACGACTTGTGCACCGACGAATCGGCAGCGAACGACGCCGCGACACGGCGCCGGGCGGCGGCGCGGAAGCCGGCACGCCGCCCGACGGACCGTTGTGTCGTCACCCGCTGTGCCGTCAGGCGCCGATCGCCTGCGTGGAGGTGTCCTCGGCGTCTCGTGGACAGGGCGGTGCGCCCCGGAAGCAGTCACGGGCAGAACCCGTGCCCCTCCCCGCCGTCACCTCGTCGGTGTCATCCGCCGGGGAACGGGAATCGTGCAACACGTCGAGCCCCACCGCCCCGGCCTCGACCTCCGCTGTGGTTCGACGCTGCCCGTCGGTTTCGTACTCCTTGGTGCGCAGCCTTCCTGTCACCAGCACCGAGTCGCCCTTCTCCAGGGCCTGCACCACGCCCTGGGCGAGCTGCTTCCAGCAGTGGACCGTGGCGTAAACCCGATCACCGTCGACCCAGCGTTGGTTCGCACGGTCGAAACGGCGGGTGATGCTGACCATACGGAAACTCGCCACACGATTGCCGTGTCTGGTCTCACGACTCTTCGGGGCACTGAGAACTTCACCGACAAGAGTGACAGCGGTTTCGTACATGAGCTCCTGCCCTTCCACCACTTCGAGTGGTCTCGTCTCGGCTCGGTGGCGCCGTGCGGCGCTGCACTTCAGCCTGCAAGAGCCCGGGCACGCTGAGCCACACTTTAATTACTTTATGTACATAAAACGCGACCATGTGGACAATTCGCGAGCAGAGCCCCCGATGGGGTAGCCGACAACATCGCGAAACTCCACCCGAACGAGCGAAAACCGAGACCGAAAGGCGCCGCGAGATAACGACTCGATTTCGTGAAAGCGGAGCGGATAGAGTCGTAAGCGAAGCGCGACTACGATGTCCACGATGACTCGTTGTCGCTGCGCAGGTCGCCACCACGCGGCCCGCGCCAGGAAAACGAACAATATTCAGGCAACTGGGATCAACCGCTCGGGATTATGATCGGCTTGCCATTCGATACCGTCTCGGCAACAGCTCCCGTGTGGGTTCTCCGTAAAGCGAGGGGAACCGTTAGTCTGCTTGGCGCGACACGACACGTGCCGTGAGCGCACGCCCGGTGTCGCTCGAGCCCTCGTAGCTCAGACGGATAGAGCAAGAGACTTCTAATCTCTAGGTCGCAGGTTCGAATCCTGCCGGGGGCGCCTAGTAGCAGGTCACAGACGTGGGGGCGGATCGGAGTCAAGATCCCTCCCCACTTTAACCCCACTTCTGCTCAGTCTTCCCGTTGCAGGTCGGCCAGGGCTCTGGCCGCCGAGTCACCGACCGTCTTCCGGAAACTACGGCGGTGCCGGGATCACCGCGCCAGGAAGCCGGACGAGTGCGAGCACCGCTGCCGCAAGCACCACGGCAAACCGTTGGGCGCCACACAGATCCGCCAGATCCACTACCTGCTGTCCGGCGCTGCCGCGCGATCGGGCGGGTCACGCACGCGTGGCAGCTCACCGGCACCTCGTGGACAGGTTGGGGCGCCGGATCGCCGGGTGAGTGGGATGCCTCAGTACTCGTCGGATATCGGGCGGACATGCCTCGCGAGGCTTGTGAACCGGTAATCGTCGACCTCTGGCGGGAAGCGCTGATTGGCCACGCGGGTGTTCACCGCCGAGGAGTTGGAGGGTTGCGGAGGTTCCCGGAAACCGGCGGTTAGGGGCTGCTCCGATTTTTCACGGTGCCCCGGAGGAAGTGCGTGGAGTGGGTTCGGTCAAGGGCCCCTGACCGAAGCAATCCTGGTGTTGCCCCGGACTTCGTCCGAAAACATGAGGACCTCGACACCGACGCGACCACTACTCTGGAACCACGATGATCCGTGAGCGCAGAAACGAAGACCTCGACCGGCTGTGCGAGCTCCTGGACGAATTGGACGACCACGCCCACGTCCTCGGAAGACGGCAACCGCGAGACTGGCTGCAGGAGGTCGACGCCGAGTGCTCCTGGGTGTTCGACCAGGCACCGGTGCGCGTCGCCCCGACCCGAAACGTGGTGGGCCACGTCCAGATCCATCCACCGCCCAACGCCCGCTGGGTCCGCGACGTCGCAGCCCAGACTTCTCGGCAGGTAGATGAGCTGCTGGTGATCAGACGACTGTTCGTGAAACCGGCCAAGCACGACCACGGCATCGCGCGATATCTGCTCAAGGAATCGGTGAAACACATCGAGACGCGTGGGAGTCTGCCCGTGCTGGATCCCGATGACCTCGCCTTCATCCCACCATCACTGTGCACGAAACTCGGTTTCAGAGAGTTCCAGACCGAGGACGACACCCCGAATCCCCTGGCCCGTGCGAAGTGACCCAGCAGGTGGTCTCCCCAGCCGTTCGCAGTTGCCGCACAAGAGCATCGCGCAGACAACCAGGGTCTCTGCACCTAACGGAACTCCCGCCCCCGCTCGATGGTCGATCGATCCGCGCGGAGAACAGCGCTCGCAATTCGCCGGCCAGCAGACGTGCCTCGGGATCGTCGAGACGGATCACTGTGTGAGTGTGGAGCACACCGCGTTTCCGGTACTCGGCGAATCGCGTACGACAAGAGCGCACCTGGTCGCCGATCTCACGTACCCGCAGCCTCACCAGCCGGGCGAGGTGACGCAGCAGGTAGGTGCGAAACCGAGCCCACAACACCCCGGCGTGGGCTTGCCCGAGTGCGTGCCCGGGGTAGTCATAGGTCTCGGGATCAAGGGCGGACCTTGCCTGGGATACCAGAGAAACGAAGCCCACGAGTACCTTCCGACGAGCGCCGACGCGGAGGCTCGGGGCGGTGGGGACGAGCGATCGCTGTCGCCTGCTGTGGACATCGAGGCTCGCGGACGAGCCGCGCTCCCCACAGCGGTTGCCCCCTGCCTCGTCGAACTGGCCTCGAGGCGAGACAGAAATGACCTACGGTAGAGCTCTCAGCCAACTTTTGGAGGCCTTGTGGAGATCGGCGCACTCCTGGCGTTCCTCGGCGTCGTGACGGTCATCAGCCTGGTGCCAGGTCCCGACACGCTTTTCATAATGGCCAACGGTATGACCTCGGGCGCACGTGCGGGGGTGATCGCCGCAGTCGGTATCTCAACGGGAATGGCAGTTCACACGCTCGCTGCCGTGTTCGGCTTGAGCGCACTGTTGCAGGCAGCCCCCGCTGCGATGAACGTCATCCGAGTCTTCGGGATCTTCTTCCTGCTGTATCTTGCCTTTCAGGCATACCGGTCATCAGGCGTCGAGGCCGAATCTCCGCAGGTGAACGCGCCAACGCGCTCGCTGCGCCGCGTCTACACCATGGCCGTCCTGACCAATCTCGCCAACCCGAAGATCATCCTGTTCTACCTCGCGTTCATGCCCCAGTTCACGAATCAGTCGTACGCATGGCCGGTGTCCGTTCAGCTACTGGCCCTCGGAGGCCTATTCATCCTGGTCGGCGTGGCGTTGGACGGCATGACCGGGTTGACCGCCGGAAAGCTGTCGGAGTTCTTGAGCCGACGCCGCAGCGTTCGTAAGTGGATGGACCGCGTCTCAGCTGGTGTATTCGGGGCATTGGCTGTTCATCTGGCCACCAAATTCGCCAGGCCCTGACCGAATGCCCTTGCCGGATGGGCAGGTCAGCGGCTGTGTTCTCTTCCTTGCCGGTGAGATCGGCCAGCGAGGAATCACTGACCACTTGCCCCGCGTCGAGCACGATCACTCGCTCGGCCACGGCCGCGACGTCTTCTGTCAGATGCGTGCTCAGCAGCACCGCCTGCTGCTGCCCCACGGAGGTGATCACCTCTCGAAGCGCGTTCACACAGCCCGGTGGATTCCAGCACCCGCCGCACCGCTGAACCGCGTTCCGCGCGTGGCACACGTCGCCACCAAGCGGACAGGGTCAGAAACTCCGCAGCGGTCAACTGCGCGGGCGCGTCGAAGTGCTGCGGCAAAAACCCAACGATTCACGATATCGTCGCCGATCCCGGACCGGATCCAAACCGTTCAACTCGATCCTACCCTGCTGCGGCGACAACACGGTGGAGAGCACACTCAGCAACGTGCTCTTACCCGCACCATTGGGCCCCAACAACGCGGTAACACCCGCGGGCAACGTGATATCCACATCCCGCAACGCCGTACGACGCCGATAAGCATGTGTTACGCCGCTGATCCGAACAAGCGCAGTCAACAGTCCACCTTCTAATGTCCATCAGAAGCCAATTCGGACAATAGCGGACAGACTGACGGCAACACGCTAAAATTCACGGCACAAGAAAGTTTAAATCGCCCTTGAGTTCCAATAGTCCGGATTTCGAAAAATCGACGTAACCGAGCTGTCCCCCAGTATAGCATACGAGCATGTCTGCGTTACCGTTCCCGGACCTCCGCTCTCCGACGAGGCCGTGGCTTTGCGCTGCTGGGCCACCTCCGACGCGCGGCAGTGGTTCGAGGGCTTCTCCGACCCGTTGTGCCTGCACTTCTCCTGGCCGCTCGTGGAGCCGTTCACGATCGCACACGTGCAGCAGGACATGGTGGAGCACGAGAAGATGCGGCTCCGCGGGGAGGCGATCAACTTCGCCGTGGTGGAGGCCACCGACCACGATCTCGTCCTGGGAGGTGCCTCGGTTTACGAAGTCGCCCTCGACCAGGGGCGCGCGGCGGCCGGTTACTGGCTCGCACCCCACGCACGAGGGCGCGGCCTGGCCACGCGGACACTGCGCCTACTGGTGGGGTGGGTGTTCGACCACCTGGAGTTGGAACGCTTGGAACTGACCTGTGCTCCCGACAACATCGCCTCCCAGCGGGTGGCCGAGCGTTGCGGCTTCGCACGCGAGGGAGTACTGCGCTCTTACCTCCCCTTTCAGGGCGGACGACGTGACAGCGTGATGTTCAGTCTGTTGCCCGGTGAACGGCTGTAAGAGGGAAGCGACCGGTTTTCCGGTGAGCGGCCGGACTTTCCAATGTGGACCATTCGCCCGGACCGGCGCCGAACCCGAGCACATCCGCTACGCATCTACCGCCGGGAGTCGGTCAGTGCTCGCTCGCACCGACCGCATCCGAACGATCGCCACGTGGTGAACGTGCGGCGATGACCACCAGGACACCGCAGCAGAGGGCAAGCACCGCCGGGGGCAGGAGGACCGAGAGTACCGGCACCACTTCCGGGATCCCGAAGCTGACGAACAGCGCCACGTGTTCCAGCAGGAACAGCGCGCCGATCACGGTCAGCGCGACCGACCAGGAGTTCGGAACCCGTTCCGGGGAACGAAGCCGTGCGACCAGAGTGAACCCGGCGGCGAGTAGCAGGCCCCAGACCTTTACTCCGGCAACCACTACCGGCGGAACGAGCCATCCCAGCAGCATGAAGACCAAGGTGGCCAGCACCGCGCCCGGCAGAGCGAACAACCACGGTTTTCGCGAGGGCTCGGGCGCGTCGCGGTGGAACCCGAGGAACACGCACGCGACCGGCAGCCAGCTGCCGACTCCCATGAGCACACTGGTGAGGGCCGTGGCCGGGCTGTTGTCCGGGCGGATCGCCGAAAGCAGCGAGGGCAGCAGCGCGGCACCCGCGAAGAGCATGCCCGTACGGCGCTTCCCCAAAACCAGTGACAGGTACGCGGGCACCCACAGCAGGCCGGGCAGCAAGCTCAGGAAGACGTATCCGCCGAGCGGGAACATCAACGTGGTCGGGTCCGCGAACGCCGCGCCGCCCCGAAGCTGGACGTGCACCAGACTGCCCACGGAAACGAGCGCCAGCACAGCGCGAACGAGCAGCCCGAGCAGCGCGATGGTGCGAACGGTGTCACCCCGGTTACGAGCCGCACTGGGTGCGCCGATACCACCGAAGCGGGTTCGGACCGCGAGCCCCGCCACGGCGAGGAACTCGCGCCAATCGGGCCAACCGTACTCACCACGCAGGTCCTCGTCCCAGCCGTCACCGCCGCCCCAGTCGTCCTGCTCCTCGTCCGCTCCCCCGCTGTGCCTCGCCGCGTCGGCGAGCAGGAAGACGTCCACCATCTCCTCCTCGCGATCGGCGCGGTACCAGCTCGGCAGCAGCCGCAGCAGATGTCGGTAGCGCTGTTCCAGTCGCGTCATGCCGTACCACCCGATTCCGGTTGCAGTCCCCGGGTCCGCAACCGCTCGGTGGCCGCCCGCACGGCATCGGAGCGACGAGCGGTCTCACCGACCAGTGTGGTCAGTCCGTTGTCGGTGATGCGGTAGTAGCGGCGCAACCGGCCGTTGTGGACCTGCTCGCTGTCGAGCTCCACGAGGCCGTCGCTACACAACCGGTCGATCACCCCGTAGAGGGTGCCCACCCGCAGCACCACTCGCTGCCGCGAGAGCTCGCTCACCGCACGCACGATCCCGTAACCGTGCAGGGGCCCATCGGCCAGCACGGTCAGCACCAGGAACGACTGCTCGGACATGGCTCGCCGTGTCATGTGAACAGCATATATTGTAAACCGATATATAGCGAATAGTGAGAGCTTTTATCCACCGAACGGAGGACAGCACCCTCGGGTGAGCTGCCGACCGACGAAGCACCGATCCGAAAGCACGTCGAACGGAACTACGGGAAACCGACGCACCTGCCGCGCTTACACTCGTGGTGGACACACCGGCGGGGAAGGTTTCGAGGACCACGGCATGAGCACGAGACACACGGTGATCGACTCACCGGTGGGTGAGCTGACCGTCGTGGCCGAGGACGACCGGCTCATCGGGCTGCACTTCGAGGGGCGGGAGCACAAGAACCCGGCGGCGACGCTCGGCCCCCGCGCCGACGGGGACTTCCGATACACCAGGGAACAGCTCGCCGAGTACTTCGCGGGAGAACGCACCCGGTTCGACGTTCCGCTGGCTTTCCACGGCGACGAGTTCGAACAGCGGGTCTGGCAGCTGATCGCCGCGATCGGCTACGGTGCGACGCGCAGCTACGGCGAACTGGCCCGCGAACTCGGCAACCCGGGCCTGTCCCGGGCTGTGGGAACGGCGACCGGACGCAACCCGATCGCGGTGATCGTGCCCTGCCATCGCGTGGTCGGCGCCGACGGCAGCCTGACCGGCTTCGGCGGCGGGCTGGACCGCAAGCGCTTTCTGCTGCGGTTGGAGGAACCGCCCGCCGAAGAGGCGGGCAGGCTGTTCTAAGGGACAGACCCTTCCGAGGAATCTCGCTGCGAACCTGGGAAAACGCTCGCCCCGAGCAAAAAACCAAAGCCGTTCCGGGGCTCCGCCCACCTCTTCAGTCGAGAAGCCGCACCGAGCTGACGTCGGCGACCCGACGATAGCCCAGCCTTTCGTAAACCTCGATCGCCCGAGTGTTGGCCACGGTCACCCCCAGCGCGACCTCGCCGAACTCCTCCAGCAGCACGCGGGTCATCGCCGTCGTCAGGTCGCTTCCCAAGCCGCGACCGGCGTAGGCGGGATCGACGGTGATCTTGGCGAGGAAACCGACCCCGTTGATGCTCCGGTCCGCACCACAAGCGACGAGCCGGTCACCGTCGCGGATACCGAACCAATGGCGAATCCCAGGGGCGCGAGGGTTCGCCGAGGTGGCCGGATGCCCCTCCCGCAGCAACCGCTCGACCCGCTCGTTCTCCCCGCTCGGCAGCACCTCGACCGCCGCCTCGCCGTGCCGCTGCTCGGGGGCGACCTCGGCCGCGAGGAAATACCAGTCCTCCAGTCGGGAGACGGGCAGCCGCACGTCTTCGTCCTCGCCCGACAGCAGCGGCAGCCGTACCGAATCGACCGAGTCGAGCAGCCCGGCCGCTCGGAGTTCACCGAGCAGGTCGATGGCCGCGCGCGGCCGACCACGCAGCGAGAGCGAACCGGGCTGCCACGGAATGCGGGTGAACCAGGCGACCGCCTTGTCGGTGGCGTAGCCGGTCACGTCCTCGGCCACGGTCATGCGGGTGTAGGTGTCGGTACCGGCCACTGTGAACAGTTCGGCTGCTCCGGCCAGGTGACGGACTGTCGCGGCGGACGAAGTCATGCCGACGATCCTGGCAGAGCGGCGCCGCTGCCGGGCGGGGGTGTCCGAAAGACGCCGGAGGAGCCGGAAAACCTCGGAAGTTCCAGGAACAACGGAGCTTCCAGGAGCGCCGGAGGTTCACTGGGCGCCGCGCCCGCTCGCCCACCGGTAGCGGTGTTCGGGCCTGCCCGCCGAGCCGTACCGCAGGTGCAGCGTGATCCTGCCGGTGGTGGCGAAGTGGTCGAGGTAGCGCCGGGCGCTCACCCGGGACAGTCCCGCGTTGTTGGCGACCTCGGAGGCGGACAGGTCGGTCTCGGCCGAGCGCAGCGTGTCGAGCACCAGGCGCGCGGTGACCGCGGAAAGCCCCTTGGGCAGCTCCTCGGGGACGGTGTGCTGGGGTTCGGCGGCGCGCAGCTTGCCGTAGACCCGGTCCACATCGGCCTGCTCGGCCTCGTCGACCGCGTCGAGTTCGTGCTGGGCCTCGGCGTAGCCGTTCAGCCGTTCCCGCAGCTCCCGGAACGGGAAGGGTTTGAGCAGGTAGTGCACCGCCCCGCCCTGCATGGCGGCCTTGACCGTCTCCACGTCCCGCACCGCGGTGATCACCAGCACGTCGAGCGGGTGGGCGTTGCCGCGCAGCCGCTGCAGCACCCGCACCCCGGACTCGTCCGGCAGGTACAGGTCCAGCAGCACCAGGTCCGGAAGCAGCCGTTCGCTCATGGTCAGTGCCTCGTGGGCGGTGTGTGCCACGCCCGCCGCCTCGAATCCGGCCATGCTCTCGACAAGTTTGCGGTGGTTGTCCGCGACCCGGACGTCGTCGTCGACCACGAGAACTCGGATCATCGGGAACTCCGGTGGGAGGACTGCCGGCCGGTCGGGGCCAGCCGCGAGTGGTTTTCAGGGGTTACGTCGGGTACCCCCGTCTCGTCGGGTGGCCCTGTTTCGGCGGGGTCGCCCACCACGGGCAGCAACGCGGTGAAGACCGCGCCGTCGTCGTTGTCGGCACGCACCCAACCTCCCCGGTTGCGGCAGGTCTGTCGGACCAGGGCCAACCCCAGCCCGCCGGTGCCGCCCTGCTGGGCCACCTTGGTGGTGAAACCCGCGCGGAACACCTCGTCGGCCAGTTCGGGGGCGATGCCCGCGCCGGAGTCGCCGACCTCGATGCGGGTGACCGCGGCCCCGTTGATTTCCTCCGACAGCAGCGACACCCGGACCCGCCCGGAGCCCGCCAGTGAGTCCAACGCGTTGTCGATGAGGTTTCCCACCACCAGTATCAGGTCGTCCCTGGCCGTGGTGGAGGGCAGGGCGTCGAGGTCGGTGTCGGTGCCGAGCACGAACTCCGCGCCCCGCTCGGCGGCGGCAGCAGATTTCGCCAGCAGCAGGGCCGCGACGGCGGCGTCGCGTACGCGGGTGGTGAGATCCTCGGTGAAGCGCCCGTGGGAGGCGCTGAGCTCGTCCACGAAACTGCGTGCCTGCTCGTACTCGCCGAGTTCGAGCAGCCCGGAAATGGTGTGGATGCGGTTGGAGAACTCGTGCGCCTGGGCACGCAGCGCGTCGGTGGTGGTCCGTGCCCCGTCGAGTTCCTGGGCGAGCTGGTCGAGCTGGGTGCGGTCGCGCAGCGTGACCACCGAGCCGCCCTCGGTGCTGTCCAGTCGGACCGGCATACGGTTCAACGCCAGCACCCTGCCCCGCCGCAGCACGATCTGATCGGTGCCGTCGGCCTGCCCGGCCAGCACCTCGTGCAACCGCTCCGGCAGTTCGAGTTCTTCGAGGTATCGGCCCTCGGCATCCGGGGGCAGCCCGAGCAGCCGGTGCGCCTCGTCGTTGACCAGGGTGATCCTGCCGGAGGGGTCGAAGGCGACCACACCCTCCTTGAGGGCGTGCAGCATGGCCATGCGGTGCTCGACCAGGCTGCCGATCTCATCGGCCGCCATGCCGAAGGTCATCCGGCGCATCCTCCGGAACACGAGATAGGTGCCGAGCCCGCCCAGCACCACCAGGGTCAGCACGGTTCCCAGCAGTTCGGGAAGGCTCTGCGACACCTCCTCGCTGACAGTCGAGACGGGCACACCGACGGAGACGACGCCGATCACCGTTCCCGACTCGTCGAGCACCGGCACCTTGGCACGCATGGAGCGTCCGGTGGTGCCGGTCTGGATCCCGGTCCATACGTTGCCCGCCAGCGCCGGGGCGGCATCGGTGGACAGCTGGTGGCCGATGCGCTCGGGCTCGGGGTGGGAGTAGCGGATCTGCTGCCTGTTGGCGACCACGATGAAGGAGGCGCCGGTGGCGCGGCGGATTCGTTCGGCCAGTGGCGCGATGGTGTTCTCGGGGTGCGGATCGTCGAAGGCGTCGCGCACCGTGTGCAGCGTGGCGACCGACTCGGCGATGGCCAGCACGCGCTGCGCGTACTGCTCGTCGAGCTCGGCGCGGGTGTTGCGCCACCAGAACAGCCCGCTGGCCACGAGCGCGAGCACGACCAGCACCAGCTGCAGCGCGAAGAACTGGCCCGCCAGCGGCCAGCGGCGCGCGCGGCTGCGAGTGCGCGCTGTGTTGTCCTCGGCGATGACGTCCACCCCTCCCGCTGTCGACGACCGTACGACGGTAACGGCAGCGCAGCGCGGCGGGAAACCACACCGGGGACGTGGCCGGGAAATCCGGTCCGACCGTGACCACAACGACCATTACTGCGTTTATGAACACCACATTTCCACCGAACGGGTGTGACCCACACCCTGTGATCCACGACTCGTAACGTGCTGTTCATCTCACGGTGTCGTGCCGCCGGTATCGCGGTGAACGTTCGCCGCCGGCACTTCCGGCCACGACGAACCGGGAACAGCGGGGCGCGGAGTCGACGTGAACGATCCGGACTTCGCAGGGAAGAAACCATGACAGGACGACTGATCCTGCGCCTGACCGCCGCGGTCCTGGGCGTGGTCATCGTGGGGGCGGGCCTGGCCGACGCCCACACGAAGGCCTCCGGTGGGAAAGATCCCCGGGACAAGTTGCAGCTGATGGCTCCCGCCGATCCGGGCGGGGGCTGGGACACCGTGGCCAGGGAGATCCAGAGCTCGGTGGACGCCCACGGTCTCTCGCGCGCCACCGAGGTTCTCAACGTCCCCGGCGCGGGCGGCACCATCGGGCTATCCCGGCTGGCGAACCAGTCCGGCAAGGGAAACAAGCTGATGATGAGCGGGGCGGTGATGACCGGCTCCATCCAGACCACCGACTCCGCCACGACGCTGGACGACGTCACCCCGATCGCGCGGCTGGCCGACGACTACGAGGTCGTGGTGGTGCCGAAGGACTCACCGTTCCGCACGGTGGAGGACCTCATGTCGGCCTGGCGGAACGACCCGCGCTCGGTCGCCGTCGGCGGCGGTTCGGCGGGTGGAACGGACCACCTGTTCGCGGGGATGCTGCTGCGCGCCGCCGGGGTGGATACCTCCGAACTCAACTACATCGCCTACGCGGGCGGCGGTGAGGTCGTCACTGGGCTGCTCGACGGCGGACTCGACGTCGGGGTCTCCAGCTACGCGGAGTTCGCCGGGCAGATCGAAGCGGGCAAGCTGCGTGCGCTCGGGGTCTCCTCCAAACGCCCCCTGGAGGGCGTGGACATTCCGACCTTCGTCGAGCAGGGCGTGGACGCCTCGCTGGCCAACTGGCGTGGAGTCGTCGCCCCGCCGGGGCTGTCGGATGCCCAGCGTGCGGAGCTGGAAAAGATCGTCACAACGGTGCACGGAAGCGCGCAGTGGCAGGACGCGGTGGAACGCAACGGCTGGAAGGACACTTTCCAGACTGGTGAACAGTTCCGGTCCTTCCTGGAGTCCGAGACGGCGCGCATCAAGCGAATCAGCGAGGAGCTGGGTCTGTCATGACCACATTCGTGCAACGAACCGCTTCGCGGCAGCGGGACGGCGAGAGCGGTTCCGGTTCGTTCTGGGCCGGACGCAGTGAACTGTTCGTGGGCGTGCTGGTCGGCGCGATCGGCGGTTTCCTGCTGCTGCGGACCGCGATGATGGCCGTGCCCTCCTCGGTCAGCTTCCTCGGCCCCCGGTTCTTCCCGGCGGTGATCGGCGCGCTGCTGGTGGTGCTGGGCGTTTCGCTGGCCGTGCGGGTGGCGCTGCCCGGGCATCGCCCCGCCGTGACTGACGAACAGCCCGCCGCGGCAGCCGAGGCGACCGGAGCGGGTAGTGACTGGAAACCGCTGCTGCTGACGGCCGGAACCCTGGTGGCGCATCTGGCGCTGCTGCGAACCGCCGGATGGATCGTGGCGGGAGCCCTGCTGTTCTGGGGTGTCTCCTGCGCGCTGGGCAGCAAGCACAAACTTCGTGACCTGGGGATATCGGTGATCGTTTCGTCCGCCGTGCAGCTGGCCTTCTCGGCCGGGCTGGGCCTGTCGCTGCCCTCCGGGCTGCTGCTGGAGGTGCTGTGATGGAAACGCTGTCGCTGCTGCTCGACGGGTTCGGCTCGGCGCTGACTCCCGTCAATCTGCTGCTGTGCCTGGCCGGTGTGGTGCTGGGAACGGTCGTGGGTGTGCTGCCGGGACTCGGCACCGCCATGGCGATCGCCCTGCTGGTGCCGGTCACGTTCCAGCTGGAGCCCACCGGTGCCTTCATCATGTTCGCCGGGGTCTACTTCGGAGGCCAGTTCGGTGGGGCGACCACCGCGATCCTGCTGAACACCCCGGGGCAGAGCTCCTCGATGGCCACGGCGTTCGAGGGCTTTCCGATGGCCAGGAACCGCAGGGCACCGCAGGCGCTGGCCACGGCCGTGCTCGGTTCGTTCCTGGCCAGCATCGTTGCCGTGACGCTCGTGGTGTTCTTCTCGCCGCTGATGGTCGACCTGGCCGTCGGGTTCGGGCCTCCCGAGTACTTCGCGCTGACCGTGCTGGCCTTCCTCGCGACCTCGGCCGTCGTGGCCGGCGATGTGCTGCGCGGGCTGAGCGGACTCGGGCTCGGGCTGGCCCTGGCGATGGTGGGAATCGACGAGCAGAGCGGTGCGGTCCGGTTCACGCTGGGGAGCCCGCGACTGCTGGACGGGATCAGCATCATCGTGGTGACGGTGGGGCTGCTGGCGATCGGTGAGGTGCTGTACGTGGCGTCCCGCGCGCGGCGGAAACCCGCCACCGAGACGGTCGCCTCGGGCAGGCCGTGGCTGAGCAAACGGGACCTGGGCAGATCCTGGCGGCCGTGGCTGCGTGGCACCGCGCTGGGTATCCCGTTCGGCGTGATCCCCGCGGGTGGCGCGGAGATACCGACATTCCTGTCCTACGGCACCGAGAAAACACTGTCCCGCCGCCGCGGCGACGACGAGTTCGGCCGGGGCGCCATCGAGGGCGTGGCAGGCCCGGAGGCGGCCAACAACGCGACCACGGCCACCTCGCTGGTGCCGCTGCTGGGGCTGGGACTGCCCACCTCGGCCACCGCGGCGATCATGCTCGGCGCCTTCCAGCAGTACGGCATGCGACCGGGACCGCTGCTGTTCACCCAGGAGGCCGACCTGGTCTGGGCGCTGCTGGCGAGCCTGTTCATCGGCAGCGTCATGCTGCTGCTGTTGAACCTGCCGTTCGCACCGGTATGGGCGAAGTTGCTGCGGATCCCGCGCAACTACCTCTACGCCGGGATCGTCGTGTTCGCCACCCTCGGGGTTTACACCGCGAGGTCCTCGCTGTTCGACGTGCTGCTGCTCTACGTGGTGGGGGCGCTCGGTTTCCTGCTGCGCCGCTACGGCTTCCCGGTGGCGCCGGTGCTGATCGGCGTGATCCTGGGGCCGCTCGCGGAGACCTCGCTGCGGCGGGCGATGGCGATGAGCCAGGGAGACGTGGGAGTGCTGTTCGCCAGCCCCTTCGCCGTGGGGATCTACTCGATCCTGCTGGTGGCGGTGGTCGTCTCCACCGTGCTGCGGGTGAGGCGCACGCGGGCGGCCTGACGAGGCCCTTCGTGCGGTGGGTTCTCCGGAGCACCTCCACCGGAGAACCCACCTCGCCGGTTCACGGACGAGACCAAGGACGGTCAGAGAACGGATCAGCACAACAGTTCGGCCTCCACCGCCGGTGTGAGACCGGACTTGCGCGGACGATGCAGTCCGCGTGCGCGTTCCTCGGCCAACGCGGCCCGCACCGTCTCGGCCAGTGGCCTGGTCAGCAACCCGTCGGCCGCTGCCGGTGCGGGGTCGTGCGTGACTACGCCGTAGTGCGAACTCGGCGCCCAGAGCGGCAGTGAGCGCGGCCCCTCCCAGTGCACTATTCCCGCTTCGAGCAGCTTCTCCGGCGTTACCGGCACCTGTTGGACATCGGCGGTTCCGGCGAGCTCCGCGATCTCGTCGAGCACGGAACCGAGCGTGCGGATCGGCCCGACGGCGTCGTGGGTTCCGGTGATCCCCAGTTCTCCCGCGGTCACGACCCACTCGGCCAGATCACGCACGTCGAGGTGCTGGATCGGCTGCTCAGGAGCGCCCGGGACGACCACTCGCCCGCCCCGCGCGAAGCGTGCGGGCCAGTAACCGAACCGATCCATGTTGTCACCGGGACCGGTGATCAGTCCCGGGCGCACCACCAGGGCCCGGTCACCGACCACCTCGCGCACGGCCCGTTCCGAGGCGACCTTCACACCGCCGTAGATTTCCGGGGTGAGTCGCGCTCCGGCCGATCGCTGGGGTTCGGTGACCGGTTCCAGCAGTGGGGCATCGATCGTCTGGTACCGCGTCGCGGTGTCGGCATAAACATTGATCGTGGAGACGAAGGTCCAGTGACCGGCGGTTTCGGCCAGTGCCCGCAGTGCGTTCCGTACCCAGCCGAGATCGTGGGTGGCGACGTCGATCACGGCGTCGAACCCGCTCCCCGCGAGTCGCTCGATCTCACCGGGCGCATCACGATCCACCGGGAGCAGGGTGGCACCGGGAGGCACCGCTCCAGAGGTTCCCCGAGCCGCACAGCTGACTTCGTGGCCACGCCGAACCGCTTCGGTCGCGATCGCGTGGGAGACGAACACCGTTCCACCAAGCACGAGAATCCGCATGTGTCCAACATGACCCACGGGATCCGATTTCTCCAGATGAATCACTTCCGGCGAAAACCAGCAGCTCGGACTCGCCTGTCGCGGAGTAGGTTGAAGCTGTGACATCGCGGTTGGTGGTACTCGGCAGTTGCGGCGCCTGGCCGGAACCGGGCCGGGCATGCAGTGGCTTCCTGTTGGAACACGCGGGTTTCCGCGTGGTGCTGGACCTGGGTTACGGAACACTGCCCGGGTTGTTGCGGCTGCTGGGAAACACGACAGCGTCCGGTGTGGACGCCGTAATCGTCACCCACCGGCATCCGGACCACATGGTTGATGTGCACGGTCTGTTCCGCGCCCGCTGGTTCGGTGAGCGCGGCGGTGCGGCGATACCGCTGTACGCGGCGGCAGGGGTGTGGGAACGGCTCTGCGAGTTCGAGGAAGACGACACCGAACCGCTGCACCGGGTCTTCGAACCACACCCGCTGCCCGCCGAGGAATACTCGCTGGGCCCCTTCCGGCTGGAGTCCAGGAGCCTGCCCCACTTCGTCCCCAACGCGGGAGTGCGCCTCAGCTGCGAGGAGTTCGTGCTCGCCTACACCGGTGACACAGGCCCCTCGCCGGAGATCACCGAGCTGGCACGGGAAGCCGACCTGCTCATCACCGAGGCCACCGATCGGCAGCAACGCGAGGGTGTCCCGGCTCCGGATACCGCCGAACGGCTGGATCTGACGTCCACCGAGGCGGGCGGGGTCGCTCGGGAGGCGGGAGTGGGAAAACTGCTGCTGAGCCACTTCTGGCCGGGCAACGACAGGAGCGAGTCCCGGAGTGCGGCGGCCGAGGCGTTCCCCGGCGAGATCGTGCTCGCGGAAGAAGGGCTGGAGCTCGCGCTTCCCCGAGCCATGTTCCCTGGATGAGGGGTAGCGCAGCCTGCTCGATGTCGGTACCCGCGACACGGGAAAGTTCATGAGATTTCGCCGGATCACCGGCAGTGCGGCACGTCTCGCGTAGTGTCCGATCCGGCACCGTGGTTCAACGTGGACGGTCCCACGTGGTCATCGGTTCTTCACCGCGGTATTGACCGGTGTTGACCCCCACTTGTCACGCTACGGGGGCCCTCTCACCCCAGCACGTGAGGAGAACGACCGTGCATCGGTTATCGATCGCGTTGACCACCGCGTTTTCCGCGGGAACACTGCTGCTCGCCACGGCGGGAACCGCCGCCGCCTACCCACCCGACCCGCCCGGCGAATCCACCGCCCGGCAGAACCTCGCCGAGCTCACGGTGAGCGCCGAGGGCTCGATGAGCGGCTACGACCGGGACAGGTTCCCGCACTGGTCGAGCCAGTCGGGCAACTGTGACACCCGGGAGACCGTGCTGCGGCGGGACGGCAGCGGAGTCACCGTGGGCTCGGACTGCTACCCGGACTCGGGAAGCTGGTACAGCGTCTACGACCAGCAGTGGGTCAGCGACCCGAGCGAAGTGCACATCGACCACGTGGTCCCGCTCGCCGAGTCCTGGCGCTCCGGAACCGCGAGCTGGAGCGACGCGAAACGCGAGGACTTCGCCAACGACCTGAACAGCCAGCAGCTGATCGCGGTGTCGGGCACGTCCAACATGTCCAAGAGCGACGACGACCCGGCCGCGTGGCAGCCCTCCAACACCGGCTACCACTGCGTGTACGCGCGCAGCTGGATCAACGTGAAGCACGTCTGGGGCCTGAGCGTCGATTCGGCCGAGAAGAACGCGCTGTCGAGCATGCTCGACAACTGCTGAACGCGCACCGCTCGGGTCACCGGGACAGCTCCCGGTGACCCGAGCGGGACGCCCTGCTCAGTCCCACTCCAGCGCCGCACCGGACTGGTACTCGGTCACCCGCGTCTCGAAGAAGTTCTTCTCCTTCTTCAGATCGACGGCCTCCGACATCCAGGGGAACGGGTTCTCGGTCTCGGCGAACACCGGTTCCAGTCCCAGCTGGTCACAGCGGCGGTTGGTGATGAAGTGCATGTACTCGGTGCACACCTCGGCGTTGAGCCCCAGCATGCCTCGCGGCATGGTCTCGCGGCCGTAGGCGACCTCCAGCTCACAGGCCTCGCGCAGCATCGTACGCACTTCCTCCTGGAACTCCGGTGTCCACAACCACGGATTCTCCAGTTTGATCTGGTTGATGCAGTCGATCCCGAAATTGAGGTGGATCGACTCGTCCCGGAGGATGTACTGGTACTGCTCGGCGATACCGACCATCTTGTTCCTGCGCCCCAGCGACAGGATCTGCGCGAAGCCGGTGTAGAACCACATCCCCTCGAAGATCACGTAGAACGCCACGAGGTCGCGCAGGAACGCCTGGTCCGCCTCCGGCGTCCCGGTGGCGAAGTCGGGATTCTCCAGGTTCCTGGTGTACCGCAACGCCCACGAGTCCTTGTCCGAGATGGACGGAACCTCGCGGTACATGTTGAACAGCTCGCCCTCGTCGAGGCCCAGACTTTCGCAGATGTACTGGAAGGTGTGGGTGTGCACCGCCTCCTCGAACGCCTGACGGAGCAGGTACTGCCTGCACTCCGGATTGGTGATGTGCCGGTACACCGCCAGCACCACGTTGTTGGCGACCAGTGACTCGGCGGTGGCGAAGAAGCCGAGATTGCGCTTGAGCATCAACCGCTCGTCGTCGGTGAGCCCGTCCGGGGACTTCCACAGCGCGATGTCGGCCTGCATGGACACCTCGGTGGGCATCCAGTGATTGTTGCACCCGGCCAGGTACTTGTCCCAGGCCCAGCCGTACTTCAACGGCAACAGCTGGTTGACGTCGGCGCGGGAATTGATCATCGCCTTGTCCGCCGCGTCGACCCGGGATCCGGAACGGTCGATCTCCCCGAGTCCGCTGGTGTCGGGGCTGGCGGTTTCCGGCACGTTCAACGAGGTCATACTGGCTTCCGGTCCTCCTGTGAATGATTTCCGCGAACCTTTCCGGCCCGCTGCGGTGCCCAGTGCTCTCGCTGGGACACCTCGAGACTTTCCCGGTGGGGCGAGCTCACCCGCGCGCTGTCCGTCCGCTCATTGGCAGACTTCGCAATCGGTGTCCGCCACGGCACAGGCCGAGCTCTCGCCCGTGCCATCGGCGGGGATCACGGTGGGTGAGACCGCGTTGAGCTTGCCGTCGGTGCCGCGCAGCGTGCTCTTCTCCACGTCCGAGGCGCTGCTGGAACGCAGGTAGTAGGTGGTCTTGAGCCCCTTGCGCCAGGCGTTGCGGTACTGCCTGTCGAGTTCGCGTCCGCTCGGCCGCGCCAGGTACAGGTTCAGCGACTGGGCCTGGTCGATCCACTTCTGCCTGCGCGCCGCGGCCTCGATGAGCCAGTCCGAGTCGATCTCGAACGCCGTGGCGTAGAGCTCCTTGAGTTCCTCCGGGATTCGCTCGATCGATCCGAGAGCACCGTCGTAGTACTTCAGATCGGCCACCATGCGCCGGTCCCACAGCCCCGCTCGCTTCAGGTCGTCGACCAGGTGCGGGTTGATCACGGTGAAGTCGCCGGACATGTTCGACTTGACGTAGAGGTTGCGGTAGAGCGGTTCGACGGACTGCCCGACGCCGCAGATGTTGGAGATCGTGGCGGTGGGAGCGATCGCCATCACGTTGGAGTTGCGCATTCCCCGCAGCCGCACTTTCTCCCGCAGCGACTGCCAGTCCAGTGTCGAGGAGCTCGACAACTCGACGTCCCCGTCGCGTTCGCGCCGCAGCAGCTCCAGCGAGTCCAGCGGCAGGATCCCCCGACTCCACAGCGAACCCTCGAACGATTCGTAGCGGCCGCGTTCGGCCGCCAGTTCCGAGGAGGCGGAGATCGCGTGATAGCTGATCTCCTCCATACTCCGGTCGGCGAACTCCACGGCCCGTTGCGAGGACATCGGGATGCGACGCCTGAACAGCGCGTCGGTCAGTCCCATGACTCCCAGCCCGACCGGCCGGTGCCGCAGGTTGGAGTCGCGTGCTTCCGGAATCGTGTAGAAGTTGATGTCGATGACGTTGTCGAGCATGCGCACAGCGGTTCGGGTGGTGCGTTCCAACCGCTCGCGATCGATACCGTCGGCGGTGACGTGGTTGGCGAGGTTGATCGAGCCCAGATTGCACACCGCGACCTCGTCCCGGTCGGTGTTGAGCGTGATCTCGGTGCACAGGTTGGAGGAGTGCACCACCCCGGCGTGCTGCTGCGGGGAGCGCAGGTTGCAGGGATCCTTGAAGGTGATCCACGGGTGGCCGGTCTCGAACAGCATGGTCAGCATCCGGCGCCACAGGTCCACGGCCCCCACCTCGCGGTGGACCTTCAGCTCGCCGCGCTCGGCGGCGCGTTCGTACTCACGGTAGCGCTCGGCGAACTCCGTGCCGTACAGGTCGTGCAGGTCACCAACCTCGTCGGGGGAGAACAACGTCCAGGTGCCGTCGGCCTCGACCCGCCGGAGGAACTCGTCCGGAACCCAGTTCGCGGTGTTCATGTCGTGGGTGCGCCTGCGGTCGTCGCCGGTGTTCTTGCGCAGGTCGAGGAACTCCTCGATGTCGATGTGCCAGGTCTCCAGGTAGGCGCACACCGCGCCCTTGCGCTTGCCGCCCTGGTTGACCGCCACCGCCGTGTCGTTGGCGATCTTGAGGAACGGCACGACACCCTGGGACTGCCCGTTGGTGCCGTTGATGTGGGCACCGATGCCGCGTACCGGTGTCCAGTCGTTGCCCAGTCCTCCGGCGTACTTGGACAGCTTGGCGTTGTTGCCGATCGAGTGAAAGATGTGCCGCAGGTCGTCGTCGACGGTGGTGAGAAAGCAGGACGACAGCTGGGGACGGGTGGTTCCCGCGTTGAACAGCGTCGGGGTGGAGCACATGAAATCCATGCCCGACAACAGCTCGTAGAACTCCACCGCACGACGGCCGCGATCGTCCTCCGCCAGCGCGAGCCCCATGGCCACCCGCATGAAGAACGCCTGCGGCAGCTCGTAACGCATCCCCCGGTCGTGCAGCAGGTAGCGATCGTAAAGGGTGCGCACCCCGAGGAAGTCGAACAGCGTGTCGCGTTCCGGGCGCAACGCGGCGCCGAGTTCTTCGAGATCGAACTCACCCAGCCGCGAATCGAGCTGGCCGATCTCGATGCCGTGTCGCACGTAGCGGGCGAAGTAGTCCGGATAGCGGTGCCGCATCTCTTCCTGGTCGGCCTCACGCTGCTGTCCCTCCAGGAAGCTGAGGGCCTCGCGGCGAAGGTCGTCCAACAACAGCCGGGCCGTGACCAGTGAGTAGTTCGGTTCGGCTTCGACGAGCGTGCGGGCGGCCATGATCAGCGCGCTCGCCAGCTCGTCGGACGAGATACCGTCGTAGAGGTTGCGCCGCACCTCGCGCAACACGTGCTCGGCGGACACGTCCGCCAACCCGGCACAGGCCTGTTCCACCACTGTGGACACCCTGTCCCAGTTCAGTGGTTCCGATTCCCCGAGCGGGCCGCTGACGCGGATGTCGAGGGCGACGGAAGACACGACGGCGTCGGACAGTTGAGTCACTGTGCACTCTCCTCGCGAGTTCGAACCGATGCCCGGACCGGGCGGGAACACACGAGGCCCGCGGGACACGGCACCGGATTCCGGGGCACGCGTCCGGCCAAGTTCGCGCGGACCCTCCCTCGAGGTCGCGGACGGCGCGCACGCTCGTGCGCGCATCGACGGCAGGTCTTCGGACTCACGGGCTTCCGGCGGTTCGACCGCCGGTCCTGATAACCGTCGCTTCCCGGACGAATCGACGTCCAGTGCTGAAACCACCCTGGGGGTGGCACGGCGTTCGTTCCCGTTTACCGCTGCGGGGCAGTCCCGGAGTCGCACCGGGTTCCCTGTTGGCACACCGAATCGTTCGAATCCGGTGAACCGCCGACATCAACACACTACATGTTGACTTGTTGGATCTATGCAACCCCCACATGGGCTACCGAGCTTTTGCTGCCCGGGTGTACGACCACTACCTGGGTGGAGCCACCAACTTCGCGGCCGATCGTGCAGCGGCCGAGGCCGGATCGACCGCGAGACCACACGCTCGCGAGTACGCGCGGGCCAACCGGGCCTTCCTCGGACGACGCGCGGTCGCGTACCTGTCCGCGCGGGGGATCGACCAGTTCCTGGACCTGGGGGCGGGCATTCCGACCGTTGGCAACGTGCACGAAGTGGCCCAGTCGCTCAATCCGAGTACCCGGGTGACCTACGGCGATCACGAACCGGTGGCGGTGGCCCACGCACAGCGACTGCTCGCCGACGCCGAGGAGGTCATGGCCCGCACGCCGACACCGGTCAGCTGGCGCCCTCCGCACGAGATAACCGAGTTGATGGGGCTACGAACTGGTGGACCCCGGACTCGTACCGCTGCCGAGCTGGCACCCCGGACACTGTCACCCGCGAGGCGATCGAGGTCTCGAACGCGTACGGAGCGGCGGGACGTCTGGCACGCTGAGACAGCCCCGGCAGGCCACGACCTCGAACCTCGGACAGCCTCAGAAACGGCGCTGACTCGGCACCGGAACGGGATAACCGAACCTGAGCAACGCGTGCGGGGGCCCCGGCAGTCCGAGTCGGTCCCGGAGTCCCGCGCGCACCTCGGTGAGGTTGAACGGTTGCGTGATGACCGAGGCCACCAGGCCCAGGCTGGTGGCGGTGAGCCAGGCGAACTGCATGGCTTCACCGGCACGGAGGTGCGCGGCGGGTTCGTCGGTGCCGGTGGTCAGCACCATGATCGACTCATTCGCGATCCACTCGGAGAGATGCCGTTCGTCGGGCAGCCTGCTGCTCGAGCCGACGAGGCCGACGGCGGCCACACCCTCGCTACCGAGATCCTCGGAGGCGATGCCGCCTCCCGGGTCCACACCACCCTGTCCACTCACCAGCCACATGGCCAGTTCCCGCTGGTAGTGGCGGTCCCTGCGGTGCACTCGAGCCGCGTAGCCCAGGATCTCGGCAAGGGTCCTGGCCTCCTCGATACCGGTTATCCAGCGCGCGTGAACCTCGGAGGAGTTCCCCGCCGCCAGCAACGCCTCCCGCCCCACGTGGGGGAGCTGCTGTTGGTGGAACGGCCTGCGATAGCTGGCACGCCGGGGGATCGCCCGGAAGCGCTGCCCCTCGGAAACCGTCGGCTGTTGCCGATGCGTGGCCCCGACGGTGGCGACCAGCCGGGGATCGTCGGATTCGCTTTCCTCCGGTCCCCGTCGAATCTGGGCGGCCCAGCCGCTCGCGCGCACCGCGAGGAACAGGTTGGTCACCGCGGCGCCGCAGGAGAGCCGCCGATCCCTGCCTTCCGGATCGTGCTGTTCGAGTGCCACGTCGGGTCGCTCACGCAGCAGGGCCGTGCGATCACTCGTCGTCAGTTCCCAAGGTTGGGTATTGTGCACCGAGGGTGCCCGGGCGACCGCGTCCTCCAGGCTGTGGACCTCTTCGGGTGACCAACCCTGTTCGGTTGTGGAAGTACCGGCTCGCCGCCGGTGCGGTCTGAGCCAACTCATGGTCGACCCCCTGGGACACGAGTGTGCGCTCGCCGCGATAGCGCGATCGATCGGCACCAGTGGCGGCCGAAGTGCCGGGCGGGATCACCGAGCGCGAAAGGGCCGGATATCGAAATCCCAGGGCTCACTATGCCGCCGTGCCGGGAAAGCCGCAGCGCGGTTACCGGGCACGAGCGGAATTCGACGGATATATGCCGGCGGAAAAGCGCGGGCGGACGGTACCGCGCTCAGGATCGGCGAGAGCAGTGCCAACCGCACGAGCTCGGACCGCGACGGGAGCACCATCCGTGCCGGACTGATCAGCCGAGCACGGGCAGCCCGATCGCGGCGTCGACGGCCAGTGCCAGGAACAACCCGCTGAGGTAGCTGTTCGACAGGTGGAACAGCCGCATCGGGTTGACGCCGCGACCACGGCGCACCCCCTGGTGCAGTCGCTGTGCCATCACCAGGAACACCGCACCGATCGCCACGGCACAGCCGACGTAGATCCAGCTGGTGACCGGGATCAGCAGCAGCGTGCTCGCCACGGTGGCCCAGGAGTAGGCCAGGATGCGCGCCGAGACCTGCCGCGGAGTCGCCACCACGGGAAGCATCGGCACGCCCGCCCGTTCGTAGTCCTCGCGGTACTTCATCGCCAGGGACCAGAAATGCGGGGGTGTCCAGAGGAAGACCACGGCGAACATCACCACCGCGGGCCACTCCACGGTTCCGGAGACGGCGGCCCAGCCGACCAGGACCGGCATGCAGCCGGCGGCGCCGCCCCAGACGATGTTCTGCGAGGTGCGCCGTTTGAGCACCAGCGTGTAGATGAAGACGTAGAACAACGTGGCCGAGAGCGCGAGCACCGCGGCCAACAGGTTCGCCCCGCCCCACAGCACGGCGAACGATGCCACGCTCAGCACGAGCCCGAACACCAGGGCGTGAGTACGCGGCACGCGGTAGCTGACCAGCGGGCGGGACTTGGTGCGGTCCATGACCGCGTCGATGTCCGAGTCGGCGACGCAGTTGAGCGTGTTCGCACTGCCCGCTGCCATGGCTCCCCCCACCAGGGTGACCAACACGAGCAGCAACGAGGGGACCCCGCGTTCCGCCAGGAACATGGCCGGAATCGTGGTGATCAGCAGCAGCTCTATGACGCGTGGCTTGGTCAGTGCCAAATAGGCGCTGAGCACACCGCGCGCCCCGGCGCGGCCCGCGGAGCTTTCCTCGTCCCCGGTGGATCGTGTCGCGGTCGTCATGTCTGCGCCGACCCGGTCTGCTGGGTTGTCCCGGCCGCGGGACCGTACTTTGCTGTGCTCCACACGCGGAACCACTGAACCACCTTGTGCTCGGCGAAGAAGGCACCGAAGGGAATCGTTCCGGCCAACAGGACCAGGATCATGGGCCCGATGGGGACCCGCAACAGCCGAGTGATCAACAGTGCCAACACCAGATAGACCATGTACAGCCAACCGTGGGCGATTCCGATGACGGTGGTGGCGGTCTCGCCGACGTGCTGCACGTCGGTGCCGCTCGGCCAGCCGTACTTGCCCACCATCGCCACGCACAGTGCGATCAGCAGCACGGCCGTCACATACGCCATGACCCGGTAACCGGTCAGCAGAACACTCGGCTTCACGACAACTCCCTCAATCCCGCCTCGTGCCTCCACCACGACCCCGGCGGCGGTGTCCGTCCCGTTCGTGGGCCGATGGATCGACTGCCGTCCGTGGCACGCGGATGAGGCGGGCCACCGTGGCTGCCCGTCGCTGAAGACCGTACGCCACGGCTCACAGCGACTTGCGACTACCTGACACCGACAGTGGTCTCGGCCACTTCGGGCGGGTACAACGGCACCCCGAACCGCCGGGTTCACGCGATGCACGGGGACGCCCCAGGCGGGTCACCGCGAGCGCTCCGGGCTGCGCCGCGGCACGGCCATCCCCGGAGCGACCACCACGCGCGAGCGACCCCAGCCGGGCCGCCGCCGTCGACGAACGATCGGCGAGCCGGGATAGCGGTCTCCCGCTACCGGTGCTCGCCGAGTGGGCCGAGTGGCGAGTGGGCCGAGTGGTACGCCTCGGCGCCGAACTCGTAGGAACGCGACTCGGGCTTCCGAGTGGCGAGGGCGGCGGTGATCATCGACTCGTCGGCCGGTGGTGGCTCGGAGTTCGTCGCCTCGGCACGCCCGGTCGCGCGGAATGCGGTAGACCGCCTCGGACCGCGGTTGGCGATGCACGCCTGTTCGGTGAACTCGTGTCGGCCACCTCCTTCGAGTTGGGAGCCTACTCGTACCTCCGGAATACAGTCGCAGCATGCTCAGCGCGGGTCAGGGAATTCGTCGAGCACTGCCACACGTTTCGTGAAAATTTTTCCTATCGATTTCGTATTCGCCACGATTTCGCGCGTAACATCCGCGTACCTACCCACAATAAAATGAATTTATTTCATTCAACGAGGAGTCTCGCTCGTTCGAGTGAGAACGCGGACGTGCGCATCAAGCATGCGCCGGAAAATCCGTCACTCCGCTTAGGATCACCAGCAGCACAGTGTCGAGCGGAAGTGCGGTGGACCATGGAAGACGAGGCCATCGTTCCCCTTAGGCCGGGGTTCGACAACGAGTTCCGCGGATTCAACCGAAAACAGGTTCTGGAACACATCGAACTGCTGGAGGACCAGATCCGGATCCTGGTCACCGACAGGGACGAGGCGATCCGGCTCAACGAGGACCAACGGCGCATCACCGATGAGACGCGCAGGCAGATGGAGGAAACCGCCGGTGAGTTGAAACGGGTGCAGAACGCCGATACCGGGCAGCCCTACATCACCGCGCGGATGCAACACATGCTGAACATGGCGGAGGAAGAAGCCACCGCCATTCGTGAGCACGCCAACCGTGAGGCCGAGACGATCCGCGGCGTCGCGGAGACCGATGCCGAACGCGTCCGGACCGAGGCGGAGAACCGCGCGGCCGAACTGCGCCAGGAGTGTTCGGAACTCGTCGACGACCTCGAGGAACGCAGAAAGCGTCTCGACGAGGAGCACGCTTCGCGTTCCGCCCAGGTCGAGGCGAGGGCCGAGCAACTCAAGCAGTCCTACCGCAGTACCTACGAAGAGGCCCTGACAGCCGCGCGCAGGGACGCCGACGAGCTGCTCCAGAACACTCGTCAGCGCTGCGGCGACTTGGAGGAGGACGCCCGTCGCAGGCACAGCGAGCTCATGAGTGAGCTGCGTTCCCGCGCCGAACAGCTGGAGGATCTGCGCAGCAGGTTGGTGCAGAACATGGACGCGGTGGCCACCTTCGTCGGGCAACAACGCGACGTACTCAGCGAACAGCCCCGACCGCTGTTGATCGTCGAACAGCCCCAACGGGAGACGGACCTCTCCTACGCCACTCCCGGTGGTGGGGCAACCGGTGAGACACGCGAAGCGCTCTCCCCCGCCGAACCGGAAATGCCGCGGGAGTCGGTGGAGGAACGCATCCCGTTCCAGCCGGACCAGCAGGCCGCGGAGACCGGCAATCGGCCGATCCCCGTGAACCCCGTCACCGAGGACGACCCGGTACACGACGAGGTCCCCGTGCTGAACAGGGCAAACCCCCTGGGTACGGACGGCGAGAACCACCCCCATTCGGTCGACTACGGACACTGATTCGATGACTGCTGAGCTGATCCCGTGGGCTCCGGCCGGATGGCACCTGCTCCGGCTGGGGCTCGCGGTGCTTTCCGGAGTCCTACTCACGGCGCTTCCGGCCGCGATCCTGCTCTTCCGAGCACGGCGACGGCAACAACGATTGCGCAGGCAACTGGCCAGACTGACCACCTCGACGGCCCTGCTGAGCGGTTCGGGACGTAACGGGCAACCGAGAAGGATCGGAAGGGGAGCTCCGCAGGAGGACGACGCGGAGCGCGTCGAGTCCTCCGAGGCAAGCGCGGCGGAACCGGATAACCGAACGGACCCGACACGGGACGAGGGTCCTCGGAACCGGCCGGTCACTCCTACCGGGGTGGAGGCACCCACCGAACCAGACGCGATGGCCGGAACCGATGTGTCGGAACAACCCGCCCGAACCGAACAACCCACGAACCCCGGGAAGTCGAACGCCGGGGACTCGCCCCCCGGGAGCCCCGGTGCCGAGTCCCACTTCGGCAGCGAGGAGAGCGCGGAGCGGTTCCACCGGGAGTACATCCAACCGATGGACGACAGCAAACAGCGGCTGGAGGAACTGCGCATGCGCCTGACCGGCGAACTGCGGATGGAGGAGAACGGTCATTCGAGCAACGGCAGGCAACAGCGGTAGCGCCGGAGCCACCCGGCGGCGAGCCGAAATCCCACCGGGCGCGGCACGCCGATAAGCACCCCCTCGTGGGGACCAGCGATCCCACGTCTCGATCCGATACGGCAATCCCACTCTCGATCATCATCGAGCCGATCTCGTAGGGCAGTCGCGGACAGGAGGATTCGACATGGAAGACGCCGCCGACGCCGTGGTTCCGCTCCGGCCCGGGTTCGACGTCCAGTTCCGCGGATTTCAACGTGAGCAGGTACTGGAGCATCTCGAGGTGCTGGAGAACCAGCTCGAACTGGTGACCATAGATCGCAACGAATCGGCTCGACTGAACTCGGATCTGCGCGAGCTCTACGACCGGACCCGTCAGGAGCTGATCGAGACACAGCAACGCCTGCACCACGTGGAGTCCTCGGAAACGGGTCTACCAGCCGCCTCCCAGCGGGTGCAGGAGATGCTGGCGCTCGCCGAGCAGGAACTGCGGACCATCCGCGAACAGGCAGGGCACGAAGCGGAAGTGATCCGCGGTTCCGCCGAGAGCGAGGCGAACCGGCTGATCGAGCAGGCCGAGGACACCGCGGGTGAGCTGCACGGGCAGTGCGAACGACTGCTCGCCGAGATAGAACGACGCCACGAACGGTTGCACCGCGACCGGGCACGACAGCTCAACGAACTGCGGGAACGGGAACAGCGGATGCGCCGGTCCGTCCGGGACGCCTACAAGTCGTTGATGAACGCGGCGCGGCGGGACGCGGCCGAGCTGGTGGAACGAACCCGCCGCGAATGCGGTAAGCAGGAAGCCGAGGCGGAACGGCACAGGCGGGAAACGCTGGAGGAAATCACCCGGCACCGCACGGAGCTGGAGTCGCTGCGTGATCACGTGCTGAACACGCTCGACACGGCCAGCAACACCATCGGCGCCTCCGCGGTCTCACTGCGCAAAGCGCCGGAGCAGGACGAAGCGCCGACACCGGAGGATGCCGGGCAGCAGGGTACGGCGCGGTACGACAGCACTTCCGGAAAGGAGGAGCGGGAAACGGCCGAGGCCGACCGGAAATCGGACGTGACCCGTTTCGTCACCTCGCCCACTTCGATCCCGGTACAGCTGACTCCGATCCTCCCCGAAGCGGAGGACGGCACATCGGAACCGGCCTCGGGTACCGACGGTTCCGCCCCGGAAACCTCGGTGATGGCGAGCGCCCCTGATCCACGCGTGGGTGATTACGAGCGCCCGGGGGGAGAGCAGTCGGATGCGGTGGTGACCCCCGAGGAGGGACTCACCACCGTCACCGGCGCGGCTTCCGGATCGCTGGAAGAGCAGGATCCCGCCGGTCGGAACTGACCAGGCACGGCAGGCGGAAGCGACACCGAAGGACCGCCCCACTCCGTTGACCGCGCTCGGGTGAAGGCCGTCCCGAAACAGCAGAGAGGAGCACACGCGACGATGGCGCTGGCACAGCTCACCTTCCCGGCGATCGACCTGCTCGCACTAACCTTCCTGGCCGGTTTCGGTGTGGCCACCTTGGTGTTCGTGCCGCTGTGGCGGCGCGAACACCGTCGCGGCAACCGAGCCGCGGCCAGGTCCCGACGACAGGCTCGAGTGGTGAGCGACGCACTTCAGTCGAGCCCGCCGACAGCGAGCCCGACCACGGCGAACATGCCGACAGCGAACGTGCCGACGCCCCCACCGGCGAGCACACCGGAGAATCGGCATCGGAACGAGGCCGGGGAGACCGATCCGGAATCGACCCTGCCGGACCACGAGGACGCGGCGAGCCCCTGGAACACCGAGGAGGCCGACCTCGGCACCGGACGTTCGTCCAACGCTCGCAGGAGCGAGCGGATCGAACTGTGCGCCGCCAAACACCGGGTACGATTCGGGCAGGCGAAAGCTCGGCTGCTGACGATCAGCAACGAACTCGAGCTCCACTGAGCGACGGCGCCGCGGAACGACTCCGCCGCGGTTCGTGAGCCTCGCTTCAGCACGGACCGGCCGAGGAGTACGTTTGACCGAACCTTCTCCGCAACAGGAAATCGTGTACCTGGTCGGCACCACCGGCCACCCCAACTACGGTGACGAGCACATCGCCGCCTGCTGGCTGCGCCACCTGGCACGCCAGGCACCCGACTCGGAGGTCTGGCTGGACTGCCCCAACCCCGGGCCGAGCGAGGTGCTGCTGGGGAAACTGCATCCGCACGTGCGGTTCACCGACACCCTGTGGCGACTCTGCTGGCACGCCGACTCGCGGGAGCCGTGGGAGGTGGCCTCGTTCGTGCGCCAGGCGATCCACGACCCCGGGACGGCACCACGCTGGGTCGCGGGCGTGCTCGCGGCCACCGGGGCGGACGTGGTGCACGTAATCGGTGGTGGCTACATCAACGGAATCTGGCCGCACCATCTCGGGCTGCTCGCGGCGGCCGTGGCGCTGGGGGAACGCTCCGGTGCGCGGCTGGCGATGACCGGACAGGGCCTGACGCCGTTACCCAGCGAGGCGAGGCCGTTGTTGAGTGCCCTGGCGAGGCGGTTCGACGTGGTGGACGTGCGGGACACGCCCTCGCTGGACGCGCTGGCCAACGTGCCGGACGTCACCGACACCGGCGACGACCTGTTCTTCGGGATCACGCCCCACATGTACCGGCAGGACGACTGTCCCGAGGTCATGATCTGCGTGCAGTCCGACCTGCTGAGCATGAGCCGGGCCGCGCTGGCCGGTTTCGTACTCGAGACCCTGCGGCACTGGAAAACCCCCTCCGAACGCATCGGATTCGTGGAGGGGATGCCGCTGGTGGATCGCGAGATCTACACCCTGCTGAAACACGAGTTACCCGGGGCCCGTTTCTACCCGTTCTCCGAGATCATGAATTCGGGCCTGCCCGCCAACGCCGAACAGCGGTGGTTGTCCACCCGGTTCCACACCCACCTGGTCGCCGCGGCGAGCGGAGCGGCCGGAACCGCACTGGCGATCGACGCCGACTACTACACCGGCAAACACGGTTCACTGATCGCGAGCGGGTCCGGGTGGTCGCTGAACACGGATCTGAGCATCTCGGTAGCCAAGGAGCCCGCCGGTGGATTCGATCTCGGCACGCTGGACTCGCTTCGCTCGGCCAAGGCCGAACTCGCCGCCAAAATCTACTCCCAGTAGAGCCCTGACCGGTCTCCGTAGCTACTCACTTGGCGGAACCTCCGGGGGCGCCTCGCTGCGGGTGCCCCGACATCGGGTAGCGACCTACACAACGTCGGGGCCGTCCTCGCGAGGCACTCCCCGGAGAACCCGCGGCGGTGCCGACTGCCGGCGCGGTCGGAGTGCGGCTACTCGTCGGTGCTGGCGGCCCGGCGATTTCGCGGGAAATTGACACCGCTCCGAAGCCGGGAGCCTCCCGAGCGGACCTCGCCGTTGAAGTGATCGTTTCGACGCTCACCGCGCCGAAGGCACACACCGAGCGAGGAGTCGACCGGGGACGAACTCCGGTGCGCGCGTCACTCGTGCGGTGCGGGGAGCCAGGCCGCGGTGGGCCAGCTCTCGGTCTCCCACGCGCTGTTCCAGAACAACCATTCGTACTCGCTGCACCGCACGAAGGCCGTGAGCATGCGGCGCCGCGTGTTCTCGTCGGTTCCCGCGGCGAGCCTGTCGGTGAGTTCCCTGGCACCGAGTACCGCGTTGGCGAACTCCTCGTCCGCATAGGTGGCGATCCACCGACCATAGGGGTGCCCGGCCGTCGTTCCGGTGCTCTCCAGAATCGTGCTGCCCACGTGCTGGTACACCCAGAAGCAGGGCAACAGGGCGGCGACCAGCACCGGGTAGGGCTCGCTCAGCGCGGTGGCACGCAGGTAGGAGGTGTAGGCCAGACAGGTCGGTGAGGTCTGGATCCCCGACATCTCCTCCTCGGTGAGACCGAGCTGTTCGATGTAACCGGCGTGCAGTTTGCGCTCCTCGGCCAACGCTCCGTGCGCGCTGCCTGCCAGGAAAGCCGCATCGGCGGGATCGTCGGCCCGACTCGCGGCGGCGGCCAGTGCCTGCGCGAAGCCGAACAGGTAGCGCGAGTCCTGCACGATGTAGAACGCGAACCGGTCCCGTGGCAGGCTGCCGTCGGCCAGTGCCGTGTTGAACGGGTGGTGCACGATCGCACGTTGCAGTTCGGCGGTGTAGGACCAGGCTTCGGCGCAGAAACCGCCGGGTACTGGGTCGGGAAGGCGGTAACTCATGTCTTTCCTCCGCTTCGGCGGTTCGTCGGGGCGGTTTGCGAGGTCTTCCCCTCGTGGGCCGTGTTCCCCTCTTGGGCCTCGGGAGCGATCCCTTCGAGGCGGGCCCACCGAGGAGACGGCGGTGGCAGGCCGGGACCTTCGCGGATGGTGTGCTTCGACGTCATGGACGGAGTGATCAGCTGGGCGGCGTGCTCGCAGCAGGCCACCAGCGGTAGAAGTGGTGCACCGGGCCGTGGCCCTGTCCGACGTCGAGCAGGTCGGCGGCGCGCAGCGCACCGGTGAGGTACTCCTTGGCCTCGCGCACGGCGGTGGGCCAGTCCCGCCCCAGGGCCCGCAGTGCCGCCGTGGCGGCCGAGAGGGTGCACCCCGTGCCGTGGTCGTTCTTGGTCACCACGCGCTCGTGCGCCAACATCTCGACACCGCTCGCGGTGCGCAGCACGTCCACGCTGGACTCGCCCCCCAGGTGACCGCCCTTCAGCAGCACCCGCTCGACTCCCAGCCCGGACAGCCGTTCGGCCTGAGTGGCCATTCCATCGGTACCGGTGGGCTCCGACGTACCGAGCAGATCCGCGGCTTCGGGCAGATTGGGTGTGATCAGGTCAACGCGGGGCAGCAACTCGTCCCGCAACGCGCGGACCGCGTCGGCGGCAAGCAGCCGGTCTCCGCTCTTGGCGACCATTACCGGATCCAGCACGATCTCGCGTGCCGAGTACTCGGACAACACCCTCGCGACGGTTCGGATGATCTCCGTGTCCGAGAGCATCCCGATCTTGACCGCGTCGACCCGCACGTCGTCGAACAGGGTCCGTAGCTGATCGGCCACGAAGTCCGAGGGGATCTCCCTCACCGAGGAGACTCCCGTGGTGGTCTGGGCCACGAGCGCCGTGGTCACCGCCATACCGTAGGTGCCGTGGGCGGAGAAAGTCTTCAGATCGGCCTGAATACCCGCTCCCCCACTGGGATCGGTACCGGCGATCGTGAGCACGTTCGGAATCACTGCTGCCCCTCTCACGGCTGGACGCGCACGGGGGCGTGGCGACGGCGTACGTGGCTCGTCCGGAGCGACCGCACACCGGCCCCGGAACAGCTGGAACCACCCGGCAACCGGGCATGACGGCACACGTACGAGCCGGCAACACCGCGACGTCCCTCCGCTAGTGCGAACTAGTTCAGGTTCGACGGGTCTCTCTCAGCCCGACCGAACGGCCGGGCACCCCGCGTCACTGGCCGGAGAGGGTTCGTTCGTCACCACTCCGGCGAACCTCAAGATAGCAGCGGCGGTCAACGCCGAACGGCACAACGCCGCGTCCGTCCAAGGCCGCTACTCGATCAGGCCGACCGGAAACCCCGGCAGCAACGCCTCACCCTGCCGCACCTGTTGGCGCAGCGTTCCGGTAGCCAGGGAGTGCACCCGGTCACTCCTGCCCGCGGCACGTACTTCCGCCAACGGCTGCCCAGCCCTCACCCGGCTGCCGTCCGCCGCCAACCACCGGACCAGTACGCCACTGGCGGTTTCCGGCATACGACCCTCCGGCTGTTCGGCGCAGTACAGCAACTCCGTCATCCGCTGCCTCCGACTCGCGGCCAACATGAGGCGTGTTCGTCGTCCGGTCGCTGCCAGACCGGACGGCGGGTACCTTCGAAAGGTGCAGCCTCCAAAACACACAGTCCCGGACGCAACACTGTACGGACACCTTTCGCGGAACGCGGGGCACGGTGGGAGCGACCGCCGCACTACTCGGATCCGGACGCCACGGGGGAACCGGCCGGGCACCACATCATGGAACGGCCTCCGGCGAGTTATGTCACACCGAGGGCCGCGGATGCCGCACAGCACTCCGGGATCGTGAGGCCACGCACGACGGCGGACTAGAGTTGGGGCAATGAACAGCACTACCGAAGTACTCAGCAGCACGCACGCCGGGCAGAACCCGGAGCAGGACCCGGCCGCGGTCTGGGAACCGCTGGCGGGACTCGCCGAGGCGGCAGCCGAAACCGCGAGTGGCTCCACCACGGTCGCGATCAACCGTGGTTTCGACCGCAAGGCGCGGGAGCGTGCCCGAGCGCTGCGGCAGCTGCTCGACGAGCGTGGGGTGCGAGCCACCGAGATCACCCCGGCGCCGGACAGCGAGGAACTGCTCGCCGACAGCAGTGTGGACTCGGTGATCAACCTGGTGGGCACGGGTTCCTGGCAGCCCTACCGGCTGGCCGCGAAGGAACGGGCGGCACTGCTGGCGCCGCGCCCGGAGGAGGGCGAGCCGGGCGAGAGCCTGCGGCGCGACGTGATCGCGATGAACCGGCAGGACTCCCGCAGGGACGCCGCGCTGAGCAGGGTCGTGGTGCTTCCGGAGAACGCGACGGAAGGCAGCATCACGCTCAACCGCGGCGGTGAGCCGCTGTCCATTCCCGGTGGGCAGGTCACGATCACGCTGCACGAGGGGCAACTGGACGTCCGCATCGAGGGGCCGGACTACTCCGAGCAGCACTTCACCGCGGACCGGTTGAGTCTGGAGACGCACGGTGGGCCACATCGCTTGATCCGCGACGAGATGCCGATCGCGGAGTTCGAGGGCTCGCTGGATTTCGTTTGCGAGCGGGAAGGTCTGGTCGTTCGGTCGGTCTGACCATCACCCGTTCTTCCGGCGGCTCCCGGGAGCGACCGGAGCGCGCCGAGGAATCGGGCCTCGTGCCACGACCAGCCCGTTCCGGTCGTGGCGAGTTGTCCGAAGCTCTCAACGACCCCGCCCGCCGGTGACCCGAACACCGAGGGTGGCGAGCCCGGCGAGAGCGAGCGCCGGAACCGCCAGCGCCAGTGGTGCGAGTGTCCCGGGCGTGAGGGCGTTGTGGAGAGTCCAGAGCGCGATGCACATCGCCGCACATGCCGCCAGGAACGCGGTGACCGTCAACAACCGACGGCGACGCGGGAGTTCGCGAAGTCTCGCGCGTGCGTGGGAGGGAAGTCGGCCCACGGTCACCGCGATCGGCAGCACAGCCGCCGCCAGGATCAGCAGCCCGAGGGCCGAGTCGACTCGTTCCGGCGAGTCGCCGAGCCCGATCAGCAGGCCCAGCGTTCCCACAGCCAGGATCAGCAGGGCCCGGTCGAGCACTCGCCACAGCCGCGCGTCGTAACCGCTCACCCCGCTGAGTGTGCCAGCCGATTCGGAGATCTGGACATTCCTGACGCCTCTCCCCTTCCTTGCGAGCGCCACACAAGGCATTATCTACTCACGAGTAGATAGAGTTGTGAGGTGTCGCGTGACGAGTGAGCGGACCCCTGAGAGCCGGTCGCGGAGCCCGTTGCCGAGAGCAACCGGTAAACGCCGAGTCGAGCGAGCCGAACAGGGCGCTGTAGCCCGATGGTTCGCACGACGGGCACCGGTACTGCTCGACGCCCTTACCCTGATAAGACAGGGTGTCGTCCGCCCGATGCGGCCGGACAGGCTGCTGCGGATCGCGATGGCCTACCGACGTTGGGGGATCGCGATTCCGCTCGGGTACACGGTGGGCGCGATACGCCACCCCGACCGCCCTGCCGTGATCGACGAGCGCGGTGCGCTGAGTTTCGCCGAAGTGGAGCAGCGCACCACCCGGTTGGCGAACGGGCTGCGCGAGTACGGGGTGAAATCCGGCTCCAGGGTGGCGATCCTGTGCCGGAACCATCACGGTTTCGTCGAGGGCCTGCTGGCGGCGAGCAAACTGGGTGCTGATTCCGTGCTGCTCAACACCGGCATGAGTGCCGAGCAGATGTCGGCCGTACTGGCCGAGCAGAGTGTGGCGGTGGTGATCTCCGACTCCGAGTTCACCGAGGGGCTGCGGCTGCCGGACGGCGCGGAACTGCTCGTGAGCTGGACGGAGAGCACGACGAGCGAGACCACCCTGGAGCAGCTGATCGGACGATCCCCGGCGACTCCGCTGCCCAAACGTCCCCGGCACGGCCGGATGATCGTGCTGACCTCCGGAACCACCGGCACACCCAAGGGCGCGCGGCGTCCCGATCCGCCGAACCTGAGCCCGGCGACGACGATCATGTCCAGGGTGCCGCTGCGCAGCGGTGAACGGATGTTGGTCTGCGCTCCGATGTTCCACACCTGGGGGCTGGCCGCGTTCCAGCTGGGAACCGTACTCGGAGCCACCCTGGTGCTACGCAGAGGATTCGATCCGCAGCAGACTCTCGCCGCGCTGCAGCGACATCGCTGCGGCGCCATGTTCGCGGTGCCGGTGATGCTGCAACGAATCCTGGAACTGCCGGAACGGCAGCGGCGCAACTACGATCACCGCGAACTGCGAATCGTCGCCTGCAGTGGTTCGGCACTGTCCGGCACGCTCGCCACCGAGTTCCAACGGGCCTTCGGGCCGGTGCTGTACAACTTCTACGGTTCCACCGAGGCTTCCTGGGTGAGTATCGCGAATCCGAGGGACCTGCGCACCGCGCCCGGCACGGCGGGCAAACCGCCCCGAGGCACGACGCTGCGGATCCTGGACGAGTCCGGCTCTCCGGTGGACAGCGGCGAGACCGGTGTTGTCCATGTGGGCAACGACATGCTGTTCGAGGGATACACCAACGGCAAGGAAGTCCGGCGCACGGACGGGTTGATGCCCACCGGCGATCTCGGCTATCTCGATCGGGAGGGCCGACTGTTCATCGTCGGGCGAGCCGACGACATGATCGTCTCGGGCGGGGAGAACGTCTACCCCAAGGAGACCGAGGACGTCATCGCCTCGTTCGAGGAGGTCCGCGAAGTGGCGGTCACCGGGGTCGAGGACCCCAAGCACGGACAGCGGCTGGCTGCCTTCGTGGTGCCGCACGACGGCCACGAGTTGGACGAGGACACCGTTCGTGAACGGGTGAGGGAAAAACTGTCCACGTTCGCCCGCCCCCGTGACGTGGTATTCCTGAACGAACTCCCCCGCAACGCCACCGGCAAGGTGGTCCCGAACAGGCTGCCCTTCCGGGACGCGTCACGGTAGAGCTCGTCGGCCGCACGCTGTCGGGGATGCGGTCGGTGGGACCGCTCGCGCGGCAATCGTTCCGGGAGGTGCGACGTCGAACGTTCCACCACACCACGTCGCACCTCCCCCGTCGCGGGTCCAGGTGGCAAGTCCCCTGGGGGAGAGCCGTGGCGTGACGACGCACCGACGGTTTAGCGTGCACCCACCGTGGCGCGTTAGGCTAACCACGGTGAACGATCGTCTAGTGTGGATCGACTGCGAAATGACCGGGCTGGAGCTCGGCAACGACGCGTTGATCGAGATCGCCGCCCTGGTCACCGATGCCGACCTGAACATTCTCGGCGAAGGTGTGGACATCGTGATCCACGCCGACGAGGAGGCACTGCGAAACATGCCGGAGGTCGTGCGGGAAATGCACGACCGTTCCGGGCTGACCGAGGAGGTACGCCGGTCCCCGGTCACCCTCGCCCAGGCCGAGCAGCGGGTACTGGAGTACCTGCGGGAGCACGTGCCGAACGGGCGGTCCGCACCGCTGGCGGGGAACTCGATCGCCACCGACCGCGGTTTCATCGCCAGGGACATGCCGGAACTCGACCAGTACCTGCACTACCGCATGGTGGACGTCTCCTCGGTCAAGGAGCTGTGCCGCCGATGGTACCCACGTATCTACTACGCACAGCCGGAGAAGGGGTTGGCGCACCGGGCCCTGGCGGACGTGCGGGAATCGATCCGGGAACTGGCCTACTACCGGCGCACCGCGTTCGTCCCGCAGCCGGGGCCTTCCAGCGAACAGGCCCAGGAGATCGCGGCGGAGCTGCTGGCCGAGGAGCAGGTCGGCGGCACGGAGCGGGCGAAGCGGCGTCTCGAGGAGGAATAAGCTTCGCCACCTCCGGTTGCGCAGCGAAATCGAGAACACGATCAGCAAAAGGGGATCCCGTTGCGAGCCCGAAAACCGGCCACGCTAGGATGGGATCCGTTGCCCGGCGATGAGCCCGGGTGAGCACGGTGGGTGTAGCTCAGGCGGTAGAGCACTGGGTTGTGGTCCCAGGAGTCGCGGGTTCGAATCCCGTCACTCACCCCACAGAAGGCGGTCCCGAGATCGGTTTCCGATTTCGGGACCGCCGTTTTCGTATCGGACGGCGTTCCCGGGCACCGTTCTCACGAGGTACGCCGAAACCGGGGCGCCCACCACGCACCCCGGTACGCTCGCACCCGACGGCTCGTGACCACCCGGGGCAGCCCGCCGGCCTCGGGCGGGGCGGTTCCGGACCCTCGGTTCGGGGGCAACAGTTCCGGGCCGTCAGTTCTCGGGAAAGCGCTCGGGAAGCATCCTGCCGAGCCTGCCGGTGAGTTCCAGCGCGCGACGCGCCCAGCTCGGTGAGGCCGCCGCCAGACCGCACCTCGGCGTGGGAACCACCTGTTCGGCGAGGATCCGTTCGGAAAAGCCCAACTTGGTCACGAAGGTGCGTACCGGCTCGACCAGTTCGCGCAGCCCCGACTCGCGGCGGGGCTCGGTGGTGGGAACCATGCCCAGCAGCACGGGCAGCCCGGCGTCGAAGACCTCGCCGACCTCTTCGGCGAACTCCTCGGAACAGGCCTCCAGTGTCCCGGCGTCCAGGCTCAGGGCCCCGGCTCCGGCACGGCGCAACATCCGCACGGGCGGCCGTGCCGCGCAGCAGTGCACGATCACCGGCCGCGCCACGGCTTCACCCAACCGATCGATGGTGTGCTCGAGCAGCCGCTGCACCTCGGGCTCCGGGAACGCCGGGACGGTCCCGTAGCCGGAAGGAGTGGGCAAATCCCCGGAGAGCACCGCGGGCAGGGTCGGTTCGTCCAGCTGTAGCAGCGTCCGTCCACCGGTACGTTCGGCAACCAGCGCGGCGTGCTCGCGAACCCCTTCCACCAGTGCTTCGGTGAAGTCGCGCAACGCGCCGTGGTCGGTCAGTACGCGATGTCCGCGCTCCAGTTCGATACCCGAGGCCAGCGTCCAGGGACCCGCGACCTGAAGCTTGATCAGCCGGGGTTCGGTGTCGGCGGCGGTGACTTCCTCCAGGGCATCGAGGTCCCAACGCAGCAAATCCCCCGCCCGCCGCTGGTCGCGCCCGACCGCACGAGCGACCCGGTAGCCGGAAGGTACGACCTCGACAGCCAGGTCGGGCAACATCGCGGCGGTGCGCCCCAGCATGTCCCCACCCACACCACGAGCGGGCAGTTCCGGTATCGGGGTCAGCTCGGGCAGTTCCCCCGCCACGATCCGTGCGGTTTCCAGCGGGTCGGTGCCGGGCATGGAGCCGATGGCGGTCGCGGTACCGGGGTTCCAGGGCTGTCGCTGCGTCACGCGACCATTCTCGCAACCGAGTTCGCGCCATCCGCCAAACGGGAATCAGGCGTTTCCCACGAGAGCGGGTCCACCCCGGGAATCGTCGGACCTCGCTGCCCTCGAACATCGCGTCACGGTCACTTCAACACTGCGACCGCCGAACCCCCACCACTTACGAAGTCGGCACCGCCGCGGGTTCTCCCGTACGGCTCTCGCGAGGACGGCCCCGACGTTGTGTAGTAACTACCCGATGTCGGGACACCCGCAGCGAGAGCCGTGCGAGAGGTTCCGCCACCCGCACCGCCACGCAACCCGAGCCGACACCACCGTTTCACCGGGTGCTGGAGATCTTGGCACTCCCGAGCACCAGATCTCCTGCTTCGTCGGGCCGGTAGAGCACCACCGACTGTCCGGGAGCCACACCGCGCATCGGCTCGTGCAGGCGCACCAGCACGCCCTCGTCGGTCGTCTCGGCCACGGCACGGCAGGTCTCGCCGTGCGCACGGATCTGGGCCACGCACTCGGTCGGACCGTCGAGGGGGCTCTCGGAGGGCCAGATCGGCCGGTCCGCGTCGATCTCGGTCACCGAGAGCCGTTCCGCCGAACCGACCTCGACCGTGCCGGAAACCGGCTCCAGCGAGAGCACGTAACGCGGCCGTCCGTCAGCGGCGGGCTTGTCGATGCCGAGCCCCTTGCGCTGCCCCACCGTGAAACCGTGCACCCCGGAGTGCTCGGCGAGCACCTCACCCGAGTCGGCGTCGACCATCTCGCCCGGTCGCTCACCCAACTTGGAGTCGAGGAACTTCTTGGTGTCGCCGTCCGGGATGAAGCAGATGTCGTGGCTGTCCGGTTTTTGCGCCACCGCGAGATCGCGCCGCTCCGCCTCTTCGCGTACCTCCGACTTCAGCGAGTGCCCCAGCGGGAACATCGCGTGGCGGAGCTGTTGCGGGGTGAGTGAGGCGAGCACGTAGGACTGGTCCTTGTCCTCGTCCCTGCTGCGGCGCAGCTCCGGCACTCCCGACTCCTGCGAGAGCCTGGCGTAGTGGCCCGTCGAGACGGCATCGAAGCCGAGCGCGACGGCCTTCTCCAGCAACGCCTCGAACTTGATCTTCTCGTTGCAGGTCATGCACGGGTTGGGGGTACGTCCCGCGGCGTACTCGCCCACGAAGGTCTCGATGACCTCCTCGCTGAACCGTTCGGCGAAGTCCCAGACGTAGAACGGAATTCCCATGATGTCGGCGGCACGCCGCGCGTCACGGGAGTCCTCCACGGTGCAACAGCCGCGGGCTCCCGTTCGCAACGTCCCCGGTTTGGCGGACAGCGCCAGGTGCACGCCGGTGACGTCGTGCCCCGCGTCCACAGCTCGGGCGGCAGCCACCGCCGAATCCACACCGCCGCTCATCGCCGCGAGTACTCGCACCCTCACACCTCCGTAGGCGCGGTGGCCGATCCCACCGAAGTCTTGCTCAAACCGGAGAGCCCGGCGCCACGGGCCCGCCGTACGGCCGGTTCCAGCGCGTCCAGGAACGCACGGACGTCCTCTCGGGTCGAGTCGTGTCCGAGCGTGAGCCGCAGCGACCCCCGAGCGACCCGCACGTCCGCGCCCATCGCCAACAATACGTGGCTGGGTTCGGCGACACCGGCGGTGCACGCGGATCCGGTGGAGCACTCGATGCCGTTGGCGTCGAGCAGCATCAGCAGGCTGTCCCCTTCGCAGCCGGGGAAGGTGAAGTGCGCGTTCCCCGGCAACCGGCCGCCCCCGACGGTACCCGGATCGCCGTTGAGCACCGCGTCCGGTACGGCCGAGCGCACGCCCTCGATCAGTTCGTCCCGCAGGGCGGCGAGCTCCACCGCGTGGTGCTCCCGGCGGTCGACCGCCTCGCGCAGCGCACTGGCGAGGGCCAGCACGGCGGGCGTGTCCAGCGTGCCGGAGCGGACCTCCCGCTCCTGGCCACCCCCGTGCAGCAGCGGCGTGCAGGTGACATCCCTGCCCAGCACCAGCACCCCCACGCCGTAGGGACCACCGATCTTGTGCCCGGTCATCGTCAGCGCCGACACCCCGGAGGACTCGAAGTCCACGGGCAGCGTCTCCACGGCCTGGACGGCGTCGGTGTGCAACGGTATGCCGTAGCGAACGGCCACCTCCGCCAGCTCCGGAATCGGGTTGACCGTGCCGACCTCGTTGTTGGCCCACATCACGGTGGCGAGCGCGACCTCCTCCGGCGCCTGGCGAACCGCCTCCTCCAGCACTTCGGGAGTCACCCTGCCGTGCGAGTCGACCTCCAGCCAGGTGACTTCGGCTCCCTCGTGCTCGGCCAGCCATTCCACGGTGTCGAGCACCGCGTGGTGCTCCACGGCGGAGGCGAGCACTCGGCGGCGCCGCGGATCGGCGTCCCTGCGGCCCCAGAAGATTCCCTTCACCGCGAGATTGTCACTCTCGGTTCCGCCTCCGGTGAACAGCACCTCGGAAGGACGAGCGCCGAGTGCGGCCGCGATGTCCTCGCGGGACTCCTCCACGGCACGACGAGCTCGCCTGCCGGAGGTGTGCAGGGACGAGGCGTTGCCCAGCGTGGCGAGCGCCTCGGTCATGACCTCGATAGCGCCCGCACGCATCGGGGTGGTTGCCGCATGGTCCAGGTACGTCATCGCCCGTCCAGGATAATCCCTCGGGAGCGTGCGACCAGGCGCGCACCCAGTGAGCCCGTCACCATCAGCAGCCCCGCGAGCACGGCCACGCCCAGGGTCGGTTCCTCGGTACTGGCCAACAGGTTCACCAGTGCCCCTCCCAAGCCGATCAGCAGGGCCTGCCCGAGCATGTCCGAGATCTGCAACGCGGCCGAGTTGAACCCTCGTTCGGTCTGGTCCGAGAGCCCCAGCACCCGCACGGCCGTGCTGGAGACGGACACCCCCATGCCCGCACCGGCGATCGACCAGAACACGAAGATCGCCCGGTCCGCTCCCCATTCCGGTGCCAGCATCGCCACACCGAGCACACCCACGACCACCAGTACGAATCCGGACGCCACCAAGTGCTCTCTGCTGAAGCGACCCTGCCTGCCCTGCCAGAACGATCCCAACGACCAGCCCAGCGAGGCCACGGTCAGCGGAATTCCGGCCAACATCGCCGAATAGCCGTGCACGACGGTAAGCACCAGCGGGATGAAGGCCTCGGCGGTGAAGAAGACACCGGCCAGCAGTCCACGCGCCAGCACCATGACCGGGATGCCCGGTCGGGCCGAAAGCGTCCCCGTGGGCAGCAGAATCCGCATGCAGCCCCACAGCGAGCCGATCGCCGCCACCCCGAGGAGCGCCGAGAGCACCGAGGGATGGTCGGCACTCCAGTTCAGCACTACTGTGCCGAACCCGGCGCCGAGCGCCGCGGGCATCAGGCCGGGTCTCGCAGTGGGCCGCGTATCGGGCTTGCTCCCCCCGCGCCGGATGGTGGGAGCGAGCAGCACCGCGCCGAGCAGCACGAACGGCGCGAGCCCGAGAAAGACCCATCGCCAGTGCAGCTGTTCGGTGATCAGGCCCGACAGGGCGGGCCCGAGCAGCGAGGGAAGAACCCAGGCCGCGGACATCGCGCCGAACGCCCTGGGGTGGTGTCGTTGGGGATAGACCCTGGCGATCATCACGTACAGCGGCACGGCGACGCTGCCGCCGCCCAGCCCCTGCAGGGCCCGGGCGAGCAGCAGCACGGGCATGTTCGGCGCGGATCCGGCCAGCAGGAGCCCCGCCGCGAACAGTGGCAGCGCGAGCAGCAGCGGCAGTGCGGGCCCGTGCCGGTCGGCGAGTCGCCCCGCGAAGACGGTTCCGACCGCGCTGGCGGCCATGAACAGCGTGAACGCCCAGGAGTACCACCGCTGGCCGTCCAGTTCGGAGGCGATGGTGGGCAGCGCCGTCGCCACCCCCATCGCCTCGAAGGCGACCAACGTGACCACCAGCAGCAGGCCGATGGTGAAGTTACGATACTGCTTTGACCACAGTGGACTTTCGGGTTCCGGTTCCGTCGTGGCGGTCGGCTCGCGAGGATCGTTCCGATCGGTCACCACACGATGTTGCGACTTCCACCGCGGTGCAAGTCCAGTGCTTCCCGGCGGGACGTGGCTCACACGCCTCGGTGATGATCCGGGCACAGTAGGAAGCCAGCTCCCGCCGCGTGCGGGGAGCGTCCCGCCGTACGGCCGCGTAGCCGATGGTTTCCGCACGGCCCGGCGTCCCCGCGGAAGCGTCGAGTGCGACCGCACCGGGCCCGCCGTCGAACCGCCCCGGCGAAACGGTGGTCGGGGCAGCGATGGCCGGGACAGTGGGGGACGAGGCAGCGGGGGACGGCAGCTGGATCAGCTCCACGACGAGGCCGCGCACCGCCAGGACCTCGCGCAGCGAACCCAGCAGGGTGTCCTCGCCGACGAACGCGGCAACCGTGGTGGGCTCCCCACTCATCAGTTCATAGCGCAGCGCGACGGGCCGTACCGGGGCGCCCGCGTCCAACGCCGCCTGGAAGACCGCGGAGCGGTACCGCCCGGAAGCACGACCGCATCGAGTCGTGCCTTCCGGGAAAGCACCGACCACATGGCCGTGGCGCAGTGCCTCGGTGACGGAACCGATCGCGACGGGGAGCCGGCTGGGACGGTTCCTGTCGATGAACAGCGTCCCCGCACGCGCCGCCAGCGTCCCGAGCAACGGCCAGTCGCGCACCTCGGCCTTGGCCAACAGGCGCATCGGACACACCGCCTGCAGCGCGAGCACGTCCAACCAGGAGACGTGGTTGGACACCACCAGCGCTCCCGTCCCCTCCCCCGTTCGGGGTGGCGGAACACCGCGCACTCGTAGTCGCACGCCGAGAGCGGCGAGAACGCCGGTGAACCACGTTCGGGCGGCGGCACGACGTCGGCCTTCGGGCAGCATCGGCGTGGCCGAGGCGAGCAGCACCCCGTACAGCAGCAGCACCGCCACCACCAGCAGCCTGCGGAGCCGACAGGTGAACGTGGCGCGGGGCAACGTCCGCCTGGGAGGCAGGCAGTGCGTTCCGCACGGCGAGTTCGGCGTCCAGGTGTCGGCCCCGTTCACGAGTCCCCCAGAAAACGGTCGAGGTATCGCCGGTCGATCTCGTGCGAGTCCAGCAGTACGAAGAAGTCCGCGACACCGAACTCGGGGTCGTGGGCGGGTGGGCCGCACACGCGAGCTCCCAACCGCAGGTATCCGCGCAGCAGCGGTGGCAACCGGACACGATCCGGAGCGGGCACAGTCCGGGTCGGCCAGGGCCGGTAGGGCCGAACCCGGTGGGAGCGGGATGCGTAGTAACCGCGGCGAACCGCCTGCCACACCCCGGCGGCCGACGTTCCGCCGTCCCGCAGCGACACCGAGGCGCAGCCCGCGAGCCAACGATGCCCGTGCAGCAGCAGGTAACGAGCGATACCGGCCCAGATCAGACCGATCACCGCTCCGGTGCGGTGGTCCGGGTGCACGCAGGAACGGCCGGTTTCCACCAGGTCCGGGCGCAGCGGCGCCAAGGTGGTGAGGTCGAACTCGTCGTCGGAGTAGAGCCGCCCCGCGGCGAGGGCGTGCTGGGGCGGCAGCATCCGGTAGGTACCGACGATCTCGTCCGATCGCTGCGATCGCACCACGAGGTGGTCGCAGAACTCGTCGAAAGGGTCGGTCTCGAGCCCGGCCTCGTCCTGGTGCACCAGGGCGCCCATCTCCGTGGCGAACACCCGGTGGCGTAGCCGCTGGGCGGCTCGAATCTCGGCTGGTTCCCTGGTCAGAAGTAATGAGTAGCGATCGGCTCCGCTCCGGTCCCGCCCGTCGGTAACGGCCAGCAGTGTGGCGTCGGATCGCGCTGTTTCGGCCATGTCCGCAGATGTAGCCGGGCGCGTGCGACCACCGGTAGTGGCGCGGGACGGACGCGACGAGAACTTCGGATGAATGACGGGTACCCGAGCCCCACCGGAACTCGGGAGCAGGGCCGACAGCATTCGGGGGCGAAAGAGACCGGACGATCTCCTTCGCCCCCGAGGACGCCGTGGCACGAGTGGTCGTCAACCCTTGCGGTTACCGACTTCCTCGGTCAGCTGCGGGGCCACCTTGAACAGGTCACCGACGACACCGAAGTCGGCGATCTCGAAGATCGGCGCCTCGGCGTCCTTGTTGACGGCCACGATGGTCTTGGAGGTCTGCATCCCGGCGCGGTGCTGGATGGCGCCGGAGATCCCCAACGCGAGGTAGAGCTGCGGGGAGACCGTCTTGCCGGTCTGACCGACCTGGAACTGGGCGGGGTAGTAGCCCGAGTCCACCGCGGCGCGCGAAGCACCGACGGCGGCGCCGAGGGAGTCCGCGAGCTTCTCGATCACCTCGAAGCTCTCCGCGCTGCCGACACCACGGCCGCCCGAAACCACCACGTTGGCCTCGGTCAGTTCGGGGCGGTCCCCCGATTCGGCGGGCTGCCTGCCGGTGACGGCACCGGACTTGCCCGCGTCGGTGCCCGGAACCTCGACGGATTCGCGCGCACCGCCGCCGTCCAGCGTCCCCGGCTCGACGCTGCCCGGCAGCATCGACACGACCGGAGCGCCGGAAGCGGCCTTGGCCCTTGCCTGGTACGACCCGCCGAACAGCGAGTAGTCGGCCACCCCGTCGGAATCGATGTCGGCGACCTCGGACAGCAGTCCGCTGCCGGTCCGCACCGCCAGCCTGCCCGCGATCTCCTTGCCGTCGACACTGGCCGACAGCAGCACCGCAGCGGGGGAGACACGCTCGACGAGGCTCGACAGCACGTCGACCTGCGGCGTGATCAGGTAGTTGTCGATGTCGGCCGATTCCGCCGTGTAAACCTTGGCCGCACCGGCCGAAGCCAACTCGTCGGCGATCTTGTCGGTGGCACCGGGGCCGCCGGTGACCACCGCGGCGGGCTCGCCGAGTCGGCGGGCCGCCGTGAGCATCTCGTACGTAACCTTCTTGACCTCGCCACCCGCGTGGTCGACGAGGACCAAAACCTCAGACATGGATAACGCCCTTCTCAAACGCGACCGAAGCCGAAACACACCACGACTCGAAACGATCCGGAATCGTCACGACCACCCCGCCAACGGCCGAGGAACGCCGTGCGAGCACCGGAACGCGGCACCCGGCCGGCACCCGGCCACGGAGCCGAATCCTCTTGCGGTGAGGATCTCTCAGACGAGGTTCTTGCCCGACAGGAACTCGACGATGCGGGTGCCGCCGTCGCCCTCGTCGGTTACCTGCTGGCCTGCTTCCTTCGGCGGCGCGGGCGCGGACGAGACCATCTGCGTCAGCGCGCCGGACAGTCCGACCTCGTCAGCCTCGATACCGGCGTCGCCCAGCGCCAGCGTGGAAACCGGCTTCTTCTTCGCGGCCATGATGCCCTTGAACGAGGGGTACCGCGGTTCGTTGATCTTCTCGGTGACGCTGACCACGGTGGGGAGCTCGGCGCGCACACTGGTAACCCCGGCGTCGGTCTCGCGTTCGACCGAGACCGTCGATCCCTCGACCGAGAGCGAGCGCGCGTAGGTGAGCTGCGGCCACCCCAGCAGTTCGGCCAGCATCGCGGGCACGGCACCGCTGCGTCCGTCCGTGGACTCGTTACCGGCGATGAGCATGTCCACCGAATCCAGCGTGCCGACAACCTTGGCCAGCGCCTTGGCCGTGCCGACCGCGTCGGTACCGTGCAACGCCTCGTCCGTGAGGTGCACGGCCTTGTCGGCACCCATCGACAGTGCCTTGCGGATCGCGTCGGACGCACCCTCGGGGCCCATGCACAGCACGGTCACTTCACCGCCGTGGGCCTCCTTGGCCAGCAACGCCTCCTCAACGGCCCGCTCGTTGATCTCATCCAACACCACATCGGCGGATGCCCGATCCAACGTGTGATCCGAGTCGGACAACTTGCGCTCGGACCACGTGTCCGGCACCTGCTTCACCAGGACGACAATATTCATGGGCCCTCTCCGACCTCCTGCGGACTGTTGACGGCTTCCTGGCTGGGTAGTCCCGGCACGGCTTGTCCCCGGGAAGGTTGACCTTGCCACGTAGCCCGGCGAAAAGCACAGTGACGCCAACCACCATGGATGTTACCGGCCGGTAGCCCCAGCGTAACCCGGGTACGAGGGTGACGGTACTCACGCCGTGAGGCCTTTCCCCGACGGGGCACCGAACACCGAATCGGCCGAGCGTAACCCCTAAGCCACGGGCATTCATACGAATAGATGATCAAAGCTAGTCTGAAAGCATGAATCGACGCGTCGCAATCGTTACGGACTCCACCGCATCGATCCCCTCCGGTCTCGCCGAGGAGCTGGGCATCACGGTCGTGCAGCTGGAACTGAGCATCGACGGAGAAAGCGACGACGAGCGACGCGTCCCGCACGGGAGACTCGCCGAGGCGATGCGCTCGGGACGAGCTGTGACCACCGCCGCCCCGCCCGCTCCCGCGTTCTTCTGGAACTACGCGGACGCGGTCGGCGAGGGCGTCGAGGCGATCGTCTCGGTGCACCTTTCCGGCGGACTCTCGGCCACCTGTGAGGCGGCACGCGCCGCGGCGGCGGAAGTCAGCGTGCCGGTACACGTGGTCGACTCCGGAATGTGCGGACTGGGATTCGGCCTACCGGTGATCGCCGCGGCCGAGGCCGCCGCCCGGGGGGCCGACGTGCAGACGGTGCTGGACCTGTTGCAGCAGCGGCTGAACGGCACTACGGAGATGGTCTACGTCGACACCCTGGAGCACCTGCGGCGCAGTGGACGGGTCAGCGGCGGGCAGGCCACCCTCGCACGAGCACTGTCGATCAAACCTCTGCTGGTGATGCGCGACGGCGAACTGCGGGAGATGACCAAGGGAATCGGACCGGAACGGGTGCTGCGCAAGGCAGTGGAGCAGGCCACGCGCACGGGAGCCGGAAGGGTCGATTTCGCCACGGAACACTTTCAGGCTCCCGAACGCGCCGGCTGGGTGCTGGAAAAGCTCAGCCGCAGGTTGTCACCGCAGCGAGAACCGCTGTTGGAGGAGACCAGCGCGATCATCGGTGCGCACGCCGGACCCGGAGCAGTAGGAATCACGATCACACCCGCGTGAACGAGAACTCCGCACCCCGATTTTCGTAGCGGTGCGAGTGGCGGAACCTCCGGGGGCGCCTCCCTGCGGGTGCCCCGACATCGGGTAGCGACCTACACAACGTCGGGGCCGTCCTCGCGAGGCACTCCCCGGAGAACCCGCGGCGGTGCCGACTGCCGGCGCGGTCGGAGCGCGGCCTGCGGAAGTGGTGGGAGTGCGGCCACTCGTCGACGCTGATGGCCCGGCGATTTCGTGGGAAATTGACGCCCACGAGCAGCGGTTTGGCTCCAGCTCCGTCAATTTCCCACGAAATCGTCGAAACGGGGCGGCGGTGTGGCCCCGGGTGCGTAAATTTCCCACGAAATCGCCGCGCCCTTGATGCTCCGAAAGCCGAGCCCCAACCACCAGCGCAGGCCGAGACCCGACCACCATCGCGAGCGGCACCGCCGCGGGTTCTCTCGTGCGGCTCTCGCGAGGAAGGCCCGACGTGGCGTAGGTGGCTACTCGATGTCGGGCCTCCCGGAGCGAGAGCCGTGCGAGAGGTTCCGCCACCCGCACCGCCACACAGGCCGAGTCAGCACAGTGCGACGCTCAGGGTTGGAGCTTGTCCATGGCCCGGTGTATCCGCTTCTCGGAGACCGAGTGCGGCGTTCCCAACTCCTGCGCGAAGTAGCTCACCCGCAGTTCTTCGATCATCCAGCCGATCGACCAGAGCTGCTCGCCCACCGGTTTGCCCTCACCCACGGAGTCGAGCATCTCCTGGTAACGCTGTTCCACGCCGCGCACCCCCTCCATCAGATCGCGATCCCGGCCGGGATGCTGCGCGACCTTCCGCAACCGGTAGGAGATCCCTTCGAGGTAGCGCCGCAGATCGGCCAGCCGCCACCACCCGGTGTCGGTGACGAAACCGGGATAGATCAGGTTGGACAGTTGGGTACGGATGTCCGCAGCGGCGTCGGCGGAAAGCGAGCGTGTGCCGTCCAGCTCGGCCTCGACCCGCTGTTGCGTGGCAAGCACCTGTTCCACTGTGGACAACACTCGCGCGGAGGTCTCGTTCACCCCCTCACGTACCTGTTGCACCACCGTGGCAAAGGCGTCCTGATCCTCGGGCACTCCCCCGGCTCGGTCGATGAGCGCATCAGCGGCACAGGCGATACAGTCCTCGAAGAGATTCTCGGGATCCCCGTGCGGGCTACGACCGAACACCAGTTTCGCCGAGTTCGTCAGTCGACGCCGCAGGAACTTAACCGGTGAGGGCAGGTTCAACAGCACCAGCCGACGGGCGCCACGACGTTGCTGGTCGCGTTGTTCGGCGACCGTGTCGAAAGCACGGATGCCGACGCTGTCGCCCTCGTCGACCAGCGCCGGGTAGGCCTTGACCACCTGACCGTGCCGCTGCCGCTCGAAAGTACCGGGAATCTTGCCGAAGTCCCACTCCCGCAGCCCGTGTCGTTCGATACTTTCCGCTGCCGCCGATATCTCGGCCCGCAGCCGAGGGCGCAGTCGTTCGGAGAGTTCCTCGAGGTCCTTGCCCTCCGCGAGGATGCTTTCCTCGCCGCTGTTCTCGTCGCCTTCCACCACCCGGAAGGTCATCCGCAGATGGTCGGGAATCCGCTGCGGGTCCCAGGCATCGAGCGGAACGGTGACCCCGGTCATGCGACGCAGCTCGGTGGACAGCGCTTCGAGCAGTGGACCGTCGTAAGGTCGCAGCCGCGCGAGCAGTGCCCTTACGTGGTCGGGAACCGGCACGAACTCACGTCGCCACTGCTTGGGCAGCGACTTGAGCAACGCCGTGATCAGTTCCTCCCGGAGCCCGGGGATCTGCCAGTCGAAACCGGCTGGGCTGAGCTGGTTGAGCACGGTCACCGGCACGTGCACGGTCACCCCGTCGGCGTCACTGCCGGGTTCGAACTGGTAGCTCAGTCGCAGCCGGTGCCTGCCCTGCTGCCAGAAGTCCGGGTAGTCGGTGTCGGTCACGCTCGCGGAGGTCTCGTTGAACAGCAACGACCTCGGGAACGTGAGCAGATCGGGCTGCTGACGCCGGGCCTTCTTCCACCAGGTGTCGAAGTGGCGCGCGGAAACCACCTCGGCCCCGACCCGCTGGTCGTAGAACTCGTAGAGCGCGTCGTCGTCCACGACGATGTCGCGGCGTCGGGCGCGTTGTTCCAGCTCCTCGACCTCCGCGAGCAGCCTGCGGTTGGTGTGGAAGAACTCGTGGCGGGTCTCCCAGTCGCCTTCCACCAGTGCGTGCCGGATGAACAGCTCGCGGCAGAGTTCGGGTTCGACGCGGCCGTAGTTGACCTTGCGGCCCGCCACGAGTGGAACACCGTAGAGCGTCACTCGTTCGTAGGCCATTACCGCGCCCTTGTCCTTCTCCCAGTGCGGCTCGCTGTAATGCCGCTTGACCAGGTGCCCCGCCAGACGCTCGATCCAGGCGGGTTCCACCTTCGCGACGGTGCGCGCCCAGAGTTTGGAGGTCTCCACCAGTTCGGCCGCCATGACCCACTGCGGCTGTTTCTTGAACAGCGCCGAGCCGGGGAAGATCGCGAACTTGGCGCCCCGCGCGCCGAGGTACTCGGTGCCGGAACGGCGGTTGGAGCCGGACTTGCGCTCGGTGTCCTTCAACCCGATGTGGGAAAGCAGTCCGGCCAGCAGCGACTGGTGCACCCGGTCCTCGTCGGCGGGCTCGTCGTTGATCGAGATGTCGAGCGAGTTGACCATCTGTCGCAGCTGGCTGTAGAGGTCCTGCCATTCCCGCACCCGGATGTAATTCAGGTACTCGTTGCGGCACATTCGTCGGAACTGGTTGCCGGAGAGCTCCTTGCGCTGGTCACGCAGGTACTGCCAAAGGTTGAGGTAGGCGAGGAAGTCGGACTGCTTGTTGTTGAACCTGGCGTGCTGCTGATCGGCTGCCTGCTGGTGCTCCGCGGGACGCTCCCTGGGGTCCTGGATCGACAGTCCGGCCGCCACGACCATCGTCTCGTGCACGCACCCGTTCACCTCGGCCTCGACGATCATCCTGGCCAGCCTCGGGTCGATCGGCAGCTGCGCCAGTTTCGACCCGACCTTGGTAAGCCGCTGGTTGTCCTGCTTACCCCGCTTGGTGGACTGCTCCAGCGCGCCCAACTCGTGCAGCAGGTTCACCCCGTCGGTGATCTGTCGCCGGTCGGGAGGCTCCACGAACGGGAACGAGGCCACCTCGCCCAGCCCCAGCGAGGTCATCCGCAGGATCACCGAGGCGAGATTCGTACGCAGGATCTCCGGATCGGTGAACTCCTGCCGGGCCAGGAAGTCCTCCTCGGAGTACAGCCGGACGCAGATCCCCTCCGACTCGCGACCGCAGCGCCCCTTGCGCTGGTTGGCCGAAGCCTGCGAGACGGCCTCGATGGGCAGCCGCTGCACCCTGGTCCGGAAGCTGTAGCGGGATATCCGCGCGGTGCCGGGATCGATGACGTACTTGATGCCCGGCACGGTCAGCGAGGTCTCGGCGACGTTGGTGGCGAGCACGATGCGCCGCGTGGAGTGCCGCTGGAAAACGCGCTGCTGTTCGGCCGAGGACAGCCGCGCGTACAGCGGAAGCACCTCGGTGCGAGCCGGTTTGCGCTGTTCCAGCGCCTCCGCGGCGTCGCGGATCTCCCGCTCACCGCTGAGAAAGACCAGGATGTCGCCGGGCCCCTCGGCGCACAGCTCGTCCACCGCGTCGCCGATGGCCGTGATCTGGTCGCGCTCGACGTCCTCGAGCTCGTCGGAATCGTCGACCAGCGGCCGGTACCGCACCTCGACCGGATAGGTGCGTCCGGAGACCTCCACGATCGGCGCGTCGTCGAAGTGCCGGGAGAACCGCTCCGGGTCGATGGTGGCCGAGGTGATGATCACCTTGAGATCGGGGCGCTTGGGCAGGATCTGCTTGAGGTAACCGAGGATGAAATCGATGTTGAGGCTGCGCTCGTGGGCCTCGTCGATGATCAGCGTGTCGTAGCGTCGCAGCAGCCTGTCCCGTTGGATCTCCGCGAGCAGGATGCCGTCGGTCATCTGCTTGACCAGGGTGTCCTCGTCGGCACGTTCGGTGAACCGAACCTGGTATCCGACCGCACCGCCCACCTCGACGTCGAGTTCGGTGGCGATCCGTTCGGCGACGGTACGCGCGGCGAGCCTGCGCGGCTGGGTATGACCGATCGAACCGAATATCCCGCGGCCCAGTTCCAGGCACATCTTCGGCAGCTGCGTCGTCTTGCCCGAACCGGTCTCACCGGCGACGATGACCACCTGGTTGTCCCGGATCGCGCTCAGCAGATCCTCCCGCCGCCCGGTGACGGGAAGCTCCGCGGGATAGGTGATCTCGGGAACCTGCTCCTTGCGGCGGGTGACGCGCTCGTGCGCCGCCGTGATGTCGTCGGAGATCTCGGACGCGACGCCGCGCAACGCCTCCTGGTCGCGGATCTTGTGCGCACCTTCGATGCGCCGCCGCAGCCGCCGGTGGTCCTGCGGCATGAGTTCGGTGAGGCGGTCGCGGAGCTCGGACAGCGAGGGCGGAACGGGTGCAGTGGCCATACTCTCTCCAGGATAGAGATCCCGGCGGACGGCACGCCGCCGTGCTTCGCGAATCACACATCACGGGCCCGGCAGTGACCGTGCCGGGCGGGCAGCCGGTATCAGCCCGTCCCGGCCTGACACAGTATCGCCGTGGGGGTTCTGCCCACGCGGGTGAGCACCACGGTGGCCGCCGCGTCGCCGGAAAGCTTGAGCCTCCGGCGCAAAGCGTCCGGATCCACGTCCAGGCCACGGACCAGAATCTCCAGCCGCCCGACATCGTGGCTACGCAGCAGCGCGCGCAGGCTCTTCTCGTTGTACTTGCCGTGCTCGAGCACTCGGAACGCCCGCACTCCCGGCGGTGGTGTCTTGCCGGTCAGGTAGGCGATGCGGTGATCGAGCTGTCCCAGGCCGTAGCGGGCTGCGTACTGCCGGACCAGCCCGGCACGCACCACGGCGCCGTCCGGATCAACCAGCCACTCCCCGATCGCCCGCTCCGGGCAGTCGTCCGGCTCGACGTCGGTGACGCGAAGCTTCGTCCCGCCCGACTCGTCGAGCAGGGTGGCCCCGCGCCGAACCCCCGGTTCGGCCAGTTCGCCGAACCACAGCGACGCCTCACGCACCTGCCCGGCGAGTGAGACCAGCTCGATCTCGGCTCGTTCCGGCACCGCCTCGAAATCCAGTCCGGGCGCGCACTTCACGACCAGGTCGCGGTCCCGGTAGGTCTCGACCAGCTCCCGCAGCGGCGGTTCCAGATCCTCCGGGCTCCACTTCCTTCGCCCCGCGCCATCACGGCGGCCCGGATCGGCGACCACCGTGCTCGCCGTGGTCACCGGTCGTAGTGCGTCCGCCCGCACCAGCATCGGTTCGACACCGCGCGCGGCCAGGTTGCCGCGGGCCATGTGGAGTCTCACCTCGTCGCGATCGGAGCCGACGAAGCTCCGTGCCAGCGGTGCGATCTCCGCGAGATCCGCACCGATGGAACAGGTGACGTCGTGCACGTCCCTGCCCGCCAGTCGGGCGGCACGGTGCGCGGCGACCGAACCGGTCGTGGCCTGCTGCAACGCGGTGTCGGTGAACAGCCATTCCGCGGCGTCGCGCAGCTTGGCGCCTGCCCTACGACGCAGCGCGACGGTCTCCAACACCGCGGCGGCGTACCGCTCGCCCGCGACCTCCCGGGCGGCTGCCGTGTCCGCCAGGCGGGAGGAGTCGGTCAGCGGGAGTCGTGCGACCCGTTCCAACGCCTGCCGTCCCGGTGCGGAACGCAGAAACGCGACGTCGGAAGGGTCGAACCGGTATGCCACGACGCCGCCTGATCAGTTGCCGGTGAACTCGGCCTTGCCGGGACCGTTCTCGATGAACGAGCGCATCCCGATCTTCTGGTCCTCGGTGGCGAACAGCGAGGTGAACAGGTGGGTCTCGATCCGTAGTCCGGTGTGCAGATCGACCTCCAGTCCCTCGTCGATGGCCCGCTTCGCCGCGGCGAGCGCGTGGACGGGGCCGTTGACGAACTGTTCGGCCCAGCGGCGCGCGGCGGTGTAGACGTCCTCGGCGGCCACGATCTCGTCCACCATACCGAGCGACAGCGCCTCCTGCGCCTCGACGAACCTGCCGCTGAAGACGATCTCCTTGGCCTTGCTCGGACCGACCAGCCGAGCCAGTCGCTGCGTACCACCGGCACCGGGGATCACCCCGAGCAGGATCTCGGGCTGCCCGACCTTGAGTCCCTCGGCGGCGATGCGGCGGTCGCAGGTGAGCGCCAGCTCGAAACCGCCCCCGAGTGCGTATCCGGTCATGGCGGCCACGGTGGGCTTGGGAATCTCGGCCACCGCGGTCAACGCGGCGGAGAGCCCGCTGCGCTCCTTGCTCGCCATCTCGGTGGCCGACTTCTCCGACATCTCCTTGATGTCGGCACCGGCCGCGAACACCTTCTCGCCGCCGTAGACGATCACCGCACGCACGTCGTCACGCTCGGCGGCCTCGTTGGCCACCTCCAGAATCTCGCGCTCGACCTGGCTGTTGAGCGCGTTCATCTTGGGCCGATCCAGCCGGATCGTGCCGATACCGCCGTCCACTTCGAGCCTGACGAACTCACCCACGTCGCAACCTCCTGAAAACCTGTGAAAACGCGCTGATCCAACCACGAACGGTGCCGCAGGCTACCGCGCTCGAACACCCGCCGCGCCCGTGGCCTCGGTCACAACCACCGCATCCGGACTTCCCCAGGAGGTGCCGGAGGAGATCACGAGGACGAGATCGAGACGGTAACGCGGGCGCACGGAGAACTCGCCACAGCGCTCCGGACGATATTGACCACGCCGCGGTTGGACCCCGGGACGTACGTGCGTGACACCGAGTATTCCGCTCGGAGCGCGGTCCGAAACGAGTGGCCCCGGTGGAGCGCGAGCCCGGGACCACTCTGTTGCCGGGCTACTGGATCACTTGGATCACTCGAACCGCTCGCTCTTCACGGCGTCGATGAACGCGGCCCACTGGGTGCCGGTGGTGGTGAAGTATCCGGCCGAGCGGTCCTTGGTGTCACGCACCGCCGCCCCATTGCCGATGCGGCCGATTTCGACGCAGCTCGTCCGCTGATGCGAACGGCTGGACTTGCGCCAGCCTTCAGGATGTGCCGTCATTGCTGTCATCCTCCATTTCGTCTGCACGGCTGGCGATGAACTCCACGGAGGCATCGGGGCTCATCGCCACCTCGTGCAGATTAGTAACCGCTTCCTGGTAGGCGTGAGCGTTGCCCGGGGTGTGCAACGACACCGATGAGTGGTACTGCTCCATGTGCACGATCGGCGTTGCCTTCGGGAACTCGAACAGGATGAACGAGCCCATGTGCGCCGGATGCCACATGGTCGCGCCGCTACGCAGGATACGAATCTCGATATTGTCCGCGTCAGCCATTTTTGCCAGGTGGCGCAGCTGTTCGACCATCACCTCACGGCCTCCGATCGGATCATCGAGTACGGATTCCGTGATGATCGCCACGAAGTGCGGAGCGTTTCGCGTGGTTAGGATTTCACGCCGTCCGATGCGCATGAGGACGCGCTGCTCACGCTCGTCGACGGGCAGCATACGCATAATGGCGCGTGCGTAATCCGAGGTCTGCAGAAGTCCAGGGATCACACCGGTGGCGACATCGGTGATGCGTCTGGCGCTGCGCTCGAACTCGATGAGCGTGGTGAGTTCCTTGCGCGGCCCGGAGGACCCGGTCGACAACCAATCGGGCTGATCGGCGTCGCGAGCCATCTCGATCAGGCGTTCGCGTTCGGCCGCTGATACGCCGAGCGCTCCGAGGTACGCGGCGACGAGCTCCGGATTCGGAACCGTGGCACCGGTTTCGTATCGCTGGACTTTGACGTGGTTGGTTTCGAGCTCGCGTGCCACGGCTCGCAGAGTGAACCCCGCGTTCTCCCGGATTTCCCGCAGCTCAGCACCCAGTGCTCGCGCTTTCGGTGTCCCGCCGCTGTTACGTGCCATGTAACAACCGTATCCACAACGGGTGGTTGTGCACCATCACCTGTTTAGGCCATTGCCCAAGTTGGACGAGTAAATCACTCTGGTACGCGTACCAAATCTGGTTACTGATTCTATTGCAGGAAGGGACACGAACATGCCGCAGAGATATGACTTTTCCGACCCCGGCGAACGGGCGAGGTGTGTTCATGAGGCCGGCCCGAGCTCGGTGCGGGTGTGGATCTCGCCGCACACACCGAGGGTGATCCAGATCGACACGCCGACGGTCTACAACCGGACACGGTGGACGCTCGGGCAGGCTCGGTACCTGCGCGCGGTGCTGGACGCGGCGATCCGGGTGGGAGAGCGGGCATGAGTCCCGGCGAGTTCGCGATGTGGGTCGCGCACGAGCAGTGGCGCATGGAACAGCTCTCGCACGACATCGCCGGGCGGCTGGCCACCGGACGGCAGTGCCGCGAGGCCGCCGAGGTGTTCGAGCGGATGGCCGACCGCCTCCGGCGCTACGCCGACGAACTGGACGGGACCACCGTCGTCGACGGGGACACCGATGCCTGACGAGGTCCGGGCGGATGCGGCGTTGACCGAGATCATGCCCGCCCTCGGCGGGGGCCGGTTCTCGCACTGGCGCGGCACGTTGCCGCTGCCGGCCGTGACGAAGCGCCGTCCCGGAAGCAGCGACCTCCCCGGTCGGCCCGCGACGGACAGCCCGCTCGCGCTCGACGGCGCGGACCCGGACCTGCTCGCCCGCGTCCTCGCTGGACTGCACGCCCTATGAACCACGGCCCGGCACTGTCGAGCCCCGACCTCCGGTGCCGGGCCGTCCGCCGCCCGGCCGGTCTCTCCCCTTCCCCGTCCGGCCGGGCGGTTCCAACCACCACCGAGGAGACGAAAATGGACCTGCCCGAGATCCTCGAACCGCTTCCCGGCACCTGACGTACCCGGGGTTTGCACTGGCACGGCTACCTGCTGCCCGCTGTGACCGGGGTCAGGGAACGCAGGTACCACACACCGAGCGAGGTGCTGACGGATCCGCACCACGCCGCCGTGTGGGGCGCGGAAACCATCCGCACCCACAGCACCCGCGACGTGTTCTTCAGCTGGAACACCCCTGGGATCACACGCTGAACGGCGAGGACGAACGCGACAGTTCTCGCGGTCGGTGGGTACTCACCAAAGGTGGCGACGTCGACGCCGTGATCGAGACAGGCAGTCGTCGGATGTGCCTCTACGTCGACCCACGCATCCCCCGAGCAGTGCCCACAGCAATGGAACCGTCCACGGCCGGGTTGCGGCTGTTCGACACTCTGACTGTCGTGGCCGCCTGGTAGGAGAAGTCGTGATGTTCGACGAGATCCGTGGACAGCTTCAGCAGATCATCGACACCGCACCAGCCGGCGAGCTCCAGACCGTGCGGACCACGCTCGACGAGCTGCGTGGGCAGTTGAACCAAGTCGCCGGAACCAGCACCAACCACGACGTGCAGCAGGCGACGCGACTGTTCGGCATCGCCTACGAGAAAGCAGGCGAAGCCGCGCGGGCAGCGATGGAAGCCGCCGACCACGTCAGCACCTTCTCAACCGTGCTGCGAGGAGCCTGATATGTCCCACGTGGAAGACATGGGCAACGCCCTCAGTGGGATGCTCGGGCGACTGCCACCCGAGCAGCTGCACCAGGCACGGGCCTGGATCGAGGAATACGCCCTACCCACCCTGACCGAGATCGGCCAGGGCAGCACCTCACCCGAACTGGCCGAGGCCATGGCGCTGCTCGAACAGGCTCGCGAGCTCATCGACGACGTGCTCGCCCTGTCCGACAACACCCGCGGACACCTGGTGAACTACCTCGCCACCCTCGGCATGAACGGTGACCAGCCTTCGCCGAGCCTGCCCCATCCCTCGACCCTCCCGCGCATTCCTACCGACACGTCCCGCGACCGATCATGGATCAACCAGGTCCGCGAACGGCTGCCCGAGCACACCGGAGGGCAGACCACCGGACTCATTTACGACCAGGACGGAAACGAACTCACCGAAACCAGCGGACGCGAAGAGGTCTCCGACCGCGCCCGGCTGAACCTGCACGATTCCACCTGGTTCAGCACGGACGATCGCGGCGCTCCCGCCGTCTTCACACACGTTGAGGTGAAATACGCCCAACGGATGAAGGAGCGCGGGCAGACACACGGCGTGATCGTGCTGAACAATCCGATCTGCGACATGGAGCGAGGATGCGGCGCGGCCGTGCAAGCCATCCTGCCCCAAGGATCCACGCTCGTGGTGTGGGAACCCGGCACGACGAAACCGATCGAATTGCGAGGAAAGGCTCGACCGTGACCAGCATCGACACACGCACAGTGGTTACCGTGGTGTTTCGCCACCTGTTCCGATACGCGTACACATCTGACGAGATCGCCGAGCTGATCGAGACCGTCCTCACCGAGCCGCCGTTGCCGATCTGCGAAATCTACGTGTGGGACCGTCCCTGCCGGTCGATCCGCGATGAGGACGGCCCTGCTTTCCCCGAGGACGGCCGGTTGCGTATCGCCTGCCCTGCCGACCAACCATGGGCGGCGTTGAACTACATCAACCCCGGAGCGCCGGACGGTGCGCTCGTCGACAGCTACAACCCCCACGCCACCGAGGCCACGCCCCCACTGCTGTTCGACCCCGAAGGCGACCTGTGGTTCCCAGCCTCTGCCTCGCTGCCCCTCGAGCAAGCCCGCGAAGCCATCACCGAGTACTGCCGCACTGGCACACGACCCGAATCCGTGCGGTGGCAACCCGGACAGTGGTACTGACCTCAGCCATCGATTCGGAGCGAAAGTGATTCCCACAGCAGGAAAGCGCTGTTAAGATCGCAGGCCACGAAGTGTAGGCCCCGCGCACGCGGGGATGGACCCGCTTCGCCCAGCACGGACAGCGCGTTGGCGGCGTAGGCCCCGTGCACGCGGGGATGGACCGTGCATCCCCCAGAGGTCGAACAGTGCACCGGAGTAGGCCCCGCTCATGCGGGGACGGACCCGGTGGCCATGTTCCACCAGCTTCGAGCGCTCCCCGCTCCGGGGCGGGGAGCGCCATCGACTCACACCCGCCAGTTCCCGGGTGGAACGGCCAGCCGTTCCGTCCCGTGCCGCTGTGCGGGACTTACCTCATGTCGCGCCCACCCGGGACGAGACCGGCTGGGCGCGAGCAGGCGGGAGATTCCGCCGAGCGAGCGTCCCGACGCCCCGATCGGAAGGCTTCGATCAGTCGCGGCGCGTCGCGAAGTAGCGATCCCCGGTGCGCTGCAACCGCAGGTCCTGGCCGAAGGTCTCGGAGAGGTTCCGCTCGGTGAGCACGTCGTCGAGCAGCCCCTGCGCGACCACGCCGCCCTCGCGAAGCAGCAGTGCGTGGGTGAATCCCGGCGGGATCTCCTCCACGTGGTGCGTCACCAACGTCATCGCGGGCGCGTCCGGGTCGAGGGCCAACGCCGAGAGCCTGGCGACCAGGTCCTCGCGCCCACCGAGATCCAGCCCGGCAGCGGGCTCGTCCAGCAACAGCATCTCGGGATCGGTCATCAGTGCCCGCGCGATCAGGGCCCGTTTGCGCTCCCCCTCGGAGAGCGTGCCGAAGGGCCGATCGGCCAGCTCTGCGATACCCATACCGCGCAGCAGTTCCTCGGCGCGCTCGGTGTCGATGTGGTCGTAGTCCTCGTTCCACCTGCCGACCACCGCGTAACCCGCACTGACCACGACGTCGCGCACGAGCTCCTCGGTGGGCATCCTCGACGCCAACGCGGCCGAGCACAGCCCGATGCGAGGGCGCAGCTCGAAAACGTTCGTGTTGCCGAGTCGCTCACCGAGCACGTCGACAGCGCCCGTGGTGGGGTACATCTCGGCACCGGCGAGCTTGAGCACGGTCGTCTTCCCCGCACCGTTGGGCCCAAGTACCACCCAGCGCTCGTCCAGCTCGACCGACCAGTCCACATCGGTCACGAGTGTGTTCGCCGCCCGCCGGACACTGACGCCATCCATCCGGATGACCAGGTCGTCCACGTCTACCTCCCAGCCCTGACCGGCCGTTGTGCGCTCGTTGGTCGACACGCGCTTCGCCTCCGCCGCGGACGGGCGGGGTCTCCGCGTCCGCGCTTGTCATTGTCCCGCTCGTCCGGTGGGGCTCCTCCACCGGGAGACATCCTCACCGGCCACGATATGCCAGTTTTTCCCACGAAATCGACGGCCGATTCCAACGGGGACGAGTAACATCCCCCGCCCGTGCACTCCTGGTTGAGACTACTCGGCAAACCCTGGTTCGTGGCGGCGACGGTGGCCCTGCTCGGACTGACGACTGTGGAAATATCCCTGGGCAACGGCATTCTCGGTGTACTCGCGGCGGTGGCCGGGGCACTGCTCGGCACGATCGTGCTCCCCATGTGCACCCGGACGGGCCTACTGCTGGGCTCGTTCCTCCTCGGACTGCGGGTTCGACACATCGTGTTCGGGGCGGGACGCCGAGTCGGCACCGTACACGCCGGACAAGTGGAAGTGACCTTTCGCACATTGCCCGTGGTGCTCAGCGCGGACATCGGCCCACGGCGGGAACCGGTCATCGCGCGTTGCTGGGCGGCCGGAGTCGTCTCGGCACTGTTCGGGGTGGCCGTGGCCGCGGCTGGTTGGTTCGGCATCGGAACGCCGTGGTGGGACGGTTTCGCGCCGGCCGCGACCGCGGTACTGCTGTATCAACTGATCCCCGGCAGGACGCCGTTGCGCACCTCGACGGGATGGCTGCTGTTCGGGCTCCCTCGACAGGACGAGCAACGCGCGCGGGAGTTCCGCGCGGGCGCTTACGCCGCCGAGGCACACGCGCTGCTGCAACGCGGTGAGCTCGACCGGGCGCAGGCCGTGGTGGACGAACTACACGGGATCGCACCGGAGTCGCACAGCGCGCTGTCCTGCCGGGTGACCATGCACGAGGCGCGTGGTGAGTTCGGCACGGCCACCATGCTGCTGCTGGAACGGCTTTCCGAGCAGCCACCGCCGCGACGAGAGATGTGCTACACGCTCGCGGGGCTGGCCGGACTGGGACTGGCCGCGGCTGAGGCGGGCCAACTGCCCGCCGCCGACATCGTGCCCACGGCAGAGCAGGCGCTGCACGACTCCGTCCGGCTGGGCTTTCCCGCCTTCGAGCTCAGCGGAACGTTCGGTCTGCTCGCGCTGTCGCACGGGGAAACGTCGGAGGCGGTCCGGTTGTGCGGCACCGGCGCGGAGTACTCGACCTCGGCCACCAGCCGTGCGGACAACCTGGCAACGCTGGCGAGGGCGTACATGGCCGAGAACGAGAACGGGCGGGCCCGCGAGACGCTGGCCGAGGCGGAACGCCTCGCGGACTGGTGGCCCCGCGTCCGCTCGGTGCGGGAACGACTGGACGTGGTGGGTTGACCGGTGTTTCCGCGGTCGACCCGTGTGGGCGCGGCACGGTAGTACCGGGGCGAGACCACTCAACGGGCGATTCACGACAGGCGATCACGACTTCTCGTCGGCGGGCACCACCTTGCCGAGCTCGGCGGGGCTGGAAAGCAACCGGTGTTTGGGCAACACCCGCACGGTGTAGCCGGCGGGTCCGGTGTGCGGCAGCGTCACGGTGGCCTGATAGCCGCCGTCGGCGACGCAGCGCATCGAGGTGGTGACGAAGTCGCGCAGCTCGTCCGAGTCGTCCACCCTGCCCACCACGACCTGCACGGTCACGTCGGAGTCGTGCAGCCCCGCGAGCTCCACCAGCGCGCGCACGGTGATCTTGCCGCCGAGCAGCGGGGTGGAACCGTCCTCGACCGACATGTAGGTGTCGGTGACCCGCACCGCGCTCCACGCCTCGTCCAGCCGCTCCCGGTAGCTCGCGATCTCCTTCGCCCCCCGGTAGTCGTTCGCGGTGGCGGCCTGCACCGAGCGAACCGCGGGCGAGTAGTGGTTGTCGACGTACTCGCGCACCATGCGGGAGGAGTGCACCTTGGGCCCCAGCGTGGCCAGCGTGTGCCGCACCATCGACATCCAGCGACCGGGCAGGCCGTCGCTGTTGCGCTCGTAGAACATGGGGGCGACGTGTTCGGTGATCAGTTCGTAGAGCGCGTTGGCCTCCAGATCGTCCCTGCGTTCCGGATCACTGACCCCGTCGGCGTTGGGGATGGCCCAGCCGTTGTGGCCGTCGTACATCTCGTCCCACCAGCCGTCGCGCACCGAGAGGTTCAGCCCGCCGTTGAGCGCGGACTTCATACCGGAGGTTCCGCAGGCCTCCAGCGGACGCACCGGGTTGTTCAGCCACACGTCGCAGCCCGCGTAGAGGTACCTGGCCAGTGACATGTCGTAGTCGGGCAGGAAGACGATGCGGTGGCGCACCTCGGGATCGTCGGCGAACCGGACGATGCGCTGGATCATGGCCTTGCCGCCCTCGTCGGCGGGATGCGACTTGCCCGCCACCACCACCTGCACGGGACGGTCCGGATCCAGCAGCAGGGCGCGCAGCCGCTCGGGATCCCGCAACATCAGGGTTAGCCGCTTGTAGGTGGGCACTCTCCTGGCGAACCCGATGGTCAGCACATCGGGATCGAAGACCGAGTCACACCAGCCCAGCTCCAACTCGGAGGCACCGCGCTGCAACCAGGCATGCCGCAGCCTGCGGCGCACCTCCTCGACGAGCCTGCCACGCAACGAGCTGCGCAGCTCCCACAACAGCGAGTCGCTGACCGGCTCGATGCCACGCAGTCCCGCTCCCTGATCCATCTCCGACTCGCCGATCAGCTTGCCGAGCTCCCGCGCCGACCAGGTGGGGCCGTGCACGCCGTTGGTGACCGAGGAGATCGGGATCTCCTCGGTGTCGAAACCGGGCCACAGGCCGCTGAACATCCGTCGGCTGACACCACCGTGCAGTTCGGAGACGCCATTGGCGCGCTGGGCCAACCGCAGCCCCATGTTGGCCATGTTGAAAGTACCCGGCTTGTTCTCGGCACCGAGTTCGACGACCTTGTCGGTCGGAACTCCGGGAAGCAGTGACTGCGCGGAACCGTCACCGAAGTAGTGCCGAACCAGGTGCACCGGGAACCGGTCGATACCCGCGGGGACGGGGGTGTGGGTGGTGAACACGGTACCGGCGCGGACCGCGGCCACCGCCTCGTCGAAGCCGAGACCGGGATCGGCCAGCAGCTCGCGGATGCGCTCCAGCCCGAGGAATCCGGCGTGGCCCTCGTTGGTGTGGAACACCTCGGGGGCGGGTGTCCCGGTCAGCTCGCAGTAGGCGCGCACCGCGCGCACCCCACCGATGCCCGCGAGGATCTCCTGCCTGATCCGATGACTGGCGTCCCCGCCGTAGAGTCGGTCGGTAACTCCCCGCAGATCGTCCTCGTTGTCGTCGACGTCACTGTCCAGCAGCAACAGTGGGACGCGCCCCACCTGGGCCTTCCAGATCCGAGCCCGCAGCAGCCTGCCCTCGGGGACCGCGACGTGCACCATCACGGGCTCCCCGGAGGGGCGGGTCAACAGCTCCAGCGGCAGGCCGCGCGGATCCAGCACCGGGTACTGCTCCACCTGCCAGCCCTCGGGGGAAAGCGACTGCCGGAAGTAACCGGAACGGTAGAGCAGCCCCACCCCTACCAGCGGAAGCCCCAGGTCGGAGGCCGACTTGAGGTGATCGCCGGCCAGCACCCCGAGTCCACCGGAGTAGTTGGGAAGCGCCTCGGTCAGCCCGAACTCCATCGAGAAGTACGCGATAGACGAGGGCAACGGTGTTCCCTCGTCGCGGCGTTGCTGGTACCACCGCGGCACCGTGAGATAACGACGCAGGTCGTCGTCGACGGCACGGCAACGAGCGAGGAAGTCCTCGTCCGCGGCCAACCTGTCCAACCGCTCCGCGGGTACCTCGGCCAGCAGCCGGAGCGGATCGCCACCGACCTTCGTCCACACGTCCGGTTCGACGGAGGCGAAAAGATCCTGGGTGGGCGGATGCCAACTCCAGCGCAGGTTTATGGCCAGTCGGCCCAGGGCCTGTAGGGAATCCGGCAGGTGCGCACTGACGGTGAAGCGACGAACGGCTCTCACGGACGCGCAGGGTATCTCGCCGGGACACGAGGGCCGAACCACCCACGCGCGAAACCCGGCGTGCGAACCTGGTGTACGTGCCCACGGGAGCCCGCCACAACCGCGTTCTCCGCGCGAACCGTGCCGAAACGAACCCGCGAACCTCGACGGGGGCGCGGACCCCCACCCGCTCGGGGAACCCCGTTCGGGCAACACGGCGTCGGAGCCTGGCGCTGTTGCCGATGGTGTTGCTGGCGCTGCTGAGCGGTTGCACCGTGGTCCGAAGCACGCCCGCCCCTGATCCGGGTGTCGTTCGTCATGCCGTGGCTCCCTCATTCGTGTTCGGGACCGATTCCTCCGCCGTGGACGAACTGGCGGCGACGGTGGTCACTGACGCGCAGGACTACTGGGAGGGCGAGTTCCGTCGACTGTTCGGACGGGACTGGCACGATCTGGACGGCGGCTTCTTCTCGGTGGACACCACCGACGAGAACGCCACACCACCGCCGTGTTCGGCCGATGTGACGGAGCTGACGGGCAACGCCTACTACTGCGCCGCCGTGGACGCGATCGCGTGGGATCGCGCGGCGATGCTGCCGGTGCTGCGGGACCACTACGGACAGTCGGCCGTGGTGCTGGTGCTGGCGCACGAGATCGGGCACGCGGTGGCACATCGGCTCGGCCACGAACCCGCGTCAGGCGAACGGAGCCCGTTGCGGATCGAAACCACGGCTGACTGTTACGCGGGCAGCTACGTGCGGTGGGTGGTCGACGGCGATTCGCGACGGCTGCGAATGGACTCGGCCGAACTGGACGCCGCGCTGCGAGCACTGATCAACTTCGCGGATCCGGTGACCCGAAGCGGCACCGACGCGCACGGCACCGCCTACGAGCGCACGGGCGCGTTCCAGGACGGTTACACGAACGGCCCGCGAACGTGCGCCACAGAGCACGAGCTCAGCGGTGAGTGGTCGGCCGGAGGCGGCTCGCGGGGCAACCGCGACGTGACTGAGCTGTTACGGGAGCGGGTTCCCGCGGCACGGGACTTCTTCGGCAGGCTGGTGGAACGACGGGGCGGTCGGTGGAACCCGCCGAGAGTGCTGGCCTCGGAGGTGGCCGGATGCGAGGGGCCCGCGATCCTCACCGACTGCGGCGGGAACGTGCTCGCGGTCAACCGCGAACGCCTACGACGTTCGATCTACGAGCTCGGTGACCAGGCCGCCGAAACGCCGCTGATCGGCGCGTTCGCCACCGCCGCGGCACGGGGGACGGCTTCCGGGACACCGGAACGGCGGGGGCTCCGTGCCGCGTGTCTCACGGGTGCCTACACAGGTCACCTGGTACGCGACACCGATCGCGCCGCCGGCTCGGACCTGAACGAGGCGATCCGCGCCGTGCTCGCCGGTGATGCGGCGCGCCGGGAGGTGTTCGGGGCGAGCACGGCCAGTGGCTTCGAGGAGTTGCGGGCGTTCCGGGGCGGGGTGAGCGGTACCGCGAAGTCCTGTTCATAGTATGACCTCGTCGGCTCGGATGTCCGCTCTGCCCGGTTGGCGGAAGCTCTCGCGGGCTCTCGAACCGGCGAGCCCCGACATCGGGTAGGCACGCGCCGGAAGCGGCGTGGGTACCGGGTGGCGACCCGCTCGGAACAACACGTCGTGTTGTGCAGCCCGGGATTCACTGGGTTCTCGACCGGATGCGCCTGGGGAAATGTGGGCAGGATTCATTCGCTACGCTGCGCGTGGCGCTCTGCCGAGCCCAGGTGGGGGACAGGACCCGAGCGATTTCGAGGATGGGACACGTCAGTGGGACGAAGCTCGACGACGCGGCGCCTGCTGGCAGGATCGGCGGCCGCCGTCGCACTGTGTTTGTTGGTGACGGGGTGTTCCCGTCCGGTCGACGGAATTCCGACCGCCAACGACGAACCGAAGGTCGATACGGTGGCCGGGCTGCCCGCCAGCGACGGCCCGAGTGGTCGCAAGCCGGGCGCGACGGACGCGAAGCTGCCGGTTGTCGGGAGTACCGGTGGTGAGATCGACACCCTCGCGGTCGACACGGTCGCCGATGTACGGGAGTACTGGAAAACCGCCTACCCCGACACTTTCGACGGCACCGCGTTCCGCCCGATCGCACGGTTGGTCTCGTACGATTCACGGAACACCGACAGACGCGTCTGCGGACAACGGCTGGCCGGATTGTCGAACGCCTTCTACTGCCCGCGAAGCGACACGATCGCCTGGGACCGCGGGGTGCTGCTGCCGAAGCTGCGCAACACGTTCGGACAGATCGCCCCCGTCACGGTACTGGCACACGAGATCGGGCACGCGGTACAGCACCGGGCGGGTCTCGTGGACGAGGACACGCCGACGCTGGTCAGTGAACAACAGGCGGACTGCTTCGCCGGGGCGTTCTTCCGGCACGCGGCGGAGGGCTCGGCACCACACATCCGCGTATCGACCGGTAACGGACTCAACACCGTCATGGGAGTACTCAGCTACATCCGGGACATCCCGGGGCGGACCGGCTTCGCGGATCCCCAGGCGCACGGCACCGCGTTCGACCGGGTTTCGGCGTTTCAGTACGGCTTCAGCGACGGCCCGAGCCGGTGTGCCGAGATAACCGAGAAGTCGGTCACGGAACGAACCACCCAGTTCCACTTCTGGAAGGACAAGCAGGAGTCGGATCTTCCGGTGGAACCGGACAACATCCGAGCCGTGACGCGGAGTCTGCGGAAGGTCTTCAGCGAGACCGGGGTCGCTCCCCCGCGGGTGGTCGTCGGTTCCCGCTCCTGCACCGAAGTCGACAGCACCGAGCCGGTCTCGTACTGCGTGGAGACCAACACCGTCTCGGTTCGACTGTCGGGGCTGCGGGAGCTCGCCCAGCCACCCACGAACGGCGAACGCGCCTCGGGCTACGGAGACTTCGCCGCCTACGCCCAGCTGGCCTCGCGCTACACGTTGGCCGTGCAGGAGTCCGCCGGACTGTCGCTGCGGGGGGACGCGGCGGGGCTGCGTACCGCGTGTCTGGTGGGCGCGTGGAGCGGCCTGCTCGTGGAGGACCCGATCGGGCAGCGCAATCCGGTCGGCAAGCTGCGAATCGCCCCTGGCGACGTTGACGAGGGCGTGGCGGCGCTACTGGGTGATGACAGCCTGATCGCCGCAGACGTGAGCGGTGAACAGGTACCTGCCGGCTTCCCCCGGGTGGAGGCGTTCCGCATCGGTTTCCAACAGGGGATGAGCCCCTGTGCTTCCGAGTACGGCACCTGAGCGCGGAGTCCCGGCCTCGCTCCTCCGGCACGAGTCAGGTGGCACCTGCCGCCGAGCTCGTTTCCGGGGAGGAAAGATCGGAGCCGGTACGCGAGAGCCCGGTGTCTCGACCGAAGCCCCCGGCGACCCTCGCCGGGGGCCAGCATCCCGCTCGGATCAGAAAAGCGCGCTGGCCAACGAGCGCCGCGCGTTGGCGACTCGTTGATCGCCCTCCGGGAACAGCCCGAACATCTCCAGCAGCTCCTCGCGGACACGATCGCGGTCCGCACCGGAAGTGCGGCGGACCGTAGCGATCAGCCGGTTGAAGGCGTCCTCCACGCGCTGTTGCGCCAGTTCGGCGTCGGCGGCGGCGAGCTGTGCCTCGACGTCGTCGGGAGCTCCCTCGGCACGCTCGATCGCGCCCGGGTCGGCGCTCTCGGCACGGGCGGTGAACCGGACCTGCGCGAGTGCGGCCTTGGCCTGCTCGTTGTCCGGCTCCGCGTCGAGGATCGCCTGGTAAGCCTGTTCGGCGGCCGCGTACTCACCGCGTTCCAGCGCCTGCTCGGCCGCGGTGAACCGGGAGTCCTCCTGCTCCTCCTCGGCCGCGCCCGCGCCCTGCTCGGCGGCACGGATACCGGGAAGCTGATCGCGCTGCGAGTCCAGGATGGAATTGATCCACTGCCGGATCTGCTCCTCCGGCTGCATGCCCTGGAACGCCTCGACCGGTTGCCCGCCGGCGATGGCGATCACCGTGGGGATCGACTGGACACCGAACAGCTGCGCGATGCGCTGGTTGTTGTCCACGTCGATGGTGGCCAGCACCCAGGAACCGCCGCCCTCGCCCGCGAGCTTTTCCAGGATCGGGGAAAGTTGCTTGCACGGCTGGCACCAGGTCGCCCACAGGTCGACCACGACCGGCACCTGCATCGACCGGTCGACCACCTCGGCCTGGAAGTTGGCCTCGGTGACCTCGACGACCGAAGCGCCCGCCCCACCGGACTCACCACCGGAGCCCGCGGACTTCGCCTGGGCATCGGCCCGGTTCTTCAACCCCGACAGGTCGACCGCCCCTGCCATGGAGGCGGCGGCCGCCGAGCTCTGCGCTGCATCGGAATTCTGGCGTGGATCAGGCCGTGTCACACCCCCATCGTGCCACGTCGCCAGTGGCAAGCGGTGCACACCCCGACCCACCGATCCGGGCCCGTGAAGACCCCGAAATCGATCACCGAGCGCATTCAAGCAGGCATTTTGCATCTCGACCGAGTTAGCTTTGCTCACTCGATCAGGGGCATCTAGCGAAAATCTCTAATCTTCGAGCGGGACAGCGTCGAAACCCACTCACGAGTCCGCGAGCGGCGCCGCACCGTGCGGTGCCCCGCAACTCCGTAGGGACTCGATCGGGATTTTTCCCTACCCACAAGTTCGACGAGAGGTATCAGAGAGTGCGTATTGCAACCCGTGTTGCCGGTGCAGCAGGCGTCGCCACCCTGGGCATGATGACCATGGGCACGGTCGCGTTCGCCGACACCAAGGACAACGACGGCATCAACGCGGTGGACGACAACAACATCAGCGCGGTGCCGATCCAGGCGTGCGGCAACAATGTCGGCGCCGCCATCGGAGTCGTCGTCAACCTGCTGTCGAGCCAGAACTCGAAGTGCGTCAACGCTCCGGTGGTCGACCACCCGCTGTCCAAGTGAGCTGACGGAGCTCCGTCGGGCGGCCCGAGGAGCGTTTCGTTCCAGAAGCGTTCCGAGGCCGCTCCGTGAGTCGTCCGTCGCGGCGGGTGAATCCGCCTCGTACCGGTGAACCGCAGGACGCGGTTGGCGTCCTCACGGACCCGGGACGTCACCGCCGAGGGGATTCGCGGCCCGCCGCGGCGGGCACTTTCACGGCACGCGCGTCACTGGGCGCGCGTGCCGATGGCCGGTTCTACTCGTCCGGCTTTGGCTACCCGGCTTTCGGGACCCAGCTCCCGGTTGTCGACCTCGCTCGGCCGAACCACCGGAATCGATCTCAGCTGCCGCCTTCGAGCTGCTGTTCGACGCGCTCGACCTTCTCCCGGAGCTGGTCGGTGTGGCCCGGTCGAATATCGGCCTTGATCACCAGACTGGTGCGGGGTGCCCTGGCCGAGACGGCCTCGGTGGCCCGCCGAACCACGTCCATGACCTCCTCCCACTCGCCTTCCACGGTGGTGAACATGGCGTTCGTCTCGTGCGGTAACCCGGACTCGCGCACGATCCGCACCGCCTCCGCGACAGCGGCACTCACGCTGTCGGAGTCCCCCGCCCCGGAAGGGGCCACGCTGAATGCGACCAACATGTGTGTTTCTCCTGACTACGAAGTCTCGTTCTCCTCGGGCTTCGCGGAGGGGTACCGCGACGAACCTATCGGCGCCCCGTGGCGCACGTGTCGGACCCGCGCCGAATACGGCTACAACGAACACCCCACATCGCCCGTTCGTGCAACAGCACGCTGCTAGCGTCGAATGTCATGAGCCCCCGCCAACCGCTGCCATTCGATCCCATAGCTCGCGCGGCCGAGACCTGGTCGCAACGTATCGGTCCTTCGTCGACGATGGCCGCGGTGACCAGCATCATGCGGGTCCAGCAAATCCTGCAGTCGGCGGTCGACTCGGCACTGCGGCCGCACAATCTGACTTTCGCCCGCTACGAGGCGCTCGTACTGCTGTCATTCTCCCGGCAGGGAAGCCTTCCGATGCGTGTCATGGGGGATCGGCTGCAACTGCACCCGACCAGTGTCACCAACATCGTCGACCGGCTGGAAGCCGACGAACTGGTGCGACGCGTCCCCCATCCGACCGATCGACGTACAACGCTGGTGGAGATCACCGAACACGGCCGCACGGTCACGGACAAGGCCACGGAATCGGTCACCGACATCGACTTCGGACTCTCGGGCATCACCGAACGACAGACACAGCAGCTCACCGATCTGCTCGGCAAGGTCAGACAGGCTTCCGGGGACTTCTGACCGCATCCCTCCGGCCCACTCGTTCAAAGCTCGTCGAACGGAACCATCCGGTGAGTACCGCTCCCGGATGGGAGGACATCGGGTGGGCGCGGTCAGTTCAACGCACGCAACGCGCCGACCAGCCTCGACAAGGACGTGGGCCCCAACGGTTCCGGCGTGGTGAGCAGCCCGCGTCGCAGCGCCCAGCGCTCGAAAACCACCGATCCGAACGGCGGTACCGAGGCGATCAGGGCGAGCACCAGCACCCGGAAGCTCCACCGCAATGGCCCGTACATCACCAGGCTGACGACTACGTAAGCGGTGAACACCAGCCCGTGAATCCACCCCATGACGGTCACGGCCTCGGGAAAACCGAACCCGTACTTGAGCACCATCGCGAGCAGCAACCCGGCCCACGAGACAGCCTCGGCGACCGCGATCAATCGGAACCATCCGACACCAGTCCTGAGCACGACCTCACCGTATCGTGGGAGCTGCCCACCTCGATGTCCGGTATGCACCGGTGGGGACGTGGCATGTGCGCACCGGACTGGTCGTTGTCGGTGGAATTTCGTTCAATGGCGGTATGACTCGTTGGGTGCTGCACTTGGACATGGACGCTTTCTACGCGTCCGTGGAACAGCTCACCCGCCCCACGTTGCGCGAGCGGGCCGTGCTCGTCGGTGGAACGGGACCGCGCGGCACCGTGGCGGGAGCCAGCTATCCGGCGAGGAAGTACGGAGCTCGCTCCGCCATGCCCATGTCGGAGGCCAGACGCCGATGTCGCACCGCAGTGGTGCTACCGCCGCGTTTCCGGCTCTACCGGGAGGTAAGCGAGCGGGTCTTCACGATAGTCAGGCAGCTTTCCGAGCGATTCGAGCAGGTTTCGATCGACGAGGCGTTCCTGGAACCGTTCGAGTTGGCCGGATCCGCTCCGGAGGTCGTGGCGGAATTCGCGGAGTTCCTTCGCACCCGGGTGGCCGCCGAGGTCGGAGTGCCCGCGTCCGTCGGGGCCGGCTCGGGCAAGCAACTGGCCAAGATCGCCTCGGGAATGGCGAAACCGGACGGCTCGATGGTTGTTCCCCCCGACGGAGAAAAGGAACTGCTGGCCGAGCTGCCGGTCCGCCGGCTGTGGGGCATCGGCCCCATCGGTGAGTCCAAGCTGCGTCGTATCGGGGTGCAGACGATCGGTGAGCTCGCGGCACTGAAACTCGGCGACGTGACCTCGTTGCTGGGGCAGGCGCACGGCACCGAACTGCACGAACTGGCCCACGGCATCGACGAGCGAGCCGTGACCGAACGGGCCGAGGCCAAACAGGTCAGTGCCGAGACGACATTCGACATCGACCGCACCGACTCAATCGGGCTGGCGGGGGAAATAGTCGGCATGGCCGAAGCCGCCCATCGACGGCTGGTGGCCTCCGAACGTGCCGCGCGCACCATCACCCTGAAGGTGCGTGACGCCGACTTCAGCACCATCAGCCGGTCCGAAACACTGTCCTCGGCCACCACCGAACGCGAGGAGCTGGTGGCCGCCGCGCGACGGCTGGCCGGGATCGCGCTCAGTCCCGGAGTGCCAGTACGGCTGGTCGGGGTCTCGTACTCGGGACTGACCGTCGCCGAACAGGCCACCCTGTTCCGGGTTCCCGAGACCGAGGAGAACGAACACCCGCAGGTCTCATCGGAACCACCTCGCACACCCACGCCCGCCGTCGCTACCGAGGGACGACAGTGGCACCAGGGCGACGACGTGAGCCACCCCAGCTGGGGCCACGGCTGGGTGCAGGGCTCCGGCCACGGCCGTGTGAGCGTGCGGTTCGAGACGTCCGCCACCGGCCCCGGCAGGATGCGCACCTTCGACATCGGGGACCACGAACTGGTGGCGGCCGATCCGCTCGACAGCCTCGAGGGAACCGACGAACCAGCCTGACCGCTGGGTCGGCGACCGGCGCGCCGGTACCCGTGCACCGCTCCGCTCACGGTGACGCTTCGATGATCATTCCGGATCCGGCGATTTCGCGAGAAATTGACACCGCCCCGGCCGCACCGCCACGTAACCCGCGTGGAGCAAGGTCACGATCAGGTTTCGGGTGACGGGAGGCGCCTGCGATAGTTCCCCACCCAGACGCGCGGCGCGGCGGCTTGAACGGCCTGTTCCAACCGCTTGGGAAGCCTGCTCAGTACCGGCAGGTGGAATCGGTAACGCACCGAGGGCAGTCCCTGCATGGGTGGGGACTCCTCGACCCGCCAGCGCTCCAGCTCCGGGTGCCTGCCGGGAAAGGCGGAATCGGCTGGGAACAGTTCCAGACAACGCCGACGCTCGGGGTGGACCAGCCTGCGGTTCTCGATCGGGCGCAACGAACCGATCCCGGCCGCCGCCACCTCGTCCCAGGGCACCGCGAACACCTCGCCACTGGTGCGGGGGCAGATGCCGCGCTGGTCCACCAGGAATCCGCGACCACTCAACGACCCCTTGGCCGAGGTGATGAACCAGACGAAGCAGACCCCGAACACGAGCTGCCAGATCCACAGCCACACCCCACCGGGGGAGTCGACCAGCGCTGCCGCGCACAACACGGTCAGGAAACCGCTGCTACCGCCGCCGACCGCGAGATTGCGGAAGGCCGCGGCGCTGACGTCGATGTCTCGGGCGTGCTCACCGAGCAATACGGCCGGACCGCCCGCACGTTCCGCGCCAGGTCTGTTCGGGTCACCCCCCGCTCGCCGCTGTACCCGGGTGGCCGGAGGATAGGCGTCCTGCCTGGTGCTCCCACCTCCCGAAGCGGAGGGCGGAGTGGGCTCCCCAGGGGGAACGTTACGACGTTCCACGACCGTTTCCTGCTGTGGAACCGTACGGCGCGGAGCCGTCCTTCCCTCCGGATCCACACGATCGGCGCGTTGCCATCCCCCGGGTAGCCACTTCATGCCGCCAGAATATCTTCACCGACGGTGTTCGGGCGGCACGGACCCACCGCCGGAAACGCCGACGATGGCGTGAACCCGAACACGTCCGGTCAGCTACGCGGTGCGTGCAGCAGCAGGGCGTCACCCTGGCCACCACCGCCGCACAGCGCGGCAACACCGTCGCCGCCCCCGCGCCGCCCGAGTTCGAGGGCGAGGTGCAACGCGAGCCGGGCGCCCGACATGCCGATGGGATGCCCGAGCGCGATCGCTCCCCCGTTGACGTTGACCTTTTCCTCGTCGACCCCCAATGCCTCGGTGGAAACGATCCCCACCGCGGCGAACGCCTCGTTGATCTCGATCAGGTCGAGATCGGTCGGCGCCACTCCCGCACGGTGGCAGGCTCGGTCGATCGCGTTCGAGGGCTGCTCGTGCAGACTGGCATCCGGTCCCGAGACCACGCCGTGCCTGCCGATCTCGACGAGCCAGTCGAGTCCCAGTTCCTCGGCCTTGGACTTGCGCATCACCACCACGGCCGCGGCCCCGTCCGAGATCTGCGAAGCCGTTCCTGCCGTGATGGTGCCGTCCGGATCGAAGGCGGGGCGCAGTTTGCCGAGACCTTCCGCCGTGGTGTCCCCGCGGATGCCCTCGTCGCTGTCGACGATCACCGGGTCGCCCTTACGGCGCGGCACTGTCACCGGCGCGATCTCCTCGGCGAAGACACCGCGTTCGGCCGCCGCGGCGGCCCGCTGGTGCGATCGTGCGGCGAACTCGTCCTGCCGGGCACGGGTCAAGCCGTAACGACCGTTGTGCTTCTCGGTGGAGGCCCCCATCGCGACCTGGTCGAACGAGCAGAACAGCCCGTCGTGGGCCATGTGATCGAGCATCCGCACATCGCCGTACTTGAAACCCTCTCGCGAATCGCCCAGCAGATGCGGCGCCCGCGTCATGGATTCCTGGCCGCCTGCCACGACGACGTCGAACTCACCGGCACGGATCTGCTGGTCGGCCAACGCGATCGCGTCCAGCCCGGAGAGGCAGACCTTGTTGATGGTCAGCGCGGGAACATCCATGCCGATTCCCGCCGCCACGGCTGCCTGCCTGGCCGGGATCTGTCCGGCACCGGCCGTGAGTACCTGCCCCATGATCGTGTACTCGACCTGCTCCGGAGCGACTCCGGAACGGCGCAGCGCCTCGGCTATGGCGATCCCACCGAGCTGGGCGCCGGAGAAGTCCTTAAGCGAGCCCAACAGCCTGCCCATGGGGGTACGGGCCCCGGCTACGATCACGGAACTTTCCACGGCTGCCTCCGATGCGGTGTTGGAAGTCTTGCGTAACGAACGGTCCGACGGGTCGACACCGGTCGGGCGGTCAACCACGGTTACCCCGTCCGGTCACCATGATGAACCGTGCCGACCGGCGGAACCATACCTGCACGGATCCGCACGATCCGCTGTGAGACGAAGCACACCGCTGTCACGTTTCCACCATGCCGCGTCGGCGGGTTAAGGTGCCGCCATGCGGGAGGAACTCGGTGAGCTGGTGACCGCGGTCGATCACGTGGGGGTCGCGGTGGCCGATCTCGACAGGGCGATCGACTTCTACCGGAACACCTTCGGTCTGGTGGCCACTCATCGCGAGACCAACCAGGAACAAGGGGTGCACGAGGCGATGCTGGCCGCCCCCGACTCCGCCGAATCGGACACGAGGCTACAGCTGCTGGCTCCGGCCGACGAGAGTTCCACGATCGCGAAGTTCCTGGACAGGAACGGCCCCGGACTGCAGCAACTCGCCTTCCGCGTAACCGACGTCGAGGCCGCCTGCACGATGCTGCGGAACAGGGATGTACGGCTGCTGTTCGAGACACCACGACGAGGCACCGCGAACAGTCGGGTGAACTTCGTTCACCCCAAGGACGCGGGTGGTGTGCTGGTGGAGCTGGTCGAACCCGCCTGAGCGCTCCGACCGTGTGGGGCTCGGCTCGCCCTCCACCGACGGCACCGGGTAGTGGTTCTCAGGTTCCCCTGGGCCTGGGGTGCCACCGGGGTCTCGGATCGAGCGCGCGGGCGATCAGCCCGATCTCACTGTCCAGCAACGAGCGCGATTCGGGAAGCCGTGCGGTGGAGTGGCCGTGGTTGACAGCCCTGGCCAACAGCAGGGCAGCGGTGTCGATGTCATCGGCCCGGTCGTACGGCAGTACCGCTTCGATCACGCGACGGATCTGTTCGACCACCAGCTGGAAGCGGCGGCGCAGCGCAGCGCGTATCACTTCGTGTGTTTCGGCCTCCCGCCAGAGCAGGTGGCTGAGCACCGGCGAGGGCTGCACTCGTCGCTCCAGTTCGGCCACCAGCCCACGCAGACTGGCGGCCAGATCGTCGCGCACCACCACTTCCTCGCAGGGGACGCTCTGCTCCGGCAGCCGCTCGACGAGGGCCACCAGGAGGTCCTCCTTACGTCGGAAATAGTAGTGGATCAGTCCTTTGGGCACCCCGGCGTGCTCGGCGATCCTGGAGGTCGGTGTCGCGTCGAAGCCGGATTCCGCGAAAAGCCGGACGGCGGCGTCGAGTATGCGTTCCCGGGCTCCGGTCGAACCGACACCGGCGTTCCTCCCGCGCGCCGGAGGGCGACTACCGGCGGTCATCTCCGTGCTCTTTTCACTGGTCGCTGCCGAGCGCTCCACCGGTTCCGGTGTGCCGGTGGGGTGCGGCCCGGGTCGAGCGAGGGCCGCGTCCCACCGGTGAGCGGTCGTCAGTGCTGTCCCGCCATTCCCGAGCGGTGGGCCGAGTTGGCTTCCGGGAGCGCCGCGACTCCCACGACCACGGCCAGTACTCCCACCACCCAGGAAGTCCAGGCCGCGCCGCCGAAAGCGGCGAACCCGAGGGCCCAGGGCGAGATCACCAGCAGGATTCCGAGCAGCACGTGCGCGTACTCGCTCGTTATGGATCCCGGCATCGCGAGTGACCACACTCCGGAGAGACCGAGCAGCACGCCGAGCACGAGCATCGACGTCAGCGCCGCCGGACCGGTGAGAGTCCACAGCGTAGCCAGAATCAGATAAACACCCAGTATCACGGCTCCCCAGTCCTGCCACCGGGTCCAAGGCCGTGTCTGCGAACCAGCCGAACCACGAGCCATAGTCGATCACCTCTCCCTTGTGACCGCTGAAAACACATTCTCCTCCTTGGTTGGCCAGCCGGTCAAACTGTGAGACAGCTCGCATCGCGGGGCGGATTCCCGGCCTGTTCCGGACTCGGAGCGCGCACCGGACAACATCGACAACGGTTCGGAGGTAGCGTTAGTGCCATGGGTCTTGCCGACGATCGTGATCTGCTACCGCTGGGATCGGGCTTCGACATCGTTCGTAAGGGTGGCTACGACAGAGCCCAGGTCGACGAGCACCTGGAACGTATCGACGCGGACCTGCGCCTACTCACCTCGGATCGTGATGCGGCGGTCTCGCAGTCTGGGGAACTGTCCAAACAACTGGAATCGGCGCGCTCCGAGATCGAGAGCCTACGTGGACAGGTCGAGCGGCTGGGGCAACCGCCGACCACGATGGAAGGACTCAGCGAGCGCCTACAACGAATGCTGCGACTCGCCCAGGAGGAAGCGGGCGAGATCCGTTCCAAAGCGGAGAGTGACGCCGCCGAGCGGCGGGAACGCGCCGAGCGGGAGGCTACCGATCTCCGCAACCGCTACGAGCAGTTGATTTCCGAACTCGACTCACGACGTACCGAAATGGAGTCCGAGCACCGCTCGGTTCTGGAGACCGCGAGGGCCGAGGCCGAGCGCATCACGACCGAGGCCGAGGAGAACCGCAAGCGGGCCGACGAGGAGTCCGAGGCACGTCGTGCCCAGGTCGAGGAGGACTTCGAGATCGCTATGGCGGCTCGCCGCAGCGAGTCGATGCGAACCCTTGCCGACCAGGAGGCCAACAGCAAGGCCGAGGCCGAGCGCCGTGTCAGCGAGGCCGCCGAGGAGGCCGACCGCAGGTTGCGGGAGGCGAGTGGGGAGGCTCACCGCCGGGTCCAGGAAGCCACCGAGGAGGCCGAACGGCTCACCCGGGAGAGCACCGAGGCCGCGGAACAACGCGAACGGGAAAGCAAGCAAGCGGCCGAACAACGCGAACGCGAAAGCGTCGAGGCCGCCGAGAAGCGGGAACGCGAGAGCAGGGAAGCTGCCGAGAAGCGGGAACGCGAGAGCATCGAGGCCGCCGAGAAGCGCGAGCACGACAGCAAGGCCGAAGCCGAACGCCTGGTCACCGAAGCGCAGGAGCAGGCGAGGTTGACTACGCAACGTGCCACCGAGGAAGCCACCCGCCTGCTGGAGGAGGCCACCCTCGAGAGTGAGCGGCTGCGCGGCAGGGCACGTGCGGATGCCGAGGAGCGGATCACGGTCACCACTCAGGAGTGCGAACGGCGGTTGAACACGGTCGACGAACAGGTCGGCACCCTGACCGAGTTGCGCGACAGCGTGGCCGGAAAGCTGCGGGACGCGTCCGAGCTGCTCGGGCAGACCGCCCCGTTGCTGGACAGGCTCACCAACGACGACGAGGCGGAACAGCGGCTGCGGGAATCCGCCGCCACCGCCCGTGAGACGGCCCGGTTGGAAACGATCGCCGCGCTGGACGAACCGGAACGAAACAACGAGGAGACTTCCTCCTCCCAGGTGGACGGTACGGAAACGACCGGGACCAGTTCGGAGACATCGGACGAGGAGAACGGCAACACGGCGACGATAAGGTTCACGCGGGCCGACATCGAGAAGTCGGGGGCCACGCTCGCCGAGCCGTCCGGCAACGGTCACGCCGACTCGGAAACCCCCGATCCCGGCACCGAGGGGGAAGCGGCTTCCAACGGGGCGGCGCCGAGCGGGAAGGTATCGCTGGAGGCGGCCACGGAAAAGATCGACCTTTCGCAGCTTTCCCGGCAGGAGACGGAGAAGAACGGGGGCGTGGACGCCCACGATCCGCCGACCAGGCGGATCCCACTTCCCAACATCGGGCACGGCTCGTCCCCCACCGGGGACGACGATTCGGGGACCGAACCGGAACACGGCTCGGATCAGCCCGTCCAGCAACACTGATCGAGCATCCCGGTTATGTCGCCGGGGTACCCCGGTGCGCCCCGGGCAGTCCGTCGGGTGGGTCGTCGCTCATTCGCCCAACCATCCCCGCACGGCCTCGGCGAACGCCTCAGGCGTCTCCAGCGGGGAGAGATGCCCGGCTTCGGGCAGGGTGACGACCTCGGAGCGGGACAGCAGCGCCGCCGTGTCACGCGCGGACCGCGGTGGGGCGAGGGTGTCCTCGGTGCCCGCCAGCACCAGGGCCGGCCCCTGGTAGGCACGCAGTGTGTCGGAGTTGTCCGGGCGGTTCGCCATGGCACGCTGTGCCCAGGCGATCCCGGCGGAGGGTTGTTGCTCGACCAGCTCGCGTGCCTGCTCGACCACGTTGCCGCGTCGCTGCCGGGTGCTCTCGCCCAGGATTCCCGGCAGGGTGTTCTCGGCCAACCAACCCGTGGTCCCCTCCCGCTCGGCCCGATCGGCGATCCGCAGCCGGTTGTCGCGCTGTTCGGTGGAGTCCGCATCGGCCTTGGTATCGGCGAGGATCAGCCCCTCGAGCCGCTCGGGCGCCTTGCGTGCCATCGCCATCGCCACATAGCCGCCCATGGAACAGCCCGCCACGTACGCTCGCCGCAACCGCAGCTCGTCGAGCAGCGCGAGCACGTCCTCGGCGACCGTTTCCAGACTGGGTTCCTCCGGAACGGAGCGCGGTGACTCGTCGGAAGTGAGTTCGGTCGTGGTGGCCTCCCACGACGAGTGCCGCCCCATCCCGCGTTGATCGGGGGCGATGACTCTGACGTGGTCCTCGAGTTCGCTACGCACCCCCTGCCACATCCGTGCGTCCACCGGGAACGCGTGCAGCAGCACGAGCGGCGTCCCGACTCCTGACTCGACGTAGTGCACGATCTCCATAATGCCGTAACGGATCACCACACGCGCGGTGTGGTGATCTTCCGGTGCGTGCTCGCCGAGTCAGGGCGGTGGAAATCCGTTGGAGAACCGCGTCCCGGAGCAATGCGGGGCGTGCGTGCCAAGGGGAGCCACCGCGGCTGTGCACTGACCGAGCGGGAGTTGCCGACAGAGGGGACCGGAACTACTCACTGCGATCTTCCGCCCCGATCGCTGTTGGGGCCACCGGGCGAACGCCGCCGCGGACTCTCAGGAGTCCACGATCGTCACCTGGTGGGTGTCGACCTCACCGTCCCAGTAGCGGGGCAACGGGTTGGGAACCTCCGGAGCGACCGCACGGACTACGGCATCGAGCGCCTGGTCGGCCTTGCCGACCCACAGGTGCTTGGTGTCGGGGAATCCGGTGACCTCGGCCTGGGTCAGCGGGGCGAACCTTCGGCGTGCCTCCTCGGGACGCAGATAGTCGTCAAATTCCGGGATCAGGGCGTGCACCGGTTTTCCGGACTCGGCCCAGGCACGCAGATGCCGCTCTTCGCTCCAGCGCAGCGGCGGGGAAAGGAGCACCGCACCCGTGACGGACGGGTCCAGACCGTGCACCAGCGTCAGATCGGTGCCGAAGGACCAACCGAGCAACCAGACATCGGGCAGATCGTGGAACTCGGCGTACTCCAGTGCCGCGGCGACATCGAAACGCTCCGATTCGCCGTTGTCGAAGGCACCGTCGCTGCGGCCCGCCTCGCTCGCGGTGCCGCGCGTGTTGAAGCGCAACACGGCGAGATCGGCCAGCGCGGGCAACCGCCAGGCCGCCTTGCGCAGCAGATGCGAGTCCATCATCCCACCGTGGGTGGGCAACGGATGCAGGCACACCAGGGTGGCTCGGGGGGAACGGTGCTGTGGCAGGGCGAGTTCACCCACCAGTCGCAGACCGTCCGCGGTGTGCAGCGTGATCGGCTCACGGCGGCCCGGGAGCACGGTGTTGGCGCGGATTTCGGTGCTCATCGTCGCGATCCTGCCACGAAGGGGTGAGGCTGCGGTGTCGGGTCGGCACAGGAGTTCCCCTGGTCACTCCGAGGCGGGCAGCGGTTCGTCCACCGCGGAACTCGACGGGCACTGCCGGTGATCCGGCTGCTGTAGAAGCCCGTGGCGATCTCCGCTCCACGGGGCTTACCTGAGGCCGAATCCGCGTCCACTGCGTTTGCGGGCGTTCCAGCATCCGGTGTGCCAGTGGCGGCGATCCCGCACGGTGCCGTACTCGTCGGCGGGCCAAGCGACGACATGTCCCACCCCGGGACGTATCTCGTGGTCACAGCCGGGACAACGGTAGTCCTTCTGCGCCTGGGCGGCCGGTACGGTTCGCACGATCCAGTCACCGTCCGGTCCCGTCTCGGTACGCGCGAAACCGAAACCGGACCCGAGCGGGCGCGCCGTGGACTCCGGTCTACGAGAACTCTTGGGGCGGTTGCGGCGGGGCACATCCCAACGTTAACCGGCGGGTTCAGCCCCCGAAAGCACCTCCCCGCCCGGGGTGTCCACGGCATGGCCGACCCGAACGCTGTTCACGATCTAGGACCCCTCCGGGCCGAGCTGCCTCGCCTTGCCGTTGCGTCGGTGCGGCGTAAATTTCCCACGAAATCGCCGGGCCCTCGGTACGGTGCCGAGTCCGCACCACGACCGCAGGAGAAACTCCCACCACCCTCGCAGCAGGACCGACCGCGGGAGGTTCCGCCAAGTGAGGGGCCGGGACAACCACGGTGACGACTTCGTGCCGAGTCACCGTTCCGGGAGTTCGGGCCATACCCGCTCGGCCAGTCCGCGTGCGTACTCGCAGGCCCGCACCCCGTCGGCCTCCGGCAGAAAGACCACCAGCATAGCGACCTCGACCTCACCGGCAGCGGGATCCCCGAATGGGATGTGGCCCGTCTCCGCGGCGCACAGCCCCACCTTCGGGTCGTCGCCGATGATGTCGACCACGGTACGTCTGCCCGCGGTGCGCTCCACCACGGCCGTGGCATCCCGCCTGCGCGGTGGTTCTCCCGCGGTGAGCGTCAGTTCCACACTGGGTACCCGAATGCTCTCACCGCCCCAACGACACCGGTGCCCGGCGGGACCGGCCTGCCGCTCGGCTCGCCGCAGCCCCGCGACCCGGTGCACGACCTCCGTCGGCAGCAACCCGCACGAATCCGTCCTGGCCAGCGAGTTCGGCGGAAAATCCCGATGCTCGACCCCACCGGCCAGCACGGCCTCGGCGGCGGCCTCCGCTCCCGCACCGGCTACGGTGCACAGTCCCACCTCCGGATCGCCGGAGAGCAGGTCGACGTCGACGCTCATGGCGATCCCGTCGGAGAACAGGATCCGCCTACCGCAGTGCTCGGGAACCGGAGGCTCGTCGACCACGCGGAGGCCACCGACGTGCCGGACGGGATTGCCGGAGGTCAGCTCGGCGGCGTTCACGTCGTGCAGTCGTCCCACGGCCAGTTGCAGCAGTCCGCCGGACTCCGGACGCAGATGGAACAGGCAGTAGTCCAACGAGACGGTGTCGGCGCGAGTCACTCTCCCGAACCGTTCGAGCTGCCGTGTCCGCAACAACCCGCACGGCTCGAGCGTGGACAGGTCCCCCAGCACGGCGCTGGAGATTCCCCGTTCTTCCCGGCGCGTGGCATCCCGGGAGGGAAACACCGCACAACCGGCGAGCAGTCCGAGCAGCAGCCCGAGCACCACGAGGGACCGGACACTTCGGTAGCGCGAGCGCGTGGCCACGCGTTCTTCACCGGTGAACATACGGAACGATCCGCACCCCGAAACTGTTCGACGTGCCGTCGGGCTCACCCTTCGAAATCGCTATCGGCCAGCTCGGTCACGCGTCGCAGGGCCGACTCGGCGTCCGGACCGGTGGCCTGCAGCCCGATGCGGTCGCCCTGGCGCGCCCCGAGTCCCATGACACCGAGCACGCTGCGGGCGTCCGCGGAGTTCTCGCCCGCGGTGATGGTGACCTCCGCGTCGAACCCGGTCAACGCGCGCGCCAACAGCGCGGCGGGCCTGGCGTGCAGTCCGACTTCGTTACGCAGGACCAGTTCCTGTTCCGCTCGTGGAGATGTCGAGGTGGGCGCCTCGGTTCCGGAATCCGTGCCTTCGGCCGCGGTGGTGGCTTGTTCGGGGGATTCGACGATTCCTCCCACGGCGCGTTCCGCCGCGTCGACAACGGTTTTCAGCCCGTCGCCTCCCTGCGCCGAGGCAGCGGCGGCGACGGCTCCCTCGACGAGTGGAGCCTCCGCCACCGCGGCGGTGTCCGGATCGGCCAGCGACTCGACGGCGAGTTCCGCCGTCATGCGAGCGCTGCCCAGGTCGTACAACAACACCACCCCGGCACCGGTGTCGGCATCGGCCAGAGCGGCGGAGGTCGCCTCGAAGTCGGTTCCGAGACCTCCGGCCGACATGCCGCCCGCGGGCTCGGCCCTGACATCGGGAGCGAGCTGCCCCAGCAGTTCGACCACCCCACGCGCGAGGGCGTCGCTGTGCGAAACGATCACAAGTCCGACCGGCATCACTCGGCTCCTTCGACGTCGGCGAACGCGGCCAGCAACAAGGCCACGGAACGGGCTCCCGGGTCGAGGTGCCCGGCACTGCGGTCCCCGAGGTAGGAAGCGCGCCCCTTCCTGGCGACCAGCGGCACGGTGGAGCGCGCCCCCACCTCGGCCGCCTCGGCCGCCGCCGACAGGGCCCCGACCGGCTTGCCACCCCGGCCCGCGCTCTCCTCCGCGGCACGCACGGCCGGGAACAGCGCATCGATCATCGTCTTGTCCTCGGGCTCCGCCTTGCCGCGGGCCACGACACCGTCCACGCTCGCACGCAACGAGGCCGCGATCGCCGTGGCGTCGAGTGATTCGGCGTCCCCGGCGGTGGATGCCGCGCGCAGGAAGGCGGTACCGAACAACGGACCGGCTGCCCCACCCACGGAGGAGATCAGGGTGGTGGCCACCAGTTTGAGGACGGCACCGGGTGTGGGCGGGTCGGCGAGCTCCAGTTGTGCCACCACCGCGCGGAACCCCCGGTCCATGTTCTCCCCGTGGTCGCCGTCACCGATCGCTCTGTCCAGTTCGACCAGCTCGTCGCGGTGGGCGGACATCACCTCGGCACCCCGACGTACCGCGGCGGTGACTTCTCGTGCCGTGCAAGACATGCGGTCCTCTATCCTGTCTTCGGGAGTCCTCACGCGACAACCGGAGTACTCGCGCGGGAATACGGCGGGACGAACCATCGGGGCGGGACGACACCGGACGAGCATTCGCGCCCACCCCGAGGGTGTCACCAGGTCAGTGCGGGAGTACTCACCGGCGCGTCCCACAATTGCCGCAGCTCGTCATCCAGCTTGAGCAGTGTAAAGCTCATTCCCTGCATTTCCAGACTGGTGATGTACGGTCCGACCAGTCTCCGGGTGACGCGGACACCGCGTTCCGCGAGGAACCGCTCGGCGACACCGTGCGCGAGGTACAGTTCCGTCGGAGGCGTTCCCCCCATCGAGTTGGTGAACAACAGCACCTCGTCACCCTCCCGGAACGGCAGATCCTCCAGAATCGGCTCGAGCAGCCGTTGCACGATCCGGTCGGCCGACTCCAGCTCGACCCGTTCCCTGCCGGGCTCGGCGTGGATGCCCACACCGATCTCCATCTCGTAGTCGGCGAGCTCGAAGCTCGGTTCACCCACGTGGGGGACGGTGGGAGCGGTCAACGCCATCCCCATGGAACGCACCCCGGCGCTGACGCGCTCGGCGATCTCGTGGCAGCTCGCCAGATCGTGACCTCGTTCGGCGGCGGCACCGACGATCTTCTCCAGCAGGACGGTCCCGCCCACCCCGCGCCGCCCCGCGGTGTGGGTGGAGTCCCGTACCGCCACGTCGTCCTGGAGCAGGACGGTGCGTACTCCGATGTCCTCCCCCGCTGCCAGCTCGGCGGCGGTCTCGAAGTTGAGCACGTCGCCGGTGTAGTTCTTGACCACCAACAACGTTCCCGCACCGCCGTCCACTTCCCGGACAGCTGCCTGCACGGCGTCCGGGGTGGGGGAAGTGAACACCGCCCCCGGTACGGCGGCGTCCAGCATCCCGGAACCGACGAACCCGACGTGCAGCGGCTCGTGCCCGGAACCTCCGCCGGAAACCACGGCCACCTTGTCGGCCACCGGGGCGTCGATGCGTGCCACGAAGTCCGGATCCAGGTGGATTCGCAACCGATCGGGGTAGGCGGCGGCCATGCCGCGCAGCGCGTCGCTCACGATATCGGCGGGAGCGTTGATGATCTTCTTCACTGGCGACCTCCTGACAGACCGTGGCACTTTCGGCCCGGCTCACCGCTGGATTTTCGAAACCGATACCTACCGGAGCCGGCCCACACCGGACGAATCCGCCCTAGGCCCGAGCCGGCCGCCCTGGTCGTGAACGGTTCCGCTTACCCAGGATCCTTCGGGAGACCACAGTCCGGCAACAGTCGAGTACCGGCCAGTCGAAAAGTCGTTCCGCCGGCCCCTCGGAGGCGGTCCGTCCGTACCCCGGTGGCCGGGTCCGTACCCGGAGCCCGGCGAGACACCCTCGAACGGGTGCCGGGTGGGGCGGGTGCGGTGTAGCGGCGGAAGCCTCACCGGCGTCCGCGAATCAGTTTCATCAGGCGCACCAGATACCGCACGGTCCGCGCGGAACGGCCGAAGGTCATCGGATCGATCGGCATGCGGAACCTGGTCCGGGTGACGGACTGTGCCCTGGCGAACTCCCGCAGCCCGTCGGCACCGTGAATCCGGCCGAAGCCGGAGTCCCCCACCCCGCCGAACGGCAGAGCAGGCACGGCGGCGAACGAGATCACCGAGTTCACCGCGACCATGCCGGTGCGCATGCGACGCGCCAGTGCCATCCCCCTGGAGCGTGAGAACACCGTTCCGCCGAGGCCGTAGTCACCGGCGTTGGCGCGTTCGACGCCTTCTTCGGCGGCACTCACCCGGTTGATCACGATTGTGGGTCCAAAGGTCTCCTCCGTGACAGCGGCCGAGTCCTCGGGCACGTCGGTGAGCACCACCGGAGCCACGTACGGTGGGCGAACCGAGGTCTCACCGCCCAGTTCGGCCTTCCCACCGGAGCGGACGGCATCGGCGATGTGCTCACGGATCACCTCCACCTGCGAATCCATCGTGATGGGACCGAGGTCGGCGGTGGGCTCTCCGCCGGGGCGCAACTTCTCCGCGCGCTCGAGTACCAGCTGGACGAACCGGTCGGCCACGGAGTCGACCACGTAGACGCGTTCCACCCCGATGCAGGTCTGTCCCGCGTTGGAGACGGCTCCCCACACCGCGGCCTCGGCGGCAGCACGCAGGTCGGCGTCCGAATCCACGATCAGGGCATCCTTGCCACCGCACTCCACCAGCACCGGAGTCAGCGACTCCGAACACGTGGCCATCACCCGCTTGCCGGTCTCGGTCGAACCGGTGAAAGCGATTTTGTCCGTCTCGGCACGACACAGCGCTGCACCGGTGTCACCGAATCCGGTCACCACCTGCAGTACGGGCTGTTCGGGAACCACCTCGGCGAAGGTCCGCCGCAGCCACTCCCCCACACCAGGGGTGAGCTCGCTGGGTTTGAACACCACCGAGTTGCCCGCGGCCAGTGCGTAGGCGATGGATCCCATCGGGGTGAACGCGGGATAGTTCCACGGCCCGATGACTCCCACCACGCCGAAGGCGCGGTACTCCACGGTGGCGGCCTGGTTGGCCATGAGGGCACCCGCGGAAACTCCGCGCCTGCGGAGCACCTTGGGCGCGTTGGTGGCCGCCCAGTGCAGATGGTCCACGACGAGCACCAGCTCGAGCCTGGCGTCGTCCATCGGCTTGCCGGTCTCCGCGGCGATCAGCTCCGCGGCCTCGTCCAACCGCGAGACCAGCAGCCTGCGCCAGACATCCAGCCTGAGTTTCCGCTGGTGGAAGCCCAGTTCCTCCCACCAGTGCTGGGCGTCGCGAGCGGTGCGGACGGCGTCGGCGACGTGCTCCCCGTCGTGAATCGGGTGAGTGTCCACCACTTCACCGGTACGCGGGTCGATCGATTCGAAGGTGGAACCGGGCGAGGTGTCGGCCGTCTTCTCGACAGGTGCCTCGACACCGCCACGGGCGGTCTGGGTCATGCTCGGCCTCCCCACCGGTCGGTGTTCGCCGGTCGCGACGTCGCTGATGTGACGCAGCCTACGCAATTCGGCCGGACGACGACGCACGCGACCTCCGCGCGGGCACGTGCCCGCGCGGAGGTTCAACGAATCATCGGCTCACCGGTTGCGCCGAGCCCGCGACCAGGGAAACGGGGAGCCGACGAGCTCTCACTAGGACTCGTTCTCCGAGTCGGTGGGAACGACGATCGGACGCAACCAACCCCAGAGGATGAAGGAACCGGCGAAGATCAGCATGCCGATACCGCTCCAGAGGTTGATGTTGATTCCCGCCGCCTGGTCGATCTCCTGCGAGCTGGTGCCGAACAACCCCATCAGGGTGCAAACCAGACCGTAGAGCACGAACAGCGCGGCGATCACCTGGCGAACGTCGAACACTCCGGCACGCTGCCCGCTGCGGGAGCCGTTCTCGTTGGATGCGCTCATACTTGCCTCCCGATATGGCGAACGCGGTTACCCGAAGACGATGTTGAGGATGATGACTATCACCAACACGATCCCGGCCAGCAGCGCGGGCCTGCGGTACCAGCCCGCGTCCTCTCCGGTGTTCGAGGCGGTGCGCTCCTCCTTCGGGGTCAGTCCGTAAACCAGGCCGACCAGCTCGGCGGCGGGCTTGGGCCTGGTGGCCAGGCTGACCACGACGCTGACGAGGATGTCGACCACGAAGGCCGCGCCTGCTCCGACGAAGCTCGCTCCCTGGCCCGGCAGGTCCAGCACACCGGTCTCTGCCATCAGGAAGACGCTCAACGAGGCAGCGGTACCACACACGAGACCGGACCAACCGGCCGCCGGGGTCATTCGCTTCCAGAACATACCGAGGATGAACGTGGCGAACAACGGCGCGTTGAACAGCGAGAACAGCTGCTGCAGATAGTCCATCAGGTTCGAGTAGCCCGAAGCGATGAACGCGGTACCGATCGCGATGACCGTGGAGCCCACCGTGACCCAGCGACCCATGTTCAGGTAGTAGCTGTCCGGGCGGTTCCGGACGATGTAGGCCTGCCAGATGTCGTAGGTGAACACGGTGTTGAACGAACTCAGGTTCGCGGCCATACCCGCCATGAACGATGCCAGCAGTCCGGCGAGCGCGATTCCCAGGATGCCGTTGGGCAGCAGGTCACGCATCAGCAGCAGGAGGGCGTCGTTGTACTCGACGTTACCCTCACCCGTCTGCTTGAACACCATCATTTCCTGGACGGACGCACCGGCGATCATACCGGGGATGATCACCAGGAACGGGATGAGCATCTTCGGGAAGGCACCGATGATCGGGGTGCGCTGCGCGGCGGACATGCTCTTGGACGCCATCGCACGCTGGACCTCGACGAAGTTGGTGGTCCAGTAGCCGAACGCCAGCACGAAGCCGAGCCCGAAAACGATCCCCAGCACCGACAGGAAGTTGCTGCCGAACCCGGTGAGTTCGTTGCCCGGCCAGGCGGAGAGTTCGTTGGCACCGTACTGGGTGCTCACCTTGTCCACCAGACCGGACCAACCGCCGACCTTGATCATGCCGACGATGGTCAGCGGGAGCAGCGCGGCGACGATGACGAAGAACTGCAGTACCTCGTTGTAGATCGCCGCGGAGAGGCCACCGAGACCGGTGTAGCTGAGCACGATCAACGCGGCGATGACCACGGAGATCCACAGCGGCCAGCCGAGCAGGACGTTGACGATGCTGGCGAGCAGGAACAGGTTCACACCCGCGATGAGCAGCTGCGCCACCGCGAAGCTGATGGCGTTGACCAGATGCGCGGGTTTACCGAAACGGCGCAGCATGAATTCCGGAACGCTGCGCACCTTCGAGCCGTAGTAGAACGGCATCATCACGACACCGAGGAACAGCATCGCCGGGATGGCACCGACCCAGAAGTAGTGCATCGTCGGCATGCCGTACTGGGCGCCGTTGGCGGACATTCCGATGATCTCGACGGCACCGAGGTTGGCCGCGATGAAGGCCAGCCCGGTCACCCACGCGGGCAGTGACCGCCCGGACAGGAAGAAGTCGAGACTGCTCGACACCGAACGACGCGCCAGGAGCCCGATCCCGAGCACGAACGCGAAGTAGAGCGCGAGCAGCAGATAGTCGACCGGCCCGGCGTCCAGTCGAAGCTGCTCCTGGGCTAGCACATGCACGCTACCCCACCTCCAAATTAAACAAGTTCAAACGGTAATCACCATTCACCAAAGCAGGTGAACAATACCCCACAGTGCGCCGGGTCACAGAGGGGCCGATATCAATTCGTTGACTACGGACGCTAAATCGATCAGGCACGCTCAGCCAAGCGGCCAAACGGAAGATCATCCTAGCCGATCAGGAGTAGTCCGCACTACGACATCCGGCTCGGCACGGAGGCGCCGCTCGAGTTCGTGGCCGCACGGCAGCGCCGAACCGGAACGAAAACGGGAACCAACACGAGCGCAACCGAGTGTTGAACACCGCACAGTACGACAGGAAAGATCAACAAATAGCCACCGAGAGTAGCCATGAAAATGAATCACGCTCGAACATTCGGAAGAGTCTCGCCACCGTGGCATCCAACTGAACACACACAGTCGAAAATCCGCACCACACAACCGCTACACGGGCCACTACCAGGGAGAGATATTAACCCGAAAAGTGCAGTAAATTCCGAACATCTACCACGGAAAGGAAGTCACAAATAACATCATATCGACCACAGGAGGTGAATCGATGAGCATCGCCGCCGTACTGGCACTACTGGCCGTGACACTGGTGGTGGGCCCCTGGTTGCTACTGCGCTGGCTCTCCACCACACCGCGGCGCGGCACACCTCATGGGTGAAGCGGCTCGCTCGCGGAACAGGTCCGACCCCGAGCTGCCGAGCGAGGAGGCACTTCCATGAGTGGACGGACCCCACAGTCGGGGACGTCGTGGACAGGACATCGGTGGCTGCCCGGCGAACACCGAGTGTCGACCGGAGCCGTGACGGAGCCGTCCGTCGTGGCGCATCGTGCCGCTGCCCCGGGGGACGACACCACCGCTGTGCTCACTCCGACAGCTCTTACATCGAAACGCGGCAAGGAAACCGAACAGTGACGGCTCCCGTTATTCCCGAAACACTTCCTCCCGTCGATGCGGAGCCGCTGCCGCGAGCACCACGCCCCTGCCGGACACATCGTTACGTAACCGCGTTCCGGGGCGAACTGCCACGACAGCACTCCCCGGGAGCCACCGCCCCATCGCCGTACCGCCCTTCCGGCTTCCCCGACCAAACTTGGAGTCCACCTCGGGTGAGCTCGCCGGACATGGAGCTGATGGAACGGATTCTGAACGGACTCCGCAGCCTACGGTAATTCTCATCAACTCGAGGACCGAGATGGTCGCGCGGCTGGTTGCGAGAGCGGGCGTAGGCGGCTGCGCCGCCTGTTCGTCAATTTCCCACGAAATCGCCGCACCTCCGGCACTCCCGTGCCGAGCTCCCACCAGGCCCCCGATCGAGACCGCCCCGAGTGGCGACTCCACGGAACCGACTCGGCGAACCGCTTCCCGAGCGGCATTCAGAAGAGCCGGTACTCGTCCGGTGTGATTCCCCGCAGTCGTTCGTAGTCCAGCGTCACACAGCGGATGCCGCGGTCCTCCGCGAGCGTACGTGCCTGTGGTTTGATCTGCTGCGCCGCGAAAACACCGCCGACCGGTGCCAGCACCGGGTCACGGTTGAGCAGCTCGAGATACCGGGTCAACTGTTCGACTCCGTCGATCTCGCCGCGCCGTTTGATCTCGACGGCGACATTGCTGCCCTCGGAGTCGCGGCACATCAGGTCGACCGGCCCTATCGGGGTCGGATACTCCCGGCGTACCAGACTCCAACCGTCACCGAGTGTGCTGACGTGTTCGGCGAGCAACTGCTGCAGGTGCGACTCGACGCCGTCCTTGACCAACCCCGGTTCCGCCCCCAACTCGTAGTTGGAGTCCTGCAGGATCTCCTTGACGTCGATGACCAGCTTCTCGCCCGCCTTGTTCTGCACGGTCCACACATCGGGATCCTCGATCAGCCAGCAGGGCGGACTCATCCAGTTCAACGGCTTGTAGGCTCGGTCATCGGAGTGCACGGACACCGAACCATCGGCTTTGATCAACAGTAGTCGTGTCGCCAACGGCAGATGAGCGTTGAGCCTGCCGATGTAGTCGACCTTGCAGGAAGCGATTACCAGACGCACTCGACAGAGCGTAAAGGCAAGACTCACCACTTCCGACAACCGCCTACCGGAACCACATCCGGAACCGGGGCCACATCCGAAGCGGACGGAGCAGATGCGAACCGAGAGCAGTAGGCAGGTTTACGCCAATGCGTGGATGACCGTCCGGGAGGACGCCGTCCGACGTGCCGACGGTTCCGACGGGATTTACGGCGTCGTGGACAAGCCCAACTACGCTCTGATCATACCGCTGGAAACCGGTGAAGTGAGCGATGTTCCGGGGGCCGAACGAGTACAGCTGGTCGAACAGTACCGCTATCCACTGGGGATACGCCGTTGGGAGTTTCCGCAGGGAACCGCACCCGGTCTGGTCGAGCTCGACGAGCTGGATCTAGCCGGGCGCGAGCTGCGCGAGGAGACCGGCCTACGGGCCGAGCGTCTCGTCGAACTCGGTTCGCTGGACGTGGCGCCCGGACTGTCCAGCCAACGGGGCCGTGCCTTCCTCGCCACCGGCCTCACCCCCGGTGAGCACGAACGTGAACCGGAGGAACAGGACATGCGCTCGGCCTGGTTCACACGTGCGGAATTCGAAGGGATGATTCGACAGTGTGCGGTAACCGATGCGCAGTCCATCGCCGCCTACACGCTGTTGTTGCTGCACGAACGAAGCGGAACGGACGAGGCGAACGGCTCGTAGCGGGAGCGCACGACGCGGTGCTCCCGTGTCGTCGGAACCGATGATAACCGAGGCCCCTGACACCTAACCTCGGAACGTGCCCGATCAACTGTTGCCGTTCCTGGTCCTGGCCGCCCTGATCACGATAACCCCCGGCCCCGACATCACCCTCGGGCTGCGCAACAGCCTGCGTGGCGGAACGAGCGCGATGTGGTGGACCGGACTCGGATGCTGCAGCGGGCTGGTGGTGCACGCGACGGCCTCGGTCATCGGGCTGTCAACCGTGCTGGCCACTTCGGCCACTGCCTACGCGGTGCTCCGGACGGCCGGAGCGGGATATCTGCTCTGGCTGGGATTCCAGAGCCTGCTGGGGGCCGTACGTGCGAACCGGACGCGCACGACACCGTCCGAGCCGGGTGTCACAGCCGCCCCGGCAGCCCTCGGAAGAAGTGTGGCTTACCGCCAGGGGCTTTTGAGCAACCTGCTCAATCCGAAGATCGCCGTGCTGTTCCTGACACTGTTGCCCCAGTTCATCGGGCCGAACGAACCACACGCGAGGACATCACTGCAACTGGCACTGGCGTTCATCGCGGTCGGACTGCTGTGGTGGCGGCTGACTTCCTGGTTGTTCGGCAGCATCCAAGGCGCGCTGCGCCGCCGCTGGTTCCGTCCAGCGCTGGAGTCGACCACCGGCCTGGTGCTGATCGCGTTGGGACTGCGCGTGGCCTTCACCACTTGGCGGGACGGCATACCTTGAACATCCGTTCGGTAGGCCATCGCGATACTCGCGTCCCCTTCCAGCGAGTGGCAGCACTCGCGGAACGGGGCGGTACGAAGCTCAGTCGTGGCTGCCGAGCAGTAGCAACGGGACCGCGGCCACGATCACGATGCCCTCGGCGACCCCGGCCAGCAACTGCGGAACTCCCATCGCCACCTCCTCGGAACCGAACAAGCCGATGGTGACGGCGAGGAGGAAGGCAACCAGCGTGAGAACACCGAAACCGAGCGCACCGAGCACGGGAAGCCAGTGCTTCCACCACAGCAACACGAACGCGAGTACCACACCCGCGACCGCGTTGAGCAGAAAGAGCGGCCCGATCACCGCTACGTCGCGCACACCTTGAGCCCAGAGTTCGAGGTGGACCACAGCGGACATGAGCAGTCCTGTCGCCACCAGTGTCCTCAACAGCTCGACGATTGCGCGTCCGGCTTGGTCAGAAGGGCTCATGGTTTTTCCAGCTCCGCCGTCGAAGTGTCCGTCACCGGGTCCGCCGTTGCGAGGCGCGTTCCGATCGGTTCCCGGAACGCTGTACCGCACTCGGCGACCGTGCCACTATGCCGGTATCGTGCGGTTCGACGCGAGTGACAGCTCGGAGGCGAAATGAGTTCCGAACGAGCGACCTCCCGGCGTCGATTCCTGGTCACCGGAGGGGCCGTCGCGGGCATGACGGCGTTGAGCGGCTGCGGGGACGGTTCCTACAACGGTTCCTCGTTGACAACCACCGAAGAGACCGGCTCATCGACGGGGGAAAGCCCGAAACAAGGCAGCGCACTGGCACGTGTGGACGAGGTTCCGGTCGGTGGCGCGCTGATAACCGAGGGACCCGAGAACGAACAGATCGCGCTGGCCCAGCCGAGCGAGGGGGAGTTCACCGCGCACAGTGCGGTGTGCACTCACATGGGATGCACGGTGCGGGCCGATGGCGACCAGCTGCGCTGCCCCTGCCACAACTCGGTGTTCGAATCCTCCTCGGGTGAGGTGGTCAGTGGTCCGGCCCGCACCGCGCTTCCCGGGATCGCTGTGCACGTGGAAGGGGAGCGGATCGTCACCGGAGAGGGCTGATCGAGTTTCTCACCCCGAGATGTCGACGGGACGTCCGGTGGAACCTCCTGCTCGCTCGGCGCGATAAGACGTGCGAGCGAGCAGGGTCCCACACCGGGCTGTCGGAGTGATCGATCACGATCGAGTTCCGCTCGGACGCTTGTCCGCGGCTACGCCGGGCGGGACCGACCCTGAATCAAACGGCATACCGGGGAGGAGGACGGAATCCGTCAGACTCCGAACTCACCGTTGCGGATCCCGGAAGCGAACGCCGCCATCTCCGCCTCGGTGAACTCGAGTACCGGCCCCTCGGGATCGCGCGAGTTCCTTATCCCGTAGATGTCACCGAGTCGCGCCACTTCGACGCACTCGGTGCCCTCGATACTGGAGGCTTCCGCCTTGCGGAACGTGGCCTGCGACCAGTCGAAGCTCATATCAGCTGCTCCTCGGATCCTGCGGCCCGAGAGTCCGAGACACACGGCACACGAACCCGCAACGAGCCGCGCCTTCAGTCGATCGGGAACTTCACAGCACCCATGTTCTTGAGATCGTGCAGAATCTCCGAACTGCGGGCGTTGACGGCGGCGGCCGCACGGGTCTCGCCCGGTACCGGACCGATACGTGGACACAGCTTGCTGAACCTGCCTTCGTCCAGCAACTGGGTCACCTGCTCCCAGGGAGCATCGCTGTCCCGGGAATTGAGATCCCAGGAACCGCCGCACCGCAGACAGTCGATCTGGACCAGCCACTGCTCGAACGAGCCGGTGAAGTCACCGAGCCAGCGCAGCCGCTCCCGCGGATGCGGGCACTCCGACTGTGTCAGCCGGATCGCGTTCGGATGGTCGAGATCGTGTCGAGGACGCTGCACTCCGTCTTCCATGGCCGTGTGAACTCCCCTGCAATGCCGGCGACAACCACGTCAAGATCATCGACAGCACACCCAAGGTAACTGAACGAACACCAAAAGTAACCACACGTAAGTGTGTAGTTCGCCTCGAACCGGCGTCAGCGGGTTACCGAACAGCTCGCAGGCCGCACCTACCTCGGGGAGAGCTCGCGGGCTCCGCACGAGCGGGGACACCCTCGGCGACCGGGATCTCCCGCTCAGTCGGAGACACGCTCGATGTCGGCCCCCAGTCCGCACAGCTGTTTGACGAAGTCCGGATAACCGCGATCGATGTGGAAGACGTCCCAGACCTCGGTGGTTCCCTCGGCGCACAGTCCCGCGAGGACGAGTCCCACCCCGGCACGGATGTCCGAGGCCCACACTGGAGCGCTGGAGAGCCGTTCCTGTCCCCGCACCACGGCGTGGTGCCCGTCGGTGCGAGCATCGGCCCCCATCCGGACCAGTTCCTCGATGAAGCGGAACCGGGACTCGAAGAGATTCTCGGTGATCATGGATGTGCCGTCGGCCACGGCCGACAAGGCGAGTGCCATGGGCTGCAGGTCGGTGGGAAAGCCGGGGAACGGCAACGTGACGTAGTCCACCGCGCTGGGACGCCGCTCCATGGCGACACGGAAGCTCTCGTCCTCGATCGCCACCTCGGCCCCGGCGCCGCGTAGCTTCTCCAGCACGAGATTCACGTTGTTCGGATCCACACCGTGCACGGTCACGTCACCACGGGTGGCAACGGCGGCGAAGGCCCAGGTCGCCGCCACGATGCGATCGCCGATCACCTGGTGACGAACCGGTTCGAGCCGCGGCACACCGTGCACTGTCAGCGTGGAAGTACCCGCTCCCTCGATCCGTGCACCCATCTGCTGCAGCATCACGCACAGATCCACGATCTCCGGTTCGCGGGCCGCGTTGTCGATCACGGTGGTGCCGTCCGCGAGCACCGATGCCATCAGAATGTTCTCGGTGGCACCGACGCTGGGGAAATCGAGCCATATCCGCGCACCGTGCAGGTTCTCGGCCTGTGCCACCACGGCGCCGTGCTCGATGTGGCTGGAGGCCCCCAGCTGCCGCAGCCCGTTCTGGTGCATGTCCAACGGTCGGGATCCGATCGCGTCACCACCGGGCAGGGTGACCACCGCGTGCCTGCAACGAGCCACGAGTGGCCCGAGTACGCACACCGAGGCCCGCAACCTGCTCATGTGAACCGAAACGGCTTCGTGACTGATGTCGGGCGGCGTGGTGATGGTGGTGGTGGGGCCGTCGATACTGACCGAACATCCCAGGCTGCGCAGCACGTCGGCCATCAACGGGACGTCCAGGATCTCCGGGCAGTTCGTGATGGTCGTCGTGCCCTCGGCCAGCAGCGAAGCGGCCATCAGCTTCAGCACGCTGTTCTTGGCGCCGACCACGCCGACTTCTCCGACGAGACGGGCGCCACCGTGTACCCGGAAATGCTCACTCACGGACAGCCAGGTTACGGCCGCGGTGCGGGTGCTATCCGAGTGGGTGGTACGACGATCGGACCAACGCGCCCCACCTATACTCCGAAACGGCCTCAGGGCGGCCCGAGAGCCGAGGACGCATAGGCTGGCACGCATGAGCGTGCACCTGACCAAGATCTACACGCGTACCGGCGACTCGGGCACCACCCGGCTCTCGGACAACTCCGAGGTCTCGAAGACCGATCCGCGGTTGGATGCCTACGCGGACGTGGACGAGACGAACTCCGTGCTCGGCGTCGCCCTGGCCACCGCCACGTTCGACGCCGACGTGCATGACGTGCTGCGTTCGGTGCAGAACGACCTGTTCGACGTCGGAGCGGATCTGGCCACACCAGTGCTGGAGGAACCGAAGTATCCACCGCTGCGGGTGCAGCCGAGCTACGTGTCGCGGCTGGAGAGCTGGTGCGACGAGTACAACGAACGTCTGGGCAAGCTGGAGTCGTTCATACTTCCCGGCGGCACCCCCGGCGGTGCACTGCTGCACCAGGCCCGTTGTGTGGCTAGGCGGGCCGAGCGTTCGGCCTGGCGGCTGCTCGACACCCATCCGGAGAACACCAACGAGGCACCGGCCAAGTACCTCAACCGGCTCTCCGACCTGCTGTTCATCCTCGCCCGCGTGGCGAACCCGGCGGGCGACGTGCTGTGGCGCCCCGGCGGCAACGCGGAACAGGAATCGTGAGCCGAAGTCGGTTCGACTTCCCTCAGGTGGATCGACTTCCCGCCCTCGGTATCGCGGTTAAGGCCCGCCGTCGGTATCGCGGTTAAGGCAGATCCATCAATCGGCGCAGCAGCGCCGAAGTCCCACCACAACCGCAGCTCGCACCGCCGCGGGTTCTCGTGTGCGGCTCCCGCGAGGAAGGCCCGACGTTGTGTAGGTCGCTACCCGATGTCGGGTCTCCCGGAGCGAGAGCCGTGCGAGAGGTTCCGCCCCGCCCCCGATGCGGTGTCAATTTCTCGCGAAATCGCCGCGCCGCTCGTCGGGACGGGACCATGGGATCAAGCAACGCGCGTGTCCCCGGTGCGGGAGTCGGATGCATCGCAAGGCCGGGCCGCTCGCCGCGTAGGTCGCTACTCAAAAGCCGGCCCAACGCCGCAAGGCACCGACTCACGTGTCGGCTACCCGACCACGCACACAAGCACTTTTCCGAGGTCTAGTTGAGTTCCTTGGCGAAACATCGGCTGTCGGGCTCCTCGCGGTACACCCCGAACTTGGCTGTCTCGTGGTAGCCGGACGACTCGTACAGGCCGATCGCCTCGGGCTGCTGCAGCCCGGTCTCGAGGACCATACGCTTCCGGCCTGCCCGCACGGCGGTGTTCTCCAGCTCGGCGAGGACCGCCCGCGCGAAGCCGGAACCACGTGCCCCCGGAATCACGTACATCCGCTTCATCTCAGCGTCGCCGTCCTCGAAGCCGTCGACCTCGGAGTCCTGCGCGCGCCAGCCACCGATCGCCACCGGAAGCTCGGCGTGATAGCCGATCAGGAACAATCCGCGCGGCGGCAGGAAGTCCTCGGGCAGCAGCGGCGTGCTGTCAGGCCCACCGTAGCGGTGGACGTACTCCTGCTGCACCTGACGGATGAGTTCCGCAGCGTCGGGGTGATCATAGCGACTGATTTCGATTCGCACTTCGCCATGCTAAGCAACCCGTCACGGAGCCCGCCACGAAAGTCTCCGGAAGCTTCCGCACCGGTGGAACGGCACGGCAGGACGGGCCTCAATTTCCCAAGAAATCGCCGCGCCGGTGAGCGAGAGCCGTGCCAGAGGATTCCGCCACCGGACACCTACGCGAGCCGGGCGGAAAACCTCAATGCCCGGCCCAGGGAGCGACGCTGCTGGGGGGTGCCGATTCCATCCAGGAGAGAAAGCCCGTCAACGCGTCGTAGCCCATCGCGATCTCGATGTCGTCACCGGATCGGCTCAGATGTACCACCAACGACCCGGAGGGCATGGTGTAGGTTTCGGCGGTACTGGGGTTTCGCCGGGAGGCGATTTCCATGTCGCCCCGGTTGAGTGCCCAGTCGGGGCCGGAACGCAGACTCAACGCGCGATACCAGGCGAATTCCTCGCCGTGGTAGTGCGCGACCCCCAGATGCCAGCCCCGACCGGGTTCAGCGCGGTGGACCCGCAGTGCGACCTCGATGCCCCCCGCCTTCAGCTTGCCCAACCGCCGACGCGCGAGCAGCAGCCCGCCGAGCACGGCCAGCACGACGACAACCGCCGAGCCGAGCACGAGGGCCAGCAGCAGGATCGAGGGGCTCATTCGTCGTGGCCGTCAGACGGAGTAGCCCGCCACTCGCAGCCGTGACCTGGCCCGCACTCTGGTCTGCTCATCCTCACCCTCGGCATCGCGCCGCGCGGCGGCCACGTCGATCTCCTGAGCCAGCTCCGCCGACTCCGCGAGAACGCTGACGACGCCGTTCGAGGTCGAGAGGAAGCCACCGTGCACCGCGGCGGTGACGGTCTCGTGATCGGGGGTCGTGATCTTGACGACACCCCCTTCGACCAACTGACCGAGCATCGGCTCGTGTCCGGGCAGGATGCCGATTACACCTTCGGTCGTCTGGGCTACCACACTGGTCGCGGTACCGGACCAGAGTCGGCGCTCCACGGCGACCAGCTCGACGGACATCTCGGCCACGCGTGTCTCCTTCGTCGGTGTGTCGTCGTAGTCTATCCGATGGATCGGGCCCGCCCGAACAGCGGCGTCACCGAGGTTCGAACCGTCCCGAACACGGCGCGGGTGCCGAGAGTCCCGACACCCGCGATCCGCCGAAGCAACGGGTGACTACCCGATCACTCCTGGTTGTACTTCTCGTAGGCCTGCTGCAGGTCCTCGAGCCCACCGATGGACAGGAACGCCTGCTCCGGATAGTGGTCGAAGTCACCGTTGCAGAGCTTGTCGAACGCCTCGATGGTCTCCTTCAGCGGCACGAAGGAGCCCTCCTGGCCGGTGAACTGCTTGGCCACGAAGAAGTTCTGCGACAGGTAACGCTCGATCCGGCGTGCCCGGTTGACGGTAACCTTGTCCTCTTCGGACAGCTCGTCCATACCCAGGATCGCGATGATGTCCTGCAGCTCCTTGTACTTCTGCAGGATCTGCTTCACCTGCTGGGCCACCCGGTAGTGGTCGTCCCCGACGATGCCGGGGTCGAGGATGCTGGAGGTGGAGGTCAGCGGGTCCACCGCTGGGTAGATCCCCTTCTGGGTGATCGACCGGGACAGCTCGGTCGTCGCGTCCAGGTGGGCGAACGTGGTCGCGGGCGCCGGGTCGGTGTAGTCGTCCGCGGGCACGTAGATCGCCTGCATGGAGGTGATGGAACGCCCCTGCGTGGAGGTGATCCGCTCCTGCAGCGCACCCATCTCGTCGGCCAGCGTGGGCTGGTAACCGACCGCGGAGGGCATCCGGCCCAGCAGGGTGGACACCTCCTGCCCGGCCTGGGTGAACCGGAAGATGTTGTCGATGAACAGCAACACGTCCTGGTTCTGCACGTCGCGGAAGTACTCCGCCATCGTGAGCCCGGACAGCGCCACCCGCATACGGGTACCCGGCGGCTCGTCCATCTGGCCGAACACGAGCGCGGTGTCGGCCAGCACGCCGGACTCCGACATCTCGACCCAGAGGTCGTTGCCCTCACGGGTACGCTCACCGACACCGGCGAACACCGAGGTGCCACCGAAGTTCTTGGCGACACGGCGGATCATCTCCTGGATGAGCACCGTCTTGCCCACACCGGCACCACCGAACAGGCCGATCTTGCCGCCCTGCACGTAGGGAGTCAGCAGGTCGATGACCTTGATGCCGGTCTCCAGCAACTGGGTCTTGCCCTCGAGCTTGTCGAAGGTCGGCGGGTTCCGGTGGATGCTCCAACGCTCCGCGTCGGAGGCGTAACCGGGCTCGTCCAGGCAGTTGCCGAGGGCGTTGAACACGTGGCCCTTGACCACGTCACCGACCGGTACGGAGATGGGGGCACCGCTGTCGGTGACCGGCGCGCCACGCACGAGCCCCTGAGTGGGCTGCATCGAAATGGTGCGCACCACGTTGTCACCGAGGTGCTGCGCGACTTCGAGCGTGACGTTGTTCGACATACCCACTGCCGTGATCTCCACGGACAGCGCGTTGTTCAGATCCGGCACGTGATCGCGGGGGAACTCGACGTCCACCACCGGGCCGAGGACCCGGACGACGCGACCGGTGCCAGTAGCAGTGCTAGTGGCAGTTGCAGTCATGTCACTCACTTCCTGCAGACGAGAGCGCCTCGACACCACCGACGATCTCGCTGATTTCCTGGGTGATCTGGGCCTGGCGCGCCCGGTTTGCCTCACGGCTGAGGTTCTGCACGATCTCGTCCGCGTTGTCCGTGGCCGACTTCATGGCGGTACGGCGCGCGGCGTGCTCGGAGGCAGCCGAATCCAGCAACCCGGCGAACAGGCGGGTGTTGATGTATTTCGGAAGCAGCTCCCGGAACAGGGTCGAGGCGTCCGGCTCGAAGTCGTAGGCCGGTCGCAGCCCCTGCGATTCGGTGTACTCGACTTCCAGCGGAGCGACGCGTCGAATGATCGGCCGCTGGGTGAGCATCGAGACGAACTCGGTGTGCACCAGATGGATCTCGTCCACGCCCAGTACGTCCTCGGGCGTTTCCCGATGCTTGGCCTCTTCGGTGCCCTGCATGAAAGCATTCACCAAGGTCTCACCGACGTCCGCGGCGTTGGCGTAGTCCGGCCGGTCGGTGAAACCGCTCCAGCTCTTGGTGATCTCCCGGTTGCGGAATCGGTAGTACGCCTCGCCCTTGCGTCCGATCACGTACAGCAGCGGAGTCTTGCCCTGCTGCCGCAACGTGTTCTGCAGCTCCTCCGCCGCACGGATCACGTTGGCGTTGTAGGCACCACAGAAGCCGCGATCACTGGTGACGACCAGCACGGCGGAGCGCTTGGAGTTCTCCCGCTCGACCAACAGCGGATGATCGAGTGGGCTGGCATCGGCCAGTGCGGTCAGCACCCTGGTGATCTCCTCGGCGTAGGGCCTGGAGGCCTCGACCCTCGCCTGTGCCCGCGTGATCCGCGAGGTGGCGATGAGTTCCTGCGCCTTGGTGATCTTCCGGGTCGACTGCACCGACCGGATGCGGTCTCGTAGTTCGCGAAGCTGAGCCATAGCTACCCGGTCACTTCTCGCTGTCCCCGGCGGGGCGGTTGACCTTCACCGTCTCCTGGGCGACCTCGTCGGCCTCCACGGTGCCGGCCTCGTCGTGCTGCGGGAGCGCAGCACCGCCTTCCGAGGTGGTGAACTGCTTCTTGAATTCCGTGACGGAGTCCTCGATGGCCCGGACACCGTCGTCGGAGAGCTTCTTGCTCTCGACGATGTCCTTGAGCACCGTGTCCTGGTTGCGCCGCATGTGCGCCAGGAACTCGGACTCGAACCGACGCACGTCGGCGGTCGGGACGTCGTCCAGGTGCCCCTTGGTTCCCAGGTAGAGCGAGACGACCTCTTCCTCGACGGGGAACGGCGAGCCCTCGCCCTGCTTGAGGATCTCCATCAGGCGTGCACCGCGATCGAGCTGCGCCTTGGAGGCCGCGTCCAGGTCGGAGGCGAACGCGGAGAACGCCTCCAGCTCACGGTACTGCGCCAGGTCGATCTTCAACGAACCGGTGACGGTCTTCATCGCCTTGAGCTGCGCGGAACCACCGACACGCGAGACCGAGATACCGACGTCGATCGCGGGGCGCTGCCCGGAGTTGAACAGATCCGACTGCAGGAAGCACTGTCCGTCGGTGATGGAGATGACGTTGGTGGGAATGTAGGCCGACACGTCGTTGGCCTTGGTCTCGATGATCGGCAGTCCGGTCATCGAACCACCGCCCAGGTCGTCGTGCAGCTTGGCACAACGCTCCAGCAGCCGGGAGTGCAGGTAGAACACGTCACCGGGGTAGGCCTCACGTCCCGGCGGGCGCCGCAGCAGCAGCGAGATCGCACGGTAGGCCTCGGCCTGCTTGGAAAGATCGTCGAACACGATCAGCACGTGCTTGCCCTGGTACATCCAGTGCTGACCGAGGGCCGAGCCCGCGTAGGGGGCCAGCCACTTCAGACCCGGGGAGTCCGACGCGGGGGCGGCGACGATGGTGGTGTAGTCCATCGCGCCCGCTTCCTCCAGCGAACGCTTCGCCGCGGCGATGGTCGAACCCTTCTGACCGATCGCCACGTAGACGCAGCGAACCTGCTTGTCCGCGTCACCACTCTCCCAGTTGCTCTTCTGGTTGATGATGGTGTCGAGCGCGACCGTGGTCTTGCCGGTCTTGCGGTCACCGATGATCAGCTGGCGCTGGCCACGGCCGATCGGGGTCATGGAGTCGATGGCCTTGATGCCGGTCTGCATCGGCTCGTTGACCTCTTGGCGCTGGACGACCGAGGCGGCCTGCAGTTCCAGGTCGCGGTTCTGCTCGGCCTCGATGTCGCCGAGCCCGTCCATGGGCTCACCGACCGCGTTGACCACGCGGCCGAGGAAGTTGTCGCCAACCGGTACAGACATCACCTTGCCGGTGCGCCTGACTTCCTGGCCCTCCTCGATCTGGTCGGCTTGACCCAGGATGACCGCACCGATCGACTGCGCCTCGAGGTTCATCGCGACGCCGTAGATGCCGCCGGGGAACTCCAGCAGTTCCTCGGTCATGACCGAAGGCAGACCCTCGACATGGGCGATGCCGTCACCGGTGTCCGTGACGACCCCGACCTCCTCGCGGCTGACCTCGGGTGAGTAGCTGGAGACGTACTTCTCGATCGCACTGCGGATCTCGTCCGACGAGATCGTCAGCTCCGCCATGTCTCGTTCCTGCTCTCGCTTCGTTCTGTGGAAAGGGGGTCCGGCCCCTTCCGACGACGGGCTCGGGAATACCGTCCGTCAGTCGGAGAGGTCGCGCCGCAGTGCCTGCAGCCGTCCGGACGTGCTGCCGTCGATGACTTCCTCACCGACCCGGATAACCAGCCCACCACCGATTTGCGGGTCCACTTCCAGGTGTACCGCAATCGGCCGCGCGTATATGCGCTGCAGGGTACTGGCCAATCGCTGCTGCTGCTCGTCGCTGAGCGGAATCGCCGAGCGAACGTGGGCGACCGAACGCTCCCGCCGCTTGGCGGAAAGCTCGGCCAACTCCTCCAGCCCTTCGCTGAGGTGCTGTCCCGACGACTGCTCGACCAGCTGCCGAACCAGTCGCTCGGTCACGTCCTCGACCCTGCCGCCGACCAGCTGTTGGATGACGGCTCCCTTACCGGTGGCATCGGCCGTGGGGTCCGACAACAGCCGTTCCAGCTCGGGTTGACCGCCGATGATGCGGCCCAGCCGGAACAGCTCGTCCTCGACCGCGTCGAGCCTGCCCGCACGCTCGGCCTGCACCAGCAGCGCGACACGGGCGAGCCGTTCGAGACCGTGCACCAGGTCACCGGGGTACGACCAGCGAACTCCCACCGCCTCGGTTACCACCGGCAGCGCCCGTGCACCGAGGTGATCGGTCAGCAGTTCGCGGACCAAACCTTGCCTGGACTCAGCGGGGGTGGCGGCATCGGCAAGAGCACGCCGCAGGGCGGACTCGCCGCGCAGCAGCGCGGCGACCCCGAACAACTCCTCGGCGAGCCCGGTGATCTCCGCGGGTCCTGCCCCGTCAGTGGCCTGCAACAGCTGCAGCTCGCTGGCTGCCAGGGCATCGCGACTCGCGGCGTTCACGAGGGTGCTCAACTCTGCACGCCTTTCTCTCCTGGGCCCATCACTTACGTCCCTTCGACCTTCGACCGAACGGTCGGAACCGTTCAGCTGTTGGCCGATGTCGACGGGGCGGAAGCGGCGTCCAGCTCGTCCAGGAACCGGTCCACCGTGCCGCGCCGCCGGGCCTCGTCCTCGAGGGATTCACCGACGACCTTGCTCGCCAGGTCAACGGCCTGCCTGCCGAGATCCTCACGCAGCTCCGCGATGACCTGCGAACGCTGCGCGGCGAGCTGTGCCTGCCCCTGGCTGATGATGCGGTCGCTCTCCTCCTGAGCCTGCGAGCGCATCTCGTCCAGGATCTGCTGCCCCTCGGCACGGGCATCGTCGCGGATCCTGGCGGCCTCCGCACGTGCCTCGGCGAGCTGTGCCTTGTACTGCTCCAGGGTGCGCTGTGCCTCGGCCTGCGCTTCCTCGGCCCGGGCGATGCCACCCTCGATCCGCTCGCTGCGCTCCTGGTAGACCTTCTCGAAGCGCGGAACGGCGTACCTGTAGAGCACGAACAGGAGGGCGGCGAACGCGACGAAACCGACGATTATCTCGGCCGGAGCGGGCAGAATCGGATTGTGGCCCTCCGCTGCCAGCACCATCTTGTTCTCCATCAGGACTTCTCCCAACCCGTCAAGCTGTCGGACTCAGGCGTTGGAAGCGATGAAGTAGAGGACCAGACCGATCAGCGCCAGCACCTCGACCAGAACGAAGGAGATCCAGGCGATACCCATCAACTGGCCCTGCGCCTCGGGCTGGCGAGCGGTTCCGTTGATGACGGCCGACCAGATCAGACCAACGCCGATACCGGGACCGATCGCACCGACGCCGTAGCCGATGGCGGCCAGGCCCGGGTTGATGTTGCTTGCGGTCTCCGCAGCCTGTGCAAGAACGATGTTGCTCACTGTTACTACCTTTCAACTCGGTCCGCATAACACGCGGATCGTGAGGTCTCGATCTGTCCTTCAGTGGTCTTGCGCGAGTGCGGCACCGATGAAGTTGGCGGTGAGCACCGCGAAAATGTACGCCTGCAAGACCTGAATCAAGGCCTCGGCGAAGGTCAGAAGGATCGCGAAGGCGAAGCTGACGATGGAAACCGGCTTGAGCAGCGCACTCCCCTCGAGCAGCAGATACTGCCCGCCGAGAGTGAACACCAGCAGAATGAGGTGTCCGGCGAACATGGCCGCGAAGACTCGAATGGCCAGCGCCACCGGCTGAAACAGGAACTTCTGCAGGAACTCGATGGGGGCCAGCAGGATGTAGACCGGCTTGGGTACCCCCGGGGGGAACATCACATGCTTGAAGTACCCCAGGAAGCCGTGACGTCGGAATCCCACGGTGTGGATAACGACGTAGACCATGAGGAACAGTGCGACCGGGAACCCGATCTTGGCCATCGTGGGGTACTGGATCAGCGGAATGATCCCGAACAGGTTGTTCACCAGGATGAAGGTGAACAGCCCGAAGATCAGCCCGATGAAGGGACGGAAGTGCTGCGCCCCGATCTGATCCCTGGCGATCGTGTTCCTGCTGAAGTCGTAGATGTACTCCGCCGCGAACTGAGCCTTGCCAGGTACCAACTTGAGATTGCGGGTGGCAATCAAGAAGTACGCACCGACGATGACAGCCGAGAGCACTACGAGCACGATCGGCTTGGTGACTTCACCAAAGATCGGCGGGAGGAAAAAGCTATCGACACCGGGCGGCTCGAAAGTTCCGCCCTGGCTCAACACCAGCGCGCCCAACTGGGCTCCTTCCGGTTCTCCCGGCTGGAGCTAACTCCACCGGGGGAATCGTCACGATTTGCACTCAACGTACCTGATACACGATCGAGAACTTAGGGGCCCTCCCACCGGACAGGTACCGCCGGGCAAGTCCCACGGGACGGACCACGACTTCCGACGACGGAGGACGTACTCGCGTCGAAACCCGAGTTACCTGCGCAGCGAATCCTACCATTCGGTAACAAAACGGTCGTAACGCCCACGTTCCGGGGAGCGCCGCCCGGGACGGACCGGCCCGTTCAGGAGCGGTCGGCCACCGCGATCGTGGGGGTCCTGGTCCTACGGAAACCACGCACTTCGGCCGCGGTCCACACCAGGACCGTGACCAGTATCGTCAGCGCCACGGACTCCACGTGGACGAAGTCGAGTCCACGCAGCAGGGTCACCACCACGAACAGCACGATCATCTTCCCGATGTAGCCGCCGAGCGCGGCGACCATCACGAACATCGGGTGAAAATCGGCTGTACTTCGCATCAACCACAGCGTGAGCAGCGACGAACCGAAAGCCACCGCGCCACCGATCAACCCGCCCGACAGACCCGGCATCCCTGTCAGGAAAGCGGCGACGACCGTGCACAACAGCACGGCCAGGGCACCCGGCAGTAGGGCGGCGCGAAGCATCGCCGCGGCCAACCGGCGCACCGTTCGGGCGTGCGGATTCGTCTCCTCGGCCGTGGGCCGGTCGGTGTCGTCGGAGGTTCCGGTCGCTTCCGTCATCACTCTCCCGCCGCGAAGTTCTACTTGGTCCTCATTCGGGGTATCGCGGATACGGTACCCGCTACGAGCACCGCGAAGCCCACAGCCCATGCCACGAGAAGCATATCGTCGAACAGCGTGAGCGAGACCGCACCGAACGCGACCACACCCGCCCACAGGTAGATGAGCAGCACCGCACGCCGCTGCGAGTGCCCCAGTTCGAGCAGCCGGTGGTGCAGGTGCATCTTGTCGGCGTGGAACGGGCTCTTACCCGCTCTGGTCCTGCGCACCACGGCCAGGCTCAGGTCGAGCAGTGGCACGAACAGCACAGCCGCCACCACCAGCAGCGGGGCGAACAGCCCGAAGGCGTCCAGGCTCGTGGGATCCATCTTGCCCGCGGCGGTGGTGCTGGCCGAGGCGAGCATCAACCCGATCAGCATGGAGCCCGAGTCGCCCATGAAGATACGGGCGGGCTGGAAGTTGTGCGGCAGGAAGCCGAGGCAGGCGCCAGCTATGGTGGCCGCGATGAGCGCCGGAGGATAAGCGGTGACGTCTCCGCCCTGGTCGTTGAGCAGCCCCAGGCAGAACGCGCAGGTCGCACTGGCGGCGATCAGACCTATGCCGGAGGCGAGACCGTCCAGCCCGTCGACGAAGTTCATGGCGTTGACCATGGCCACGGTCAGCAGCACCGTCAGCAGCTGCCCCTGGTTTCCGCTGAGCACCAGTACCGAACCGGACTCACCACCCTGACCGCCGGGCAGCATGTACCACTGCACACCCATCAGCACCAGGATTCCCGCCGCGGTGACCTGACCGGCCAGCTTGGTCCACGAATCGAGTTCGAAGCGGTCGTCCAGCGCGCCGACAAGCGTGATCAATCCACCGGCGAAGATCACCGCGAGCGCGTCGTTGGAGTAGTCGAACCCGCGGGAGAGAGCGGGCAGGTTGTCGGCCAGGAACATGCCGCCGAGCACGCCGAAGTACATCGCGACCCCGCCCATCCTGGGGATGGGGGTCGAGTGCACGTCCCGGCGTCGGGGGTGCGCCACAGCCCGGCTGCGAATGGCGAACACCCGGATCAGGCCGGTGAGCAGGAAAGTCACGGCCGCGGAAGTCAGGCACACCAGCAGGTACTCGCGTGCGGGCAGCCCTACCGGGGCCCAGGAGGGAACGGTGTCCATCGTCGCCACCTAGCCGCGCGTGGGAACGTGGCGCACGACACCGCTTTGATCCCACGACAGCACAGTCACCGTTGGTTGCTCCTCGTCATTTTCCGGGACGAACACGAAAAGATCGGCGTAACCGCGCCGACGCGCCGTTGCCGAGGACCGCACGGAACGGAACGAAAGCGTCGTCCACTGGCCGCGCACGCTCGTTCACGCTATCGAGAAGCGACGCGGCACACCGCGCGGGTCCGCACCGGCGGCCCCGGGAGGTCACCTTGAGCTCGTTTCAGCAGGTCAATCACCTGCTCAGCCCAGAGGGACACGAATTCCGCGCGGCAACGATTCACCCGTCCGAGGGAGGAGCGGGTCGAACGAACAGTGGTACGACACGAACGACCCGTTACTCCGCGGGCAGCTCGACACCCAGTTCGACGGCCAGCTCGTCCCGACTCACCGCTCCTTCACGCAGCACCCTCGGCTGGTCCCCGGTGAGGTCCACGATCGTGGAAGCGACCGGTTCGCCGGATGGACCGCCGTCCAGATAGACCGGGACGGACTCACCGAGCTGTTCCCGTGCCTGTTCCACGGTGGCGGCGGGGGGATTGCCGGTGGTGTTGGCGCTCGAGACCGCCATGGGGCCGACCTCGCGCAACAGATCCAGAGCCACCGGGTGCAGGGGCATCCGGAGATTGACCGTGCCGCGGGTCTCCCCCAGATCCCAGGAGAGCGAGGGTGCCTGCGGCAGAATCAGCGAGAGTCCACCGGGCCAGAACGCCTCGATGAGTGCCCGGGCCTGCCGCGGCACGGACATGACCAACCCGTCCACGGTGTTCCAAGAGCCAACCAGCACCGGAACGGGCATGTCGGGGCCACGTCCCTTCGCCGAGAGCAATGCGCGGACCGCCTCCGGATCGAAAGCGTCCGCACCGATTCCGTAAACCGTGTCGGTCGGCAGGACAACCAGCCCACCGCCGCGCAACGAACTCGCAGCCCTGCTCAGGCCTGCACTACGCCCGTCCGGGCTGCCGCAATCATAGACCGTGCTCACGGTCTCAAATCCTGGCACGTGCCCGAAGCTCGGCTGCGAGTGGTACCTCACCCGCGCATCGGACGGCACGTCCGGGCGATCGCGTTCGTCGGGCTCGACAACGGTTCCGGGAGGAAACCCCTGCTCCCGCCCGCGAGATCGCCGCGCCGCGAGGCGCCGGTCACGTGCGGGCACCCGACCGCGCACACCGGCCGAGCACGCACCCGAGTCCCGTCACGGACTCACGGAGGGTTCATGAGATTTCTTCTCGGCCGTGGCGAAACGTGGCCGCCCCGCCAGATCCGAATGATCGTGCACCTCGGCCAGCGCCCCGCTGTCGTTCATGAGCGCGGGTACGGCCTCGGCGTGCGTGTCATCGTGCTCAACCGCGAGAACCCCACCGGGACGCAGCAGACCGATGGCACGCGTCAGCACGTGCGGCACGATCTCGAGTCCGTCACGACCGGCGAAAACCGCCGCGTGCGGGTCGTACTCCCACACCTCCGGAGGAACCGGAGTGCCTTCCGGCACGTAGGGCGGGTTGCAGAGCACCAGGTCGACGAGCCCGTCCAATCCGGTGAGCAGGGTGGAATCGGTGACATCCCCGGCGAGCACCTCCACGGAGGTGTGCGCGGTGACACGAAGTGCGTCGGCGTTGTGTCGAGCCCATTCCAACGTGGTGGGATCGTTGTCCACGGCAAGCACCCGAGCATCGGGGCGCTGCTGGGCAACGGCCAACGCGAGCGCGCCGGACCCGGTGCACAGATCCACCACGAGGGGCTCGTGTACCGACCGGATCCGGGTCAACGCCCACTCCAGCAACTGTTCGGTCTCCGGGCGAGGGACGAACACCCCTGGGCCGACGGAGAGCGTCGTGCTTCCCAACGCGGCGGTACCGGTCAGATGCTGCAGCGGGACACGCTCCGCTCTGCGACGTACCAACTCGTGCAGTGAGTCGAGCACGGCGGGTTCGAGCGGCGGCAGCAACAGCAATCGAGGGCGCTCGACACCGAGCAGGTGCGCCGCGAGTGACTCCACGTCGGCACGGGGACTGGGAATCCCCGCCGCCGCCAACACGCGCTCGCCTTCCAGGACGGCCAACCGCAACGGCTTTCGTTCCACGGTGGTAACGATCCTTTCAGCATGCTCGTCGGGGGGAGTTCGGCGGGAATCACCGTGCGCTGTACCGACAACTTCGGAACGGTTCGAACGAGGCCACGGCCGTCCCCGGTGGTCGAACCCGGACGGCGTCACGGGTTCCGGCACGCGAAGTGGGCGGAGATCCGGATCAGACCCCGGCCTGCATCCGTTCGTTCCGATCGGCCTCGCGCAGCGCACCGAGTACCGAATCCAACTCGCCTTCGAGCACGTGGTCAAGGTTGTACGCCTTGAAGTTGATGCGGTGGTCGGAGATCCGGTTCTCCGGGAAGTTGTAGGTGCGTACCCGCTCCGAGCGATCCACGGTGCGGACCTGACTGCGTCGTGTCTCCGCGACCTCGCGTTCGGCCTCTTCCTCGGCCATGGCCTGCAGCCGAGCGCGCAGCACCTGGATGGCGCGCAGCTTGTTCTGCAGCTGCGACTTCTCGTTCTGGCAGGCCACCACGACACCCGAGGGAAGGTGTGTGATGCGTACCGCGGAGTCGGTCGTGTTCACGCTCTGCCCGCCCGGACCCGATGAGCGGTAGACGTCGATGCGCAGGTCCTTCTCGTCGACCTCGACCTCGACCTCCTCCGGCTCGGGATAAACCAGCACGCCCGCCGCTGAGGTGTGTACTCGTCCCTGCGACTCGGTGACGGGAACACGTTGCACCCGGTGCACCCCGCCCTCGAACTTGAGCTTGGACCAGACTCCTTCGAGACCGGGTTCGCCCTTGGACTTGACCGTGGCGATGACGTCCTTGTACCCGCCGAGGTCGGATTCGGTGGCGCCGAGTATCTCGGCATGCCAGCCCTGCCGCTCCGCGAACCGCAGATACATTCGGAGCAGATCTCCGGCGAACAGTGCCGACTCCTCGCCGCCCTCGCCGGACTTGATCTCCAACACGACATCGGATCCGTCGCGTTGGTCACGCGGAGCCAGCAGTTCGGCGAGTCTGTCCTCCAGCTCCGGAATCCGCTGTTCGAGCTGGTCGGCCTCACTTGCCAGACCGGGGTCCTCGGCGGCGAGTTCACGTGCGGTGGCCAGGTCGGAGCGGGCGTTCTCGAGCTCCCGCGCCGTACGCACGATCGGAGTCAGTTCGGCATGTCGCTTACCGAGTTTACGGGCCCGCGCCTGGTCGGCATGGACGTCCGGATCCGCGAGCCGCCCTTCAAGCTCGGTGTACTCGGCGAGCAACTCCTCGAGCCTCGACGTCTCCACGGTGCTCCCCACTTTCGCTACGAGTCCGATACAAGAACGGCGCCCGCCACGTTGTCGAAAACGGCGGGCGCCGCGGACCCGGCTACTTCTTGGTGCGAGCGTTCTGCGGACGACGACCGTACCGAGCCTCGAACTTGGCCACGCGGCCGCCGGTGTCCAGGATCTTCTGCTTGCCCGTGTAGAACGGGTGGCAGTTGGAGCAGACCTCGACGCTGATGTGCCCGCTGGTCTTGGTGCTGCGGGTGGTGAAGCTGTGCCCGCAGTCGCAGACGACCTGGGTCTCCACGTACTCGGGGTGAATGTCGCTCTTCATGGCTCGTCCTCTCTTCGTGGCACCGGGTCCTCGCGGCGTCAACCGGAGGTGAACCGGCACCGGAACAGCTCCCGATTCTGTCAGACCGGGGACCGCTGCTCGGCAACGCCCGAGGCAGCGCGGGTATTCCCGGAGGAGGCGAGTTTCGTCACGGCACCGTGCACCCCGGGTGGTCCGGGCCGGTGCCGCGACGTAACTTCGGCATCGCCGAGAAGCGGCGGGAACCGCCTTCCGGTGGCTCGCCGCACCACCGGGACGGCCCGTGCCGCACGCTTCCCTACTCTTCCTCCTTGCCCGGAGTGGTCTTGGCGACCTGGGTGAGGAACTCGATGTTGGTACGGGTCTTGCGCAACTGGTCCCGGACCAGTTCGAGCGCCTGCTGCGTGTCCAACGCTGCCAGCACCCGGCGCAACTTCTGGTGCACGGCCAGCTCGTCGGACGACATCAGCAGCTCGTCCTTACGAGTGCTGGAGGCGTCCACGTCCACCGCCGGGAACAGCTGCTTGTTGGCCAGCTTGCGGTCGAGCTTGAGCTCGGCGTTGCCGGTTCCCTTGAACTCCTCGAAAATCACGGTGTCCATGGCGGAACCGGTTTCCACCAGCGCAGTGGCGAAAATGGTCAGTGAGCCGCCGTTCTCGATGTTGCGCGCCGCGCCCAGGAACCGCTTGGGCGGATACAGCGCCGTGGAGTCCACACCACCGGACAGGATCCGGCCGGACGCCGGCGCGGAGAGGTTGTAGGCACGCCCGAGACGCGTGATCGAGTCCAACAGCACCACCACGTCGTGTCCCATCTCGACCAGACGCTTGGCACGTTCGATGGAGAGCTCGGCGACAGTGGTGTGGTCCGACGGCGGACGGTCGAAAGTGGAGGCGATGACCTCACCCTTGACCGAGCGCTGCATGTCGGTGACCTCTTCGGGCCGCTCGTCCGCGAGCACGACCATCAGATGGCACTCGGGGTTGTTCGTGGTGATCGAGTTGGCGATCGACTGCAGGATCATCGTCTTGCCCGCCTTCGGCGGGGAGACGATCAGTGCCCGCTGCCCCTTGCCGACCGGCATGACCAGGTCGATGACCCTGCTGGTCATACCCTGCGGGTCGGTTTCCAGGCGGAGCCGTTCGTTGGGGTAGAGCGGAGTGAGCTTGTGGAACTCCGAACGCTTCTTGGCGGCCTCCGGCTCCAGACCGTTGATGGCGTCGACCCGCACCAACGGGTTGAACTTCTGCCGTTGCTGCTCTCCCTCGCGAGGCTGCCGAACCACGCCCTTGAGGGCGTCGCCACGACGCAAGCCGTACTTGCGGACGAGCGAGAGCGAGACGTAGACGTCATTGGGTCCCGCGAGGTAGCCGGAGGTCCGGACGAACGCGTAGTTCTCCAGCACGTCGAGGATGCCCGCCACGGGCAGCAGCACGTCGTCGTCACGCACCTCGGGCTCGTTGTCCCCACGACCACGGCCACGTCTGCGGTCCCGGAAACGACGACTGCGCCTGTTGCCGCGGTCCTCGTCGTCCTGCCGGTTGTTGTCGTTGCGGTTGTTGTCGCCACGACCGTCCCGGCGGCTCTCCTGCCTGTCACCGGTATTGCCGTCCTGACGATCCTGGCGGTTGTCGGTGCGTTCCGCCCGACCGCCGCCGTCCGCGCCGCCCCGCTCGTTGCGATCGCCGCGCTCGTCCTGATCCTGGTTGCCGGACGAACGCTGCGAGGAGCGGCGACGACGGTTGTTCCGACGTCCTTCCTCGCCGGATCCGTCGTTACCGGAACGACGCGAACCGCCCCGGTTCGGCGCGGAACCGTTGGAACGTTTCTCGGTGCCGGTGCCGGATTCGGTGGCCGAGTCCCGGTCATCGTCCTTATCGGAGGGCGAGCCCGCGGCGGGTTTGCCGGACGTCCGTTCCGCTGTGCGGTTCCCGGCGCCCTGATCCCTGCCGCCTCGGCCCTTGGCCTGCTGCCCCTTGGGGCCTTGGTTCTCGGTGTCCTGAGTGTTGTCCTCCGGGGCCGCCTGCTGGTCGAGAGTCGGCTGACGGGTGCCGGACTCCGCTTGGCGCGGCGCGGCGGCACCTCCCTGACGCTCCTTGATCGCGGTGATCAGGTCGCCCTTGCGCAGGCCCGTGGTGTCGATCCCCAATTCGCCGGCGAGTTGCCGCAGTTCGGCGAGCACCATGCCCGACAGGCCACCCCGGCGGCGTGCGCTGCCGTTGGTTCCTGATCCGGAGGCTGCCTGCTGCGAATCGGACTCCTGCCCGCCGGACGGAGAGACGCCGTTGGTCGTCTCGCTGCTCAACAGATCGGTGTTGCTCACGAATGTCCTTCCTGACCGGATCCGCGCCTCCTACGCGGCCCAGCGGATTACCCCGCTCGCTGCGAACGCGAGCGGCCTTGTAGTGCTACCGGCCCCTTTATCGAATGAACTCGACGAGGACACCCGGCGCGCGTGGTGTCGGCACCCACTCGAAAACCGGCAGCACCGGGCAGCGGAGACGCCCGACTCGCGCACCCGTGGTGATATCACTCGTCCACAGCGGTACCACCACCTGCCGGAACAACCGTGACCGTGTTCGTTCACCACTCCCGGATGCATGCCTTGCTGCTCACTCGTTACCGGACTCACCGAATCGACCGGTGACGACGAGGTCCGCACTGCCCGTTCGGAGTGCGATCCCGTACGGTCGCGGAATACGGTGGCCAGCGAGGCCGAAGCCTCCACTGTGGTCACCGAGTTGTTCGTGACTGCCGTGCGGAACCACAATCCGTAACGCCAGAGCTCCCAGTCCGACACCGGCAACTGCGTGAAGTTCGACTCGACGACGCGAACCCCATTGAGTTGACAACTCTTGCCTCGGCCACCGCGCTCGGCCACTCGCCATCCTGATCTTCACCCGGAAGGTGTAGTCGATTCACAGCGAGGGATGCATCCCGGAAAGAAGCTCCCGGGCAAGGCACCGGCGCCGATGCGCCCGGTGACTGATTGACCTTGAGGGTATACGCCGAGTCACTCCGGTGCAACAACCAAGAGCATGACACGCCCGCCGCTGGAGCGCCCCTACCCGGTCACATGTTTGTCGGTCTCCCCCGCCGAACCACGAACCCGGTGCGACAGCACGGGGATTCACCGGCCGCGGCTACCGTGCCCCGGGCCTCGCGGGACCGACGATCCGACGACGGCGATGCCGACATTTCCTTTATACCACTCGAAACACCGGCCACCACGACCCGGCCCCGATCGGGAGCCACCACCCGACACACCTGCCGGGAAACCTCTCGGGAACAGCCGACCGGGAACGAGCTAAGGCCGGTGACACCGCCCCCGAGGACGAGCGACGGACACCACCGGTGACCGCCGCGCCCTGGTCACTCCATCGCGCCCCGGTCCATCGCGCCCCGGTCAACCCATTCGGTCGACCCACACGCCGGTCCGCTCCACATCCAGTCGCCTGACCTCGAAGTTCCCCGCCACCGCAGGCTCGGGAAGCTCACCGCCGGGTGGCAGGGCGAACACGGTGGGTCCCGCCCCGGAAACAACGGCGGGCACGCCGCTATTCCGGAGCCGGTGCACGAGTTCCAGCGTTTCCGGCATCGCGGGCCCGCGATACTCCTGGTGCAGCCGGTCCTCCGTGGCCTCGAGCAGCAGCTCCGGCTCGGTGGTCAACGCGTGCACGGCCAGAGCCGTGCGTCCGGCGGCGAACACCGCGTCGGAGTGAAGCACCTTCTCCGGCAACAATCCCCGCATCGTGTGGGTAGCGGATTCCGCACTGGGGATGAACACCACCGGATTCAACTCCGAATGGGGTTCCAGTCGAACGGATCGGTAACGATTTTCCACATTCCACGCGACAACCAGCCCGCCGAACAGCGCCGCGGCGACATTGTCGGCGTGTCCCTCGTAGGAGGCAGCCAGTCGCAACGCCTCCGGACGAACCCCTTCGGCTCGAACGTCGAGCCCGGCCAGCCGGTAACCGGCCGCCACCCCGGCGACGATCGCGCCCGCGGACGAACCGAGCCCCCGCGCGTGCGGCACGGCGTTCGTACAACGCAGCCGCAGCGCGGGTGGTGCCACACCGAGCCGATCCATGGTCGCGTGCAGCACCCGAACCACCAGATGACTCTCGTCGGTGGGTACCTCACCGGCCCCGGAACCGGTGACCTCGACACGCGCGGTCCGCGGGGCGGCATCCGTGCGGGTGATCTCCACTACGTCGTGCATAGCCAACGCCATGGCCAGCGTGTCGAACCCCGAACCGAGATTCGCGGTGGAAGCAGGCACGGTCACCCGGAAAGCGGCGTCCGTTCCGCTCGTGGCCGATTCGGCGTCGTAACCGGAAGGAAGGACGGTACCGGAACTCAAGACAGCTCCAGAGCCGTTGCCACCGCGTCCGGATCGACCGGTAGGGGCTCGACCTCCACCATGTCCGCCAACGCGGTGTCCGGGTCTTTGAGGCCGTGTCCGGTGACCGTGCACACCACCGTGGAACCACTCGGTAACCGGCCGTCGGCCGAGGTGGCGAGCAGCCCGGCGATACTCGAAGCCGAGGCGGGTTCCACGAAAACGCCCTCCTTCGAGGCCAGCAGCCGGTAGGCGTCCAGAATCCGCTCGTCGGTGATCGCCTCGAACAACCCGTTCGAGGCGTTCTTGGCGTCCACCGCCCCGGTCCAGGAGGCCGGGCTGCCGACCCGGATGGCGGTGGCCACGGTCTCGGGCGAGGCGACGGGCTCACCGGAAACCAGTGGCGCGGCGCCCGCGGCCTGGAAACCGAACATCGCCGGCGTGCGGTCGCTGAGCCCCTCGTCGGCGTACTGGCTGTAGCCGGCCCAGTAAGCTGTGATGTTTCCCGCGTTGCCCACCGGCAGGCAGTGCACGTCCGGTGCCGTGCCGAGCGCGTCGCAGATCTCGAAAGCGGCCGTCCGCTGACCGGCCAGCCGAACCGGATTGACGGAGTTGACCAGCGTCACCGGGTACTCCGCCGCTGTTTTACGCGCAAGCTCCAGGCAGTCGTCGAAGCTCCCTCGCACCTGCAGGATCCGCGCGCCGTGCACCACGGACTGGGCGAGCTTCCCCATGGCGATCTTGCCCTGCGGCACGAGCACGGCCGAGGTCATCCCGGCACGGGTGGCGTAGGCCGCCGCGGAGGCGGAGGTGTTTCCGGTGGAGGCACAGATCACGGCACGCATGCCCGCGGCCTTGGCGTGGGTCATCGCCACCGTCATACCGCGGTCCTTGAACGAACCGGTCGGATTGGCGCCCTCGACCTTGACGAGGACCCGGCAACCGGTCAGTTCCGACAGGTACGGGGCAGGCACAAGCGGGGTGTTGCCCTCGTGCAGGCTCACCACCTCGGCCTCGTCGGGAACGCCGATCCGGTCACCGTAGGCTTCGATGATCCCACGCCAACCGGTGCCTTCCCCGGAGGCCGCGAGTTGTGCTTGCGAGGTCAAGACGGTTCACCCTCCACACGCATAACGCTGGCGACCTCGTTGACCGAGGAGAGCCGTGCGATCTGTTCCACGGTGGCGCGCAGCGCGGAGTCCGCGGCGGTGTGGGTAACCACCACGAGGCTGGCATCGGCGCCCCGGCCCTGCTGCCGAACCACGGAGATACTGACGTCGTGCTCGTTGAACGTGGCAGCCACCTGGGAGAGCACACCCGGTCGGTCGGCCACGTCCAGACTGATGTGATAACGCGTGGGAGTCCAGTCCATGGAACGCGCGGGAAGCTGCGCGTGCGCGGACTCCCGCGGCCCCTTGCCCGAAACCACCACGTTGCGAGCGGCGGCGACGAGGTCGCCCAGCACCGCGCTGGCGGTGGGAGCACCCCCGGCTCCCTGACCGTAGAACATGAGCTGACCCGCCGACTCGGCCTCTACGAAGACCGCGTTGAACGCCCCACCGACCCCGGCCAGCGGGTGATCACGCGGAATCATGGCCGGATGAACGCGGGCCGAGACGGATTCGGTGCCGTCCTCGTCGATCACGCGCTCGCAGATGGCCAGTAGCTTGACCGTGCGGTTCAGCGAACGGGCCGCCTCGATGTCCCCGGCCCCGATACCCGATATCCCCTCCCGGTGGACGTCACCGGCACCGACCCTGGTGTGGAAGGCCAGTGAAGCCAGGATGGCGGCCTTGGAGGCGGCGTCGAATCCGTCGACGTCGGCGGTGGGATCGGCCTCGGCGTAACCGAGCCGGTTCGCCTCTTCCAGCGTCTCCTCGTAACCGGCGCCCGTGGAGTCCATGGCGGAGAGGATGTAGTTGCTGGTGCCGTTGACGATCCCGGTCACCCGGTTGATGCGGTCGCCCGCCAGCGACTCCCGCAGCGGACGAAGGAGCGGAATCGCCCCGGCCACCGCCGCCTCGAAGTAGATGTCCACCCCGTTGGCGTCGGCGGCCGCGTACAGTTCCGAGCCGTGCTCGGCCAGCAGTGCCTTGTTGGCGGTCACCACGGACTTGCCCGCGCGCAGCGCGGCCAGCAACAGCGAACGCGCGGGTTCGATACCGCCGATCAGCTCCACGACCACGTCCGCGCTGCCCTCGACCAGGGCGGCGGCGTCCGTGGTCAGCAGCTGCTCGGGTACATCGGGGTGCTTGTGCGGACGACGTACCGCCACTCCGGTGACGCGAACCGGCGCACCGGTTCGAGCGGCGTACTCGGTGGGATGCTCCTGCAGCAGGCGCACCACCTCGGTGCCGACGGTGCCGCAGCCCAGCAGCGCCACCCTGATCGGTTCCCGATCCTCGATCACTCACACCTCCAGGCGAAGCAGGTCGTCCTCGGTCTCCCTGCGTAGCAACAACCGCGACTGCCCGTCGCGTACCGCGACGACCGCGGGCTTGGGGAGTCGGTTGTAATTGCTGGCCATCACGTAGCAGTACGCACCGGTGGCGGCCACCGCCACCAGATCCCCCGGTGCGACATCCTCGGGCATCCAGCTGTCGCGCACCACCACATCGCCGGATTCGCAGTGTTTGCCCACGATGCGGGACAACACACCGTTCCGTTCCCCCGCACGGGAGACCAGTCGGCAGTCGTACGCGGCGTCGTAGAGCGAAGTGCGGATGTTGTCACTCATACCGCCGTCGACGCTTATGTAGCGGCGGGAAGCCCCGCCGTCGAGTGCGACGTCCTTGATCGTGCCCACTTCGTAGAGCGTGACCGTACCGGGGCCCACGATGGCACGGCCCGGTTCCACGGCTATCCGAGGCGGGTCGAACCCCGCCGCCGCGCACTCCTTGCGCACGATCTCGTGCAGCCCGGCGGCGAGTTCGGCGGGCGGCAGCGGATCGTCGTCGGCGGTATAGGCGATGCCCTGGCCCCCGCCGAGGTCCACCGTTCCGACCGTCTCCAGCGCCTGTTCACCGTGTTCGGCACGCAGTTCGGCCAGCAGACCGACCACTCGGTGCGCCGCCAGTTCGAAACCGTTGTCGTCGAATATCTGCGAGCCGATGTGGCTGTGCAGCCCCACCAACAGCAGTGAGTCCGACTTCAGCACCCGGCGCGCCGCTTCGGCGGCGTCGCCGGAGGCGAGTGAGAAACCGAACTTCTGGTCCTCGTGCGCGGTGGCGATGAACTCGTGGGTGTGTGCCTCCACACCTACGGTCAGCCGGATCATCACCCGCTGGCGGGTGCTGTGCTCGGCGGCGAGGTGCTCCAGTCTGGCGATCTCGTGGAACGAGTCGAGCACGATCGCGCCGACACCGGCTTCGAGCGCCGAGGCCAACTCCGCGGTGGACTTGTTGTTGCCGTGCATCGCGACGCGCTCCGGTGGGAAACCGGCTCGCAGCGCCACCCGCAGTTCGCCACCGCTGCAGACGTCCAGCCCGAGGCCTTCCTGGTCGACCCAGCGGGCCACCTCGGTACACAGGAACGCCTTGGCGGCGTAGTGCACCGCGGCGGGGTCACCGAACGCGGCGGTGTACTCCCGGCACCGGGTGCGGAAGTCGTCCTCGTCGAGCACGAACAGCGGCGTGCCGTGCTGCTCGGCCAGTTCACGGACATCGCATCCGGCGATGGTGGTCACCCCGTCGGCGCCCCGGGTCGCGTTGCGGGGCCAGACGGCGGGGTGCAGCCGATTGGTCTCCTCCAGCGAGGAGGGGGCGGGGCCGGCGGCATCGGCGTTCACGGCGACGTCGGCGTGCCTCGGCCCGGCTGGATGGGCGCGCATCATGCGCCTCCTCTACATCTGTTCGGGAGCACTGACACCGAGCAGGCTCAGGCCGTTCGCCAACACCTGGCGGGCCGCTTCGCAGAGCTGCAGCCGGGCGATGGTCAACGGCCCCGGCTGGTCGTCCCCTGGCTGCAGGACGCGGCAGGAGTCGTAGAAGCGGTGGTAAGCGCTGGCCAGGTCCTCCAGGTAGCGGGCCACGCGGTGCGGCTCGCGCAGCTCCGCGGCCGAGCGGACCACCCTGGGGAACTCGCCCAGCGTACGGATCAGATCGCCTTCCCGGTCGTGCGTGAGCAGCGCCAGGTCCGCGGCCTCGACGTCACCCCGGTCGATACCGAGTGAAAGCGCGTTGCGCTGCAACGAGGAAAGCCTGGCGTGCGCGTACTGCACGTAGAAGACCGGGTTCTCGTTGGTGTGTTTGCTGATGAGGTCGAGGTCGATGTCCACGGCCGAGTCGACCGAGGAACGGATCAGGGAGTAGCGAGCCGCGTCCACTCCGACCGCCTCGACGAGGTCCTCGAGCGTGACGACCGTGCCCGCGCGTTTGCTCATCCTTACCGGCTCGCCGTGCCGGACCAGGTTGACCAGCTGACCGATGAGGACCTCCACCGAGTCGGGGTCCTGCCCCATCGCCGCCGCGGCCGCCTTCAGCCGGGAGACGTAGCCGTGGTGGTCCGCACCGAGCATGTACAGGCAGAGTTGGAAACCGCGGTCGCTCTTGTCCCGCAGGTAGGCGATGTCACCCGCGATGTAGGCGGGCGCGCCGTCGCTCTTTATGACGACCCTGTCCTTGTCGTCACCGAACTCGGAGGAACGCAACCACCATGCGCCCTCGGCGTGGTAGAGGTTACCGGAATCCTTGAGCCACTGAACGCATTCGGCGACCGCGCCGGAGTTGTGCAGCGAATCCTCGTGGAAGAAGACGTCGAAATCGGTACCGAACTCGTGCAGGCTGCGCTTGATCTCGTCGAACATGAGTCCGACGCCGACCCGGCGGAACACCTCGTCGCGCTCCTCGGCGGGCAACGCGAGCACGTCGTCCGAGCGGGAGTTCACGACCTCGGAGGCGATCTCGGCGATGTACTCCCCGCCGTAACCGTCCTCGGGGATCTCCTCGCCCCGCGCGGTGGCGACGAGGGAACGCACGAAGCGGTCGATCTGCGCACCGGCGTCGTTGAAGTAGTACTCCCTGGTCACCTCGGCGCCCTGCGCCGTGAGGACGCGTCCGAGCGCGTCACCGACCGCGGCCCAACGGCTTCCCCCCAGGTGAATGGGCCCGGTCGGGTTGGCCGAGACGAATTCCAGGTTGACCCGCAGTCCGCTGTAGAGCTCACCCGCACCGAAGGCCGCCTGGCTGGTCAGCACGTCGCGGACGATGGCCGCCTGGGCGTCGGCGGCGAGCCGGAGGTTGAGGAAACCGGGTCCCGCCACCTCGGCGGAGGTGATCTCGTCGCGTTGCGCGAGCGATTCGGCGAGCCAGCCCGCCAGTTCCCGGGGGTTGAGACCGGCGGGTTTGGCGACCTGCATGGCCAGGTTGGTCGCGTAGTCGCCGTGCTCCGGGTTTCGGGGGCGCTCAACCGTGACCTTCTCCGGCAGCACCGAGGTGTCCACCCCTCGGGCGGACAGGACGTCGGCAGCGGTCGTTCGGACGAGTTCGGCAAGCGCGGCTGGTGTCACCTGATGAAGTCTAAGAAAGCAATGCCGCTGGTTAACGAGCGGGTGGCCGGGACAGTGGGATCCGGAACGGACCGGACGAACATTGTCTCACCATCTGAGAGAATGACAGCCGGTGGTGCGGTCGCGCGGTTCGATCTGCAGGGTGGCGTGTTCGATGTGGTAACGCTCGGAAAGCAGTCGCTGCGCACTGGCCAGCACGTCGCAGTGGTCGGCTTCGGAGACCGTGGTGAGGTGTGCCGAGGCAACCTCCATGCCGGAGGTCAGTGTCCACACGTGCAGATCGTGCACCTCGGTCACCGGCTCGATGTCGACGAGATCACCGTGCATCCGCTCGACGTCGACCCCCTCCGGTGCCTGTTGCACCAGAATTCGCAATGCCTGCCGCGCCAGCTTGTAGGTGCGGGGCAGCACGAACAGCCCCACAGCCACGGCCACGATCGGATCCGCCAGCCCCCACCCGAAAGCCCAGGTGAGCGCACCGCCGATCAGCACACCGACCGAACCGACCGTATCGGCGAGCACCTCCAGGTAAGCCCCGCGCACGTTGAGACTCTCCTCCGCGCCGTGTCGCAGCAGCGCGAACACCACGAGGTTGGCCACCAACCCGGCCGCGGCGGTGAGCATCATCGGCAGGCCCGGAACCTCCGGAGGTCGCGCCAGCCGCCCGATCGCCTCGTAGAGGATGTATCCCGCCACGCCGAACAGCAGCACGGCATTGGCCAGGGCCGCCAGGACCTCCACCCGGTAGAGCCCGAAGGTGCTCCTGGATCCCGAGGTCCGACGCGCGGCGGTGATGGCGGCCAGGGCCATTCCGATGCCGAGCACGTCGGTGAGCATGTGGCCGGCGTCCGAGAGCAGGGCCAGCGAGGAGGTCATGAAGCCGACGACCACTTCGACGACCAGGAACGCCAGCAGCACGAGCAGGGAAAGCGCGAGTCTGCGCACATAACGCCCCGAGGCACTGGCGACCGCTTCACCGGTTCCGCCGTGTCCGTGACCGTGTCCCACTGCCGCACCTCCCGAATGGCTTCCGACGGAACACATAGTGACATACGCATAAGTCGACGCAACAAGAAACACGCACCGCACGGGTGACTTCCGTCACGAGAAAATCCCCAGTGGGAGGACCGACCCGAGACAGGCGGTCGGTGCCACCCGGCGTCGGATACCCGCGGCGAACGAGCGGAACACCCGAATTCGCCCCACGAATCGCGCACTACGAGTGACCGGGAGTCCGCGTGGGCACGCTGAGCAGCTCCGAGCCGAACACGCGGGAGCGGAGCGACGAAGAGACACGGGCCACCGCGAGGGCAGCCACGACTTCCCGATCACCCCCACCCTCGAACCCCGGCGCGGCATGGGTTAGGCTTTGGGAAGTCCAACAGCAAAGCCCTCGTAGCTCAGCGGATAGAGCACCGCCCTCCGGAGGCGGGTGTCGCAGGTTCGAGTCCTGCCGAGGGCACCTTTCGTCAATTTCTCGCGAAATCGTCGTGCACCACGACTTCGCGATCACGCACCACGACTTCGCGATCACGCACCACGACTTCGCGGTGGACACGCCTCCCGGTTACCGGTAGAGGTCCGCGGTGAGCATCGACCATGAACGGTGCAGTGCGCGTTCCCAGTACGGCCAGCTGTGCGTACCCCGGCCGTAGAAGTCCGTCGTCACGGGTATGCCGTTGGCCCGCAGCTTACGCACGAAGAACTTCGAGGTGTACAGCGCCGCCGGTTCGAGAACGTCGAACTTCGGTCTCGGATCCAACGACCCACTGACACCGTTGCCACCGGACACGTAGAGATCGGTGCCGCGCAGCGCGCCCACGTTGCTGTAGGGGTTGTGAGCGCGCCACAACTCCCGGTTGTTCCGGTCGTCTCCCCAGAGTGCCTTCCAGTCGTAGTATCCCTCGCGGATGAGGATGCCCTTGACGATCTCGGGCACGAACGGACCGGTGGTGTGGAGCATGCCGCTGTAGGAGGCCGCCGCCCGGAACATGTCCGGATGCCGGAAGGCGTAGTGCATCGCCCCGAAACCACCGATGGAGACCCCGGCGACCGCTCTGCGGGTCCCGGCGTTGTAGTTGCGTTCGAGGAGCTGCCGCACCTCGGTGAGATGAAAGGTCTCCCAGTCCGGGACGGTGGCCACTCCGAAGTTGCGCCACTGGCTGTACATCCCCGCGGAGCCGTCACTGGGCATGACCACCATGACGGGTTTGTCGGCGACGAACCGGCGGACATCGGTGAACTCGGTCCACGATCGGTAGTCGGCGGGCTCGCAGCAGCCGTGCAGCAGATAGAGCACCGGCCATTCTCGCGAGGGCTGCTCGCGCCAGCCGGGAGGCAGCAGCACCCGCACCATCCCGACGTCCGCCAGCGAAGGGGACCGGATTCCCAGATCCAGCGCTCGTTGCCCCACCCAGTTGCGCGACACGATCCGCGCACCGTTGTCGGCGGGCTCGCCACGCGCCCCGAAACCATCGTGCACCCAGGACGGCACTCCGGCGGAGAAAAGCTCGGTGTCGGGGCCGTTGGCACTGTCGGAGCCTGCTGCGACCCCGGGCACGGTGGCGCCGGGCAACTGCGAGAGCACCAGTACGAGTGACATCGCGAGTACTCGTCCGGCGCCGCGTAAGGTTCTTCGTATCGACAAGAGCTCATCGCCTCGAATTCTTCACTCGACTGGTCGGTCGCACACCTGGATCGGGGCTCCCGGGGGAGGCGGGTCGCAGCAGTGGCCAGGCCAGTACCGCCGCGATCACCTGTAGGAAGGCCGCGAGCAGGACGCCGTACGTGTAGCCCGCGGCCAGCGCGGCCGGTTCCGGGCTGCCGGTAGCGATTCGGTGCCGCAGTACGGTGGAAACGACCAGACCGACAACGGCCACCCCGAAAGCGCTGGACAGTTCCCGTGAGGCGGTGAGCACCCCGGAAGCGGTCCCCGCGTCGTCCTCGTCGCTGCGGTCCAACGCGTGGGAGGTGATCGGAGCGGTGAAGGCCGAGCCCGCACCGATCAACAACAGCGCCGGGACGCGCGGGAGTATCGCGGTGACGGTGTTGACCGCGGCCAGCCCGAACAGTCCCAGCGCGACCACACCGAGCCCGCAGGCGACCATCCGATGCGTTCCGAAGCCGCGGGCCGCCGGCCCCACCAGTGGGGCCGCGACGGTCACCCCGAACGCGACCACCACCAGTGGGAGACCCGCCGTACCGGGGTCCAGGCCGAGATAGCTCTGGTGCACCAGCGGGGTGAAGAAAACAACGCCGCTGATGCCGAGACCCCACAGCAGCAACAGCACGTTGGCTCCCGGGAAGACTCGCCCGCGCAGCAGCCGCGGGGGAACCAGGGGATCGGGTGCGCGGCGCTCACTGAACACGAATCCCGCCAACAGTAGTGCGCCGAGCGCTCCCAACGGCACTGCCCACGAGGCACCGGCATCGGTTTTCGAAGCCGTCACCAGTGCCGATGTCAGCAGCACCAGTCCGGTGGTCACGGCCAGCGCGGCGGGGAGGCGCACCTTCGCGGCGCGTCGCCGGTCTCGTTGCGAGGTGCCGAGCGAGACCAACACCACGGCGGGCAGCACGAACGGCAGATTGCCGTAGAAGATCCAGCTCCAGTGCAGATACTGCGAAACCACACCCCCCAGCCATGGACCGAGTGCCAGCGCGGCGGCCAAGGCCGCCGTCCAGATGGCTGCGGCGGTGGCACGAAGCCGTTCCGGCAGTTCGGTGCGCAGCAGTCGCAGGGTTCCCGGCACGATGAAGGCGGCGGCTACTCCCTGGCAAGTGCGTCCCAGCAACAACGGGGCGGCACTCCCGGCCGCGCCGCAGACCACGGCTCCGGCGGCGAACGCGCCGAAACCGGCCAGCAGCGCACGGTCTCCTAGTCGGTCGAGCACGGTTCCCGCGACCAACACCAACCCGGCATAGGGCAGCATGTAGGCGATACTGACCCACTGCAGTGTCGCGAGGCCGATTCCCAGGTCACGTCCCACGGAGGGCGCGGCGGCCGCGATGATCGTGTTGTCCAGCGCCGTGACGAAGCCGACGAACGCCACCACGGCCAGCACCATCGCGGGGGGCCGTCCCGGACCCGTTTCGACGCGGGCTGTGCTGTTGGAGGGCGCTGTCATGGGATCAGCTGATGGGGGCTCGTCATCGGATGCCGACACCTCCGGCAGGTCGAAATCGTGAACGGGATCTCGCGAGAACCCTTTCCGGCAACGGAGCACTCGCGACCGGTGCGCCGAAACGGGACGGAAATCGGAATCGACACATCCGGTCCACACGCGACTCCCGAACGCTCCGGCCCTGGCCTCGCCGAAGCCCGTGGCGGCAAGCTACTGGCACAGGGACCTCCACACAACCGGAAACCGTTGTGCGGGCCACGATCCATAATCCCGGTAACAACCAGCGTCCGCACCGGACTCACTCAGGTGCGCGAAACCACGTTGTTGGCACTCGGTTGCCATAACCGGAATCCGGAATTGTCCGCGAAATAACAAAAAAGCAAGCGATCCGGTCCTGCCGGTCGCTTTCCACTCGTTCAGGGCATTGAACCGATTCCCGCCGTACTCGGATGCTCAATTCGCCGTTTCACGCGGCCAACGACCGTTTCACGCGGCCAACGACTCGGCGCCGTCCTACGTGAAAACCAAGTGTGGGTTTCGGAGTCGACGCGAAAACGGTGCCCTGCAAATCCTCGGTCGCTGCGCACGAACGCGGTTTTCGATCAGCGTGCTTCGGACGGCCGGGAATTCGAGAGGAGCCAGGATGAATCGAGCGGCGCGACTACTGCGCGGTCTGGTGGCAGGAACGGGTGCCCTGGCACTGGTCACAGTCACCGGGATCGGGATGACGGGTGTTTCCAGTGCCGAGAGCACCTCTGCGGAAACCGGCCCACGACAGGAGGACTTCCTGAGCGCGTTCGCGTACTCGCAGCATCACCCGAACGCCGTACCCGCTGGAGCGAACGATTTCTCGTGCGAACCGAGTGGTGAACACCCGGATCCGGTGGTGCTGGTGCACGGTACCTTCGAGAACCGGTACGACAACTGGGCGGAGCTGTCACCGGAACTCGCCGAACGCGGATACTGCGTGTTCTCGCTGAACTACGGCGGCGGCACGAACAGCGCGATCAAGGGCACCGGCGAGATCACCCGGTCCGCCGGGGAACTGAGCGGCTTCGTCGACCGGGTACTCGCCGCCACAGGGGCCGAGGAGGTGGACATCGTCGGCCATTCCCAGGGCGGGATGATGCCCAGGTACTACATCGAGAATCTGGGCGGTGCGTCCGAGGTGGATTCACTCGTCGCTCTCGTCCCCTCCAACCACGGAACCACGCTGTACGGGATCGACCAGTTGGCCGGCTTCCTGCCCGAGGGGCAGCCCCCGTGCGCCTCGTGCACGCAGCAACTGGCGGGTTCCGACTTCATCACGGAGTTGAACTCGAACGGTGAAACGGTGCCGGGAGTGGACTACACCAACATCGCCACGAAGTTCGACGAGGTGGTCACGCCCTACACATCCGTTTTCCTGGAACCGGGCCCCAACGTGACCAACCTGACGCTGCAGGACTTCTGCGCCGTGGACCTGACCGAGCACATCGGTATCTCCTACAACGGGACGGCGCAGCAGCTGGTGTTCAACGCCCTGGATCCCGCCAACGCGCAGCGCCCCGGCTGCTGAGTTTTGCGAGTTCCGGACAGTGGCGCCAATTTCGCGAGAAATTGACGCCGTACCCAAGTCGGTGCGGAACCTCTCGAACCGCTCCCGCCGCGGGAAGGTCCGACATCGGGTAGATAGGCGGCGTGGGTGGGAACTCCGGCTACTCGGAGTCCCACTCACGCGTTCTCGCCGGTTTTCGGCTGCAGCGAGCCCGAGACGAGCAGCTGCTCGAGTTCCGTAACGGGCAGCGCCGGCGCGAACAACCACCCCTGGAAAGTGTGCACACCGACGTCACGCAGCAGTTCGAACTGCTCGAACGTCTCCACGCCCTCCGCGGTGCAGGTACATCCGATCGCCTGGGCCAGATCGACGATCGCCTTGATGACCATGAGGTCTGCCCGGGTGTTGGCGACATCGGCGACGAAACCCCGATCGATCTTGATGACCTCGATGGGAAGTTCGCGCAGCCGCGCCAGTGAGGAGTACCCGGTGCCGAAATCGTCCACGGCGAACCGCACCCCCTGCTCGGTGAGTCCGCGCATGCTCCTTCTCCCCCGATCGGAGACATTGATCAACGAGGTCTCCAGCAGTTCCATGACCACGTGCCGCCGATCGAGCCCGCTCTGGTTCTCAACGGTGTCCAGCGTGGCCACGAAATCCGGATCGCCGGGTGAGAGTTCGGCGAGGTTGACCGAGACCGAGGCCTGCTCACCGTCGGGTTTGCCGGGCCAGGCGGCGGCGTCCCGCATGGCCGTACGCAGTACGCACCGGTCCAGATCCCCGAGCAAATCGGCCCTTTCGGCTACCGGCAGGAACGTGTCGGGGCTGAGCAGCCCCCGGCGGGGATGATGCCAGCGAACGAGTGCCTCGGCGGCGACGATCGCGCCGCTCGCGCGGACTATCGGCTGGTAGAACAGCGTCAACTCGTCGGACTCGATCGCCGTGCGCAGCTCGCTCTCGAGTTCCACTTTACGATCCATCTCCGAGATGGTCGCCGGGCCGGCAACCGAGATCCGCCTGCGTTCGTTCACCTTGGCTTCCATGACGGCCGCACCCGCCGAACGCAGCAGCTCGTCGACGGTGGAGGTGGTCTCGTCGCCCACCGCTATGCCGATGGAGGCAGAGACCCGGATCGGCGGATGTCCGCGCAGGTACACGGGCTGGTGGAACAACTCGCCCACGGTGGTGGCGATCATCTCGATTCCCCCCGCCGCCGCGGGCTCGGGGCACACGATCAGGTACTCGTCCGCTGCCATCCGTGCGGCCAGCCAGTCCCTCGGCAGATCACTGCGCATCCGCTTGGCCAGTTCGATGAGCAGCTCGTCCCCCGCCCGCAACCCCAGTGATTCGTTGATCCGCCGGAAGTTGATGATGTCGCAGTACAGCATCGCGAAACCCCGCGTGTCGGTCCCGCTGAGCAACTCGTTGACCGCGGCTCGGTTCGGCAGCCCGGTCAAGCTGTCGTGCGTCGCCCAATAGCGCCATTCCTCGGCGCGCCGGTGGCGTTCGGTGACGTCCTGGAACACCGCCAGCCAGAACGACTCCCCGCTCGCGCGAACAGATTTCGCGATGTGCAGTTCGCAGATCACCCGCTGACCGTCGGCACGGATCATGGACCACTCCTGGGTGAGATCCTCGTTCGGCGGTTTCCCGGAACGGAACGCCCGACGCAACGGTTCCCTGCCCGGCTCGTCCGGGTGGACCATGTTGGCGATGTGGGCGCCGCGCATCTCCTGCTCGCGGTATCCGAGCAGCTCGCGCAGCGCTGGGTTGGAATCGAGTACGTAGCCGTACCGGTCGAACACGCCGATGCCGACCGGGGTGAGACCGAACAGGTCGCGGAACTGACGCAGCGAACGCTCCAGGCGGGAGTGCAACTCGGTGTCGTCCCTGGTGACGCGGGCGAAGCCCTGCAGCGCCCCCGCAGTGGACCACAGCGCGATGGTGGTGACGTGCGCCCAGAACCTGGTGCCGTCCTTGCGCACCCGCCATCCCTCGTCGGTGTGACTACCGAACCGGGCTGCTTGTGCGAGCAGTTCCTCCGGTTGCCCTGCCGCGAGCTGCTCGGCGGTGTAGAACACCGAGATGTTTCGTCCGATCACTTCCTCGGCAGAGGCACCGGTGATTCGTTCCGCTCCGGGATTCCAGGTCGACACGACCCCGAGCGGGTCGAGGGTGTAGACGGCGTACTCCCACAGCGACGCGCCGAACCTGCCGATCAGTTCCTCCGCGTCGGCCCCGATACCGGGTCCGTTCTCCGCTCCGCTCATCACCAGCTCCGGCCGCCGGGACACCATGACCCGCACGACCCGGGTGGTCGTCGGTATCCCCCACCGGCATGGAGCTCACCCCGCGGAGCGAGCTTCGGAGGTTCCACGAACGACGTCCCGACCGTGAGGCCCATCCCGAGTGTCCGCCCCCTCCACGTTGTGCGCACGGCACCGTAAGAAACGAAAAATGCTCGATTCAGCTGCCCGGCAGTTCTCCGGCACGGCACCACTGGAACAGACACTCTCACAGGACGACCCCGGACCACCCTCGCAGCCAGCCACCGCCGCGGTTCTCCTGGACGGCTCTCACGAGGACTATCGGAGCCGTGGTGTAGGTGCCTATCCGATGTCGGGCCTCCCGGAACGGAAGCTCCCGCCAACCGAGCAAGCAATACGAACAACCGGCCCTACCCTGGTCCAGTGGAGATCGGGCCGGATAGGGGATGCGGGAAGTGGTCGGATGACGGCTCGCCGGATTCATTCCGGACCGCGGTGTGCTCGTAGTCGACCGCTGTGGGGGCGAGACCCCGCCGTCGCGGTACAGGATCTGGCATGGCGAACACTCCAAGCGGGCGGCTACCGCCACCCCAGATCAGAATAAATTTCGCATTGACGTTATGTCCGGCACCCTGGAACCTCAACCCGCGAGAGGAGCATCCGGAAACGACCGTCGGAAGTATGCTCTGTGCCATGCCGAACGAATCGCCCGAACTGCGTGCGTCGGACGACGACAGGGAACAGATCGCGACCCTGCTGCGACAGGCACAGCAGGAAGGTCGCTTGACGTTGAACGAGTTCGACGAGCGGGTCGCCGAAGCGTACCGGGCGCGAACCTACAGTGAGCTGGCACCGCTGATCAGCGATCTGCCCGACGAGACCGGCAAAGCGCCGGGAACCGAGCCGGTCTCCCGTGGCACGAACTCGGACTCGCCGCAGGCAAGGACCGCGGTGGGAGTCATGAGCTACGCCGAGCGCGTCGGCCCCTGGCGCGTGCCACCGCGCTTCGCCACGTTCGCCTTCTGGGGCGGCGGCAAGATCGACCTCCGGGAGGCCTACCTCGACGCGGACGAGGTCGAGATCCGCTGTTACGCGATCATGGGAGGCATCGAGGTCATCGTTCCCCCGGGAACCAGGATCGAGGACCGGTGCGCCGCCATCATGGGCGGTGTGGAGCGCGAGGTGCGCGGTGCCACCTCACAGAGCGGGATCAAAGTACTGTTGACGGGTTTCGCGTTCTGGGGCGGTATACAAATCCAAAGCAAGGAGCCCGGCGAACGGGACGACTGACCTACCGGCTGAGCGATTCCGCTCAACCGGCCCGCTGGACCGGAGTGAGCTCGCTCCCCGCCGGGTGCGCCGCACGGGCTTCGACCAATCGCCGCCGAGCCGTGACCGTGTCGGCGGTGAGCACAGTGGTCAGTGATCCCCCACCCGCCAACGGCTGCAGTGCCCAGTCGGCCTCCGAACGTGGCTCGGGATCCCGGTCCCAGACCACGACCTCGTTGGCCAGTACCCGGGCGCCGCCGAGGTGGGCGTGGCCGGCACGCAACCGCTGCCGCCCGGGCTCGAAAGTGTGTCGCAACAGCGGCCTGCCCGCGCGCTCCAGCCTCGTACTGGTCACCAATCCGCCCGGGGCCTCCCCGGAGCGCCCCAACACCAGCGTCTCCCGGAAGCACGCCCGCGCCGAGTCGGCCAGTCGCATCGAGAGATCGGCTCGGTGCTCGGCACGGGAGGTCACCACCGTGGGTTCGGGCAGGTACTCGATCGTGCCGCCCTCCTCGACGTCGATGCTGATCGAACCGCGGCTGCCGCCGGGGCCGTGCCCCGGCAACGCCAGCGAGGCCGCGATACCGCGCAACAGCAGCCGGGCACCGGCCCCGACCCGAACCCGCAACGTGAGGTCGTCCCCTCCCAGCGGCGAAGTGGCCGAGCCCACCAGGTGCACGACCGCCCCTCCCGGCGCGGAAGTACGAGGACGGCGCGGCACCAGGGTCAGCGGCGCCATCGAACGCAACCGCCGCACCACCGAGTTGCCCGCGCCGTCGAGCTCGACGGTCAACGTGGCCACCGACCTCATTTCGCGCTCGGTCCCACGACGGAACGATGCTCAGCGACCTGCCGTCTCACCCAATCAGCGGCCCCCGAGGCGGCCGGGTCGTCCGTCAGCGACTGTGCGAGCACGGCCAGCTCACCACGCATCCGGTTGGCATCGGCGAGCATGACCGCCATGTCCGCACCGACCCGTTCGGCCAGATCCACCTTGTTGATGACCAACAGGTCAGCCGTGGTCACACCCGGCCCACCCTTGCGGGGGACCTTGTCGCCGCCCGCCACGTCGACCACGAAAACCTGCACATCCGCGAGACCCCGGCTGAACACCGCGGTGAGATTGTCGCCGCCGCTCTCGACGAGCACGAGATCCAGCGCGGTGTAGCGCTGTTGCAGCCGCTCCACCGCGTCCAGGTTCGCGGTGATGTCGTCCCTGATGGCGGTGTGCGGGCAGGCACCGGTCTGCACCGCCTCGACCCGGCCGGGATCCAGCACTCCCGCCTGCCGTAGGAAATCCGCGTCCTCGGTGGTGTAGATGTCGTTGGTGACAACGGCGAGTTCGAGTTCGGCTCCGAGAGTGCGGCACAGCGCCGCGGTCAACGCGGTCTTGCCGCTGCCGACCGGGCCTCCGATACCGATCCGCACCGGCCTGTTGCCCGAGTCCGCGGGCGCGAACGGATCCGGCCCCGCCGCGGTCGGGTCGAAATCGACCGAATGCCGGTGGCCGCCCTGGCCGTGTCCATGCCGTCTGTGTCCTTGGTGGTGGTGTTCAGCTTGCAAAGAGCCGCACCTCTTCCCGGTGGTGGCGTTGGTGTTGTTCGGCTAGCAGATCGAGCGCCGGAGAACTCGTACCGGGCAGGTTCTCGGGACGGTGGCCCGCCGTTCGTGCCGCTTCGGCCGCGACGCGTTCGGTATCGGCCCGCAGCGCGGTGACGGCCGCGTTGGCCGCGAACGGGTCCAGCCCCAGCAGCCGAACCGCGGCCGAAGCCGGACCGCTGACCGACAGATAGGCCACCACCGAGGCGGCATCGGCCGGCGAACCGGACGCACCCGCCCCCAGCAGCACACCGACCGCGACCGGATGGTGTGGACTGCCAGCGGTGCCGAGCAGCTCGTCGAGAGCCCGCGAGGGCCACGCCGCCCGACCCGCGCGAAGCGTGCCACGCCCCTGCGCACGGCTCGCCGCGCGCAGGGCGGGCGACGGTGTTCTCGCGTCGAGTTCGGCGTCCAGCAACGACCAGTGCTCCGGACGCACTCCCCTGGCGGCGGCGTGGGCAGCGGCAGCGGCGAAGACCGCCGCCTGCGCACCGGCTCCGTGCAACCTGCTGTGGAGAAACTCGGCCAGCTCTCCCGGCCCGGACACGACGCCGCGGTGCACCGCCTCCTCCAGACCACCGGAGTGCGCGTGGCCACCGCCGGGGAACCGGGAGTCGGCGAGCGCGAGCGTCGCGAGCGAAATCGTGGGCACTGTCGATGTCATCAGAACAGGAAGTAACGCTGGGCCATGGGAACCTCGGATACCGGCTCGGGCTCGACGAGTTCACCGTCCACCCGCACCGCGAAGCTGTCCGGATCGACCCGCACGTCCGGGGTGGCCTCGTTGTGTCGCATGTCCTCCTTCATCACAGCGCGCGTGTCGGAGGTACCGACGAGCTCACGCCGCAGCCCCAACCGCTCCGCCAGCCCCCTACCGAGCGCTTCGGGCGCCACGAAGGAGACCGACCCCGCTGCCGCTGCTCGCGGTTCCGCGCCGAACATCGGGCGGGACAGCACCGGCTGCGGTGTGGGGATGGAGGCGTTGGCATCACCCATGGCCGCCCGCACCGCGAATCCGCTCTTGAACACCGCGTGCGGCCGGACTCCGAAGAACTTCGGCTCCCACAGCACGAGGTCGGCGAGCTTGCCCACCTCGACGGATCCGACGGAACCGTCGATGCCGTGCGCGACCGCCGGGTTGACGGTGTACTTGGCGACGTAGCGACGGGCGCGTCGGTTGTCCGCGACGTCGTCGCCCGGCAGCGCTCCCCTGCGGCGCTTCATGACGTGCGCGGTCTGCCAGGTGCGGTTGACCACCTCGCCGATCCTGCCCATGGCCTGCGCGTCCGAACCGACCATGGAGATCGCTCCGAGGTCATGCAGTACGTCCTCGGCCGCGATGGTGGTCGGGCGGATGCGGCTCTCCGCGAAGGCCAGGTCCTCCGGGACCGAAGGGTTCAGGTGGTGGCAGACCATCAACATGTCCAGGTGCTCCTCGATGGTGTTGACCGTGTGCGGTCTGGTCGGATTGGTCGAGGAGGGCAGGACGTGGGAGTGGCCCGCCACCTTGATGATGTCCGGCGCGTGCCCGCCACCCGCCCCCTCCGCGTGGTAGGCGTTGATCGACCTTCCCGCGACCGAATCCAGAGTGGACTCCAGGAAGCCCGCCTCGTTGAGCGTGTCGGTGTGGACCGCGACCTGGACACCGCTGCGGTCGGCGGCACGCAGCGCGGCGTCGATGGCTGCTGGGGTCGCCCCCCAGTCCTCGTGCAGCTTGAGCCCTCCGGCACCGCCACGCAACTGCTCGGCCAGCGCCTCCTGGCTCGCCGTGTTCCCCTTGCCCAGCAGCAGGGTGTTCACCGGCGCGGTTTCCAGCGCGAGCAGCATCCGGGAGAGGTTCCACTCACCCGGCGTGACCGTGGTCGCCTTGGACCCCTCGGCCGGGCCGGTGCCACCCCCGATGAGGGTGGTGACGCCGGAAGCCAGTGCGGCCTCGATCTCCTGCGGGCAGATGAAGTGCACGTGGCAGTCGATGCCACCGGCGGTGAGGATCCTGCCGTTGCCCGCGACGATCTCGGTCGCCGGGCCGATCACCATCGCCGGATCAACCCCGTCGGCCGTGTCCGGATTGCCCGCCTTGCCGATACCGACGATCCGCCCGTCGCGCACGGCCACGTCGGCTTTGACCACACCCCAGTGGTCGAGGATCACCACACCCGTGATGACCAGGTCAGGCGTGCCCTGCGCCCTGGTGGCCACCGACTGTCCCATGGACTCGCGCACCACCTTGCCGCCACCGAACACGGCCTCCTCACCGGATCCGTGTGGCCCCGCGGCCAAGTCCTCGGTGACCTCCACGAGCAGCTCGGTGTCGGCGAGCCGGATCCGGTCACCTGTGGTGGGCCCGAACAGTTCCAGGTAGCGCTCCCGATCGACTTCCTTGGGCTCGCCGGGGTCAGTCATGCGACTCCTTTCCGGATCGCTCCGGATCCTCGGTGTCGAGGCGGACGTCCCGGAGACGGCCGTGATCGAGAGGGGTGGCATCGAAAGACACGGAGTCGAGGGCGCCCGCGAATTCGGGGCGAAGTCCCGGCACCGTGCGCGCACCGCCGATCGGGACCAGTTCGACCTCGCGTTCGATCCCCGGCTCGAAACGCACCGCGGTGCCCGCGGCGATGTCCAGCCGATGCCCCCAGGCGGCGTCCCTGTCGAATTCGAGCCCAGGGTTGGCCACCGCGAAGTGGTAGTGCGAGCCGACCTGCACCGGACGGTCGGCACGGTTGCGGACCGTCAGCCGCACCCGGGGGCGCCCCGGATTGAGCGGCACGGGTTCGGCTGCGGGGATGATCTCTCCGGGATACACACTGACTCCTGGCGGTTCGGCGAGTGCCCTACTGGATCGGCGAGTGCACCGTGACGAGCTTGGTCCCGTCCGGGAAGGTCGCCTCCACCTGAACGTCGTCGATCATCTCCGCCACGCCGTCCATGACCTGGTCCCTGCTGAGCACGTGCCGACCGCTGGACATCAGCTCGGAGACACCGCGCCCCTCACGCGCCCCCTCGACCACATGATCGGTGATCAACGCGATCGCCTCGGGATGGTTCATCCGCAGCCCACGTTCCAGCCTGCTGCGGGCGAGCTGGGCCGCGACGTAGACGAGCAGCTTGTCGCGTTCCTGCGGTGCCAGGTGCATGGCACACTTTTAGCATCGCGAAGTACTTTGGACAGCAGCAGCGGCACAGAATTAACCACGACGAAACAGGCTGCCCGGATCGTTCATCCGCCTGATACAACCGATACGGCAGTACTCATCCGCCGGGCGAAACACGGCGCCGCCACTTCGCGTCACCAAAGCCGTTCGATCGGGTTGTCCGCGTGCTCTTCGAGGAGAATTTTCCGTCGAACGCGACTTCGACTCGGCGGAGACGGACTCAGCCCTGGCCGGCCCGCCGCCGCAACCGTCGACGCTCGCCCACCGCGGCGAGGAGAACGACCATGGCGCTCATGAGCGTGGCCCAGGCTCCGATGGGATCACGCTGCACCGCAACAGTGATCACCGCACAGACCAGGATCACCGCCAGCGAGCCCCACATCAGGACTTCCCAGACGTTCAGCGGCTTGAGCATGCCAACTCCCCTCGATGGCGCGTTGTGTCGATCTTACTGATCACGGGCTCCACTCGCCAACCGAAAGGCCGACTCGCGTTCTCGCTCATCCCGCGAGAGACGAGGGTGGCCCGCGATGTCCACCGGCTCGGCGGGCACTGGTCGCGCGGTGGGCAACCAATCATGCGCGGTGCGCCAGGCCCACTCGATCAGTGCGGCCGTATGACGGAACGAGTAGGGCGAAAGCCGGTCCACCTTCGGCGAGGGCAGCACGTAGAGCTCGCAGTGCGCCGCGTTGAGCTGCATGTCCAGTCTCGAAGCCGCGAACATGGCCGCACTCAGCGCGGACCCGTTGATGCCGCCGATCGACTTGGCGGGGCGTTTCGGTGGAGGCAGCACGCCGAACCTCGCCTCCTCCGCATCCAGGGAGCGGGTGCCGCTGCAGGGCAGCACGTACACGCGTTCCGCGCCCTGCGCCACCGCACGGCTGATCGGCATGAACGCGGCCGGTCCACCGTCGATCAGGGAACGCCCTGCCACCTCGACGGGCGGGAACACGCCGGGAATGGCGCACGAGGCCACCAGGGCGGGTAGGGCGGGGCCGCTGTCCAGGAACACCGGCTCGCTGGTGTCCACATCGGTCGCGGTGACCGTGACAGGCAACCGCGCCTCCTCCAATCGCCGGAAGGGCAGGGTGCGGTGCAGCCACACCGCCAGACCGCGGTTGCTCATCAGGTGGTTCGACATTCCCAGCTTGCCCGAGAGGATGCGCAATGGTTCGACCGGAAACACGTCGCGGCGACGCATACCGCTCCACAGTTCCCGAAGTCGCTCGGCACCACTCGCGGTCGGATCCGCTGCCAACCAGGCCGAGTTCAGCGCTCCGGCCGAGGTGCCGACCAGCATGTCGGGAGTGACACCCCCCTCGAACAGCGCGCTGACCAGTCCTGCCTGCACCGCACCGAACGTGGATCCTCCCGGCAGCACCCATGCGGTGGTCCTTTTGGTTTCCCTCCCAGTAGTCACGACCCCAACATATCCGCGGGGCGCCGGGATCGCCGGGAATCGGAGCGGCGGATCACACCGGGAGGACCGCCCCGGGATTCTTCGGACGGCACCCGAGCGTGCGAGCGCCGAGTCCCCCGAACGAACCCTACTGTTTTTGGGAGCGCTCCCATAACATGCTTCCCAGCCACGGCCACATCGGCGGTATCGCTCGATCCCGGAACCGAACTCTTCGGGAAGGCCGTGGCGAACGGCGAGGTGCCGCCGGATCGGCCAATCGGCACGGAACCGATCCGCGATCGCACCCCGACAGAACCCACCCCGACAGGGAGAGCGAAATGCGACGAAGAACCGGCACGATACTCCTGTCACTGATCCTGAGCGCGGTAACCCTGGGCGCACCGGCAATGGCGGCACCCGTCACGAAGACCGGCGATTCAGCCGCGGCTCGATCGGAGCGACCGGCGCTGACGGATCTGAACGTCACGGCCACGCGGGTGGCCGTCGATCGGCTGCGACGTCCCACCGACATCACGTCCGCTTCGGACGGCACCGGCCGAATGCTCATAGCCGAGAAACCGGGCACGATACGCGCCTACGATCCCGCGACCGGATCCTTGGGGCAGCCGTTACTCGACATAACGAACCGGGTGGAGAACGCCGGTAACGAGCAGGGCCTGCTCGGCATAGTCCCCTCTCCCGAGGACACCGGAAACAGCACGCTCTACGCCGCCTACACCCGGGCCTCCGACGCCGCCGTGACCTTGTCACGGTTCTCGCTGGCGGCGGACGATCCCGCCGCTTCCGAGGAAGTCCTGCTCACTCAGCCGCACGCCGAGCACACCAACCACAACGGCGGCGACATCGCCTTCGGGCCGGACGGGTTCCTCTACATGGGAATCGGCGACGGCGGCGGAGCGGGCGATCCACTGCGCAGCGGCCAGAACCTCGGCACGCTGCTGGGCAAGGTGCTGCGGATCGACGTCAGCAGGGAGTGCGGTGATCTGCGGTACTGCGTCCCGCCGGACAATCCGTACGCGCACACCCCCGGAGCGCGTGACGAGATCTGGAGCTACGGACTGCGCAATCCGTGGCGGATCTCCTTCGATCCCGAGGGAAGGTCGCTGTGGATCGCCGACGTGGGGCAGGGTTCCCTGGAGGAGGTGAACCGGATCCCACAAGGGGTGCGCGACCAGAACTTCGGCTGGTCCTGCATGGAGGGAACGGAGCAGTTCGCCCCGGATCGGTGCGACCCGAGCGCCGACTACGTGGACCCGGTGTTCACCTACCAGACCTCGGTGGAGGGCTGCGCCGTGATCGGTGGACGGGTCTACCGGGGGCAGCAGTACTCGGACATCGCGGACGGCACCTACCTGGCGGCGGACTACTGCTCGGCCAACGTGTGGGGCATCCGCAGTGACGACGGCGGGCACACCTATCAAAGCGCCAAGCTCGGGAAGCTGCCCATCCAGGTCACCGCCTTCGGAGCGGACAACTCCGGCGAGCTGTACGTGGTCAACGACCTGCCCGGCAGGATGTACCGGTTGTCCTTCTCGACCGACTCCTGAGATTCCGACGCGGCTCGTGAACGCGACGAACCGGCCGGGTGGAACCAATCCACCCGGCCGGTTTGATCACTGATCGGAGTGGACGCTCGCCAGAAGACGAGCTGAGCGGGGACAACTCATCCACCACCGACGTGGCGGCGTCAATTTCTCGCGAAATCGCCGCCGCTTCGATACCGCCCCCTCGGGACAACACCATGCGGCTGAGCAACGCGGGTGTCTCAAGCGCATGAGTCGGATGCATCGCGAGGCCGGGCCGCTCACCGCGTAGGTCGCTACTCAAGAGCCGACTGATGCCCTTTCGGTGCGGCAGCACCGACCCACCACGCACGCAGCTCGCACCGCCGCGGGTTCTCCGGTGCGGCTCTCGCGAGGACGGTCCCGACGTTGTGTAGTACCTACCCGATGTCGGGGCACCCGCAGCGAGAGCCGTGCCAGAGGTTCCGCCACCCGCAACCCCACGAAACGGTGCCACTGAGTGCGCATCGTCAGTCATGCGGCTTTGAGCAGCGTGCGTGTCCCCGGTGCGTGAGTCGGATGCATTGCAAGGCCGGGCCGCTCGCCGCGTAGGTCGCTACTCAAGAGCCGGCCCAACGCGGCAAGGCGCCGACTCACGTGCCGGCTACCAGACCACACGGACGACTGCCACTACGGATTTTGGTTCGAAGGGTTGGCGTAGATAACGCCTCTCCCGTTGGTGCCGAGATAGACCCGCCCGTAGACATCGGGGTCACCGGTGATGGCGTCGCCGATGTTGCCGTACTGGTGCTGGTCATCGTTGATGCGCGTCCAGCTCCGCCCCGCGTCGTCGGAGCGGAAGACCCCGGTCACCCCGTCGACGGTGGCGATCGAGTACATGGCGGGGTAGTCGCTTCCCGGCGCGGACTTGCCGAATCCGATGTTGTCGGAGTCGGCCACTCCGGAGATCCTGCTGAAGGACTCTCCCGAGTCGGTCGAGTGCCAGAGTCCGCCCTCACCGGTGAGCCAGATCTCGCCCGCCCGGCCGGGCACGGCCTTGAAGTAACCGCTGCCTGTCGGGAGCTCGGAAGCGGACGAGGCGGTGAAGGTGGCTCCACCGTCGGTGCTGACGTAGAAGGTTCCCTGGTGGAAACCGTAGAACTTGTCCGGGTCGACGCGGTCGGACTCCACACGCGCACCGTCGGGGATTCCGGTGGCCGACTGCCAACTCGCTCCCTGGTCGGTCGTGTAGTGCACCCCGGTGCCCTCCGGGCTCCAGACGAAGCCGCTGCCGTCCGCGGCGGCAGCGACCGTACCGCCGCCGGTGACACCGGAGGGTTCGGTGTTCTGGAACCAGCTCTTCCCACCGTCGTGGGAGAACGCGACCCGGCTGTCATCGGGCCTGCTCGACTTGTCGAACTCACCCACCCGAACGATCGTGTCGGGCGAGGTACCCGCGTAGTCCATGCTCGTGGTGCTGGTGAAGACGGGGTTCTCGTAAATCGAGTCCGGGATCTCGTCCAGCCGCTCGTGCCGGAAACCACCGAGGTCGCCGAGGGCGGACAGCACCGGAGCGCCGCCCGGCGGGCTGATCAGGTCGAGCACCGCGGTCTCCTCCAGCCCGGCTACCCGCGGTTCGATGGTGATCTTGTTGCCCTCGTCCCACTCGGTGAGGTTGTCGGTGCCGTAGATGGTGGCGCCGGTGCCGTAGAGCATGTGATCGGAGTCGAACGGGTCGATCTCCACCGATTCGGTCATCCAACCGAGCTTCGGGGAGGTTTCCGGCGGGGCGGGTTGCTCGGTTCCGAAGGTCAGCCAGGGAACCGAGGAGATGTCCATCTCGTAGTTCAGTTCCCGGTTCGGGTAGGCGCCCCAGTCCCAGATGCGGCTCCAGCTCTGGCCGCCGTCGGTGCTGCGGAAGAGGATCACGTCCGGATACCACGAGATCTGGGTGGCGACCATGAGCGTGTCCGGGTTCTGCCGGTCGATGGTCAGCCCGCTGTAGCCGTAGTAGTTGTCGGAGCTGGTCGAGGGCACCGGGCTGATCCGGGTCCACGCACCGGTTTCGGTGTCGAGTTTCCACACGTCGCCCGAGCTGCCGTCGTACGGACCACCGGTGTCGCTGGTGGCCATGTAGAGATAGCCGTTCGCACTGTCGACCACGGCCTTGTGAGCGAGATGGCCGGTCGGCTGGTTCGGAACACGTTCCCAGGTGGCCCCGGCGTCGGTGCTGCGGTAGATCGTGTTCTGCTTGTCCGCCACCCCGACGTAGATGTCGCTGGTGGGGGAACCGCTGGATCCGCTGCCTCGGTCGAAAGCGACCCAGGTGACCCCCTGGTTGTCCGAGTACAGGCCGGTGGTGTCGCTCGGGTCGGCGACGTAGTTACCGGGGTTCGGGAAGTTCCCCACCTCGGACCAGGTCTTGCCGTGGTCGGTGCTGCGCCATAGCCCGTTTCCGCTGGGAGTGCCCAGGTAGAGCACGCTGTTGTCGTTGGGATCGATCGCCAGCCGTTCTCCCATGCCTCGGCCGGGCATGTTCCCCCCGAGTTTGAACGGCAGTTCGGTGATCTTCCAGCTCTCGCCGCGGTCCTTCGAGCGCAGGATGGCGCCGTTGTTGGGGTCCCAGCTGTTGGTGTACATACCGACGGCGGCGTAGACGCGGTCGGGGTTCACCGGGTCGGTCGCCAGGCTGGCCACCCCGTTGTAACCCCAGTTGTCCTGACCGACCCAGTCCAGCAGTGGTACCCAGCGACCGTCGGTACCGGAGTCGCGGCGGTAGGCACCGCCGATGTCGGTTCTCGCGTAGACCAGTCCCGGCTCGGTCCGGTTGAACACGATCCCCGGGACGAATCCGCCACCGCCGATTTGCGCGTTGCGCCAGTCGTACTGTTCGCTGTCGGCAGTGGACTCGGCCGCCGCCGAGGGTGCCGTGCTAGCCGGGCTCGTGAGCGGCACGGCAGCCAACAGCGCGGCCGCCAGCAGTACGGGTAACCGTCGCCACATGAGCTACCTCCGAAGTATTGGGAGCGCTCCCAGAATCGAAGCGCTTCACCTCGCTGTCAACGAGATCGCTCGGGGAAACGCCGGAACGGACCAGTGTGGGCTCCGGACACACGCGTCCGGAGCCCACGGCGAGAATCCGCCGGAGGTCCCGTCACCGCACTGCACGGCGTCGATTTCTCACGAGATCGCCGCGCCCGGGGCATGGCAACCTCGAACCCCGCCTACCGAACCCATCCGCAGGGTACCGCCACGCGACCACCCCGGCGAGGGCGGAATGCGGTATACCGTCAGCCCTGCTCGGGCGACTCCATGCGCCCGTTCACGCGCCGCGGCACTCCCAGCGGATTGCCGTCCCGGACCGCTTCGGGCAGCACCGCCCGAGGGGCGTTCTGGAACGACACCGGGCGCAGGAACCTGTCGATCGCGGCGGTGCCCACCGAGGTGTGTATCGGCGCCGTGGTGGCGGGGTACGGCCCACCGTGCTGCATGCCGTGGCTGACGCTGACCCCGGTGGGCCAGCCGTTCCAGACCACCCTGCCCGCGCGTGCACTCAGCGTCCGGAACAGCGGCGCTACGATGCTCTCCTCCTCGTTGCCGTGCACGGTCGCCGTCAGCTCCCCGGTGAAGACACCGGCCGCTTCCAGCAACTCGTCGGTGTCGGAGTAGCCCACCAGCAACGAGGCCGGACCGAAGCACTCGGCCGTGAGCTCCTCGCGGTTGTCGACGAGCTCACGCGCACCGGTGTAGAGCAGGCTCGGGCCGACCCCGCCCTCGGAACGATGGCCCGAGACCAGGGTTTCCACCGCCGCGTGGTCCCGCAGCGAGCTCAGCGTTTCCCGGAAGGCGGCATCGATGCCGTCGTTGAGCATGGGAGCGGCGGGGCGCTGCTCCACCTCGGGAATGAGCACGTCGCGGAACCGCTGCGCCGCGCTGGACGGCACCAGCAACAGGCCGGGTTTCGTGCAGAACTGTCCGACCCCCAGCGTGTAGGAGTCGAGATATCCCCGCGCGATCTCCTCGCCCCGACCGGCGGCGGCCTCGGGAGTCACGAAAGCGGGATTCACGCTGCCCATCTCGGCGTAGAACGGGATGGGTGAGTCCCGGGAAGAGGCGAGGTCGAACAGCGCACGGCCCGCGGTGTTCGATCCGGTGAACGCACCGGCCCGCACCCGCTCGTCCAGTAGAACGGCCTTGGCCCGCTCGGTCCCCTCCACCAGCGCGAAGGTCCCCTCGGGGGCACCGGACCGAGCCAACGCCGCCGTAACGATCTCGGCGGTTCGGCGGGACAGCTCGGGATGGCCCGGATGTGCCTTGACCACCACGGGACAACCGGCGGCCAACGCCGAGGCGGTGTCGCCCCCGGCCACGCTGAAGGCGAACGGGAAGTTGCTGGCCGCGAACACGAGAACCGGACCGAGCGGCAGCACGGTACGACGCAGATCGGGGCGGGCACCGGTCGGCCAGGCCGGATCCGGGGTGTCGATGGTGGCCTTCAGGTATGCGCCTTCCTCGACGGTGTCCGCGAACAACCGCAGTTGGAACGTGGTGCGCACGAGCTCGCCGCGCAGTCGCCCCTCCGGCAGGTGGGACTCCCGCTGCGCCAGCGGCACGAGTTCCTCGGTGTGGGCATCCAGCTCGGCCGCCACCCCCCGAAGCAGACCCGCGATGTCGGACGGGCTCCTCGCGGCGAGTTCCTCGGCGGCGGCAGTGGCGTTGTCCAGCACGGTTTCGTGGTCTTCACCGGTGGAAACGACTCGGGACGTTGTCATGGGACTCGGTTTCCTCCTCTGTTCGGAGTTCTGCGTTCGGACTGCCGGGTCACGGGCGCAACAGGATCTTCACGTCCGCACCCCGCCGCTCGCCGAGCAGGCGCAGCGCTTCGGAAGCCTCGTCCAGTTCCAGCTCGCGAGTGACGAGCAGGCCCGGGTCCAGCACACCGCTGGTGAACGCCGAGACGGCGTGTCCCCAGGCTCGGGAGGGCGCCCCGAAGACGGTGTGCACCGTGACCTGCGATAGCACCAACCGCGCCGGGTCGGGGGGCCGGGAGTCCTCGGCGGCCACGCCGGTGAGCACCACCCTCCCGCCGGGGCGCACGAGCCTGGTGGCGAGACCGGCCGTTCCCTCCGCACCGGCTGCCTCCACCACGGCGTCGAAACCACCCGCCAGCTTCTCGGCCTCCGCCGGGGTGCGGATCGCGGTGGCACCGCAGGCGGTGGCTATCTCGGCACGCTCGCCCGGCTCCACGACGGACAGCTCGGACGGGGACGCCGCCGCGATGAGCTGGGTGGACAACAGTCCGAGACTCCCACCACCGACCACCGCGACACGTTCCCCGGGGACCACCGCGAGTTTGAGGGTGGCAGCGGCCGCGCAGGCGGCCGGTTCCAACACCGCCGCGCCGCGCGGATCGGCCTCGTCGGGCAGCACGTGCAGCAGCCTCGCGGGCAGGGTCAAGTAGTTCGACCAACCCCCGGGTCGGGTGAAACCGGTTTCCTCGTACTGCGTGGCGCAGAGATTGTTGTCGCCTCCGCGGCAGGCGGGACACACCCCGCAACCGCGGAATCCCTCCCCCACGACCAACCGACCCCGGAGATCAGCCGGGGCCTCCGGTCCCACCTCGACGACCCTGCCGGACCACTCGTGGCCGGGGATCACGGGGTAGTTCACGAAGTCCGCAGGCCGGTTGCCGGTGAAGACCTCGCGGTCGGATCCGCAGATGCCGCTGTGGGCGATCTCGACGAGTGCCTCTCCGGGGCCGGGTTCGGTGGGTTCGATGGGAACGACGCGAACACTGCCGGGTTCGTCGATGCGTACCGCTCTGGGGTCGCTCAAGAGGCGTTCTCTCCCTTCGTGCCCCGAAACTGCCAGTCCTCGGCGTAGAGGTCGAACCTGGCGCCGCGTGCCGGGTACTCCCGCACGAAGTCGACGTCGAGCTCCACCCCGAGGCCGGGCCCCTGGGGCAGCGCGAAGTAGCCGTCCTCCACCTCTGGGACTCCGGGAGCGGCCTGTTTCACGTGGGAGTCGGCGAAGTCGTTGAAGTGCTCCTGGATCTTGAAGTTCTCGGTGACCGCGGCGAGGTGCAGGTTGGCCGCGGTGAGCACCGGACCGCCGACATTGTGCGGGGCCAGCAGCACGTAGTGGGTCTCTGCGGTGGCGGCGACCTTTCGCGTCTCCAGTATGCCGCCGAAGTGGCCGATGTCGGGTTGGATGATGTCGGCGGACTGCCGTTCGAACAGCTCGCGGAACTCGATGCGGTCGTGGATACGCTCACCGGTGGCCACCGGCAGCGTGGTGTTCCGCGAGACCTTGGCCAAGGCTTCCTGGTTCTCCGGCGGCACCGGTTCCTCGATCCAGCTGGGATCGAACGGCGCGAGCTCCTTGGCGATGCGGGTGGCCTCGGCGGGGGTGAAGCGGCCGTGCATCTCGACCAGGATCTCCACCTCGGGGCCGACGGCGTCCCGCACGGCCGAGACCAGCTCCACCGAGCGCCGCAACTCGGCGGGCTCCAGTTCCCAGCGGCCCGGACCGAACGGATCGAACTTCAGTGCCCGGTATCCGCTGTCGACCACCGCACGGGCCGCTTCGTGGAACTGTTCGGCGGTGCGCTCCACGGTGTACCAGCCGTTGGCGTAGGCCTTTATCCCGTCCCGGACGTTCCCGCCCAGCAACCGCCAGACGGGTTGCCCGAGTGCCTTGCCGATGATGTCCCAGCAGGCCATCTCCACGCACGCGATGCCGGACATGACGACCTCACCGGCGCGGCCGTAGTCCCCGCGCTTCATGCGCCACACCAGCGCTTCGATGTTGAACGGGTCGGCACCGATCACGTGGTTGCGTGCGGCCTCGTTGAAGTAGCCGAGCAACGCCTCGGTGTGTCCCAGCATGCGGGTCTCTCCGACACCCACGATGCCGTCGTCGGTGTGCACCCGCAGGTAGGTCAGATCGCGCCAGGGCGTGCCGAGCACCAGGGGTTCGATTTTCGTGATCCTCATCGGTGTTCACCCACTTCGGTCGGGACGGCCAGATCGGCCACGGGCAGTTCGGATGTCTCCGCCTCGGGCATGTAGCGGTGCAGCATGTCCAACCCGATGCGGGCGCGGCGTACGCGTTCCTTCCCGAGGCCGACGACCGTGTCGGTGAGATGGCTTCCGCTCGGATAGATGTTGGGGGCGTTGCGCAACCCGAACTTGACGTAGACCGGCGCCGCCACCCGCACTATCTCGGCTATCTCGTAGTGCCGGACGAATCCGCCGAGATCGTCGGGGGACTCGATGTAGACGTCGAGCGGGAGGTCCGTGGCCGCTCGGATCGCGGCCAGCTGTGCCGGTGAGAGATCGGTCGGCACATTGTAGGTGTCGGCGCCGAACTCCTCCGCGATACGTATCGAGGCCGGATTGGACAGAGCCATTTGGACACTGATCTTGAAGCGCATGTCCGGTGGGAGTTCCCGCTGGGCCCGCATCCTGGCTGCCACGGAAAGCACTCCCAGATCGGTGATCAGCACGCTGCGCACTCCGGCCGCCGCGCTTCTGCGGATGTCCTCGAGCACGTGAACCAGCTGCTCGGTGCCGCGTGCCTGGGACGCGACCGTGCCGCCGGTCGGGGACGAGGCCATCGCACCGGTGTGCCAGCCGGCTTGTGGCCGGGCGAACAGGCTCAACTCGACGTGGTTGCGGGCGGCGGTGCCCGCCATTCGCGTGAGCTCGTCGTCGGTGAGCAGCATCGCCCCGCTTCCCTGGGAGATCCGGTGCACCGGGACATCGCGCTCATCGGCCTCGGCAAGCACCGCGTCGAGCACTTCCGGCCCCTCGGTGCTGGGGATCTCCACCCGGTAACGAGCACCGTCCGGGAAACGCTTCGAGCTGTCCGGCGGTGACTCGGCATCCCCGGAGGGCAATCCTTGGGATCGCAAGAACGTTCGTGCTTCCAACGCCTACTCCGTTCGAAATATCGGACGTTGTTCGGACAACTTAGTCGCGGGAGTTCCGCGAGGTCAATAGGCGATGCCGCGAGCAACCGACGGCTCCGTTCGGTAGGCTGTTCGAAATACCGGTCAAATACCGAAGCACAGCCGGCAGGCATCGCGGGCCGGGTCACAGCGCGTCCCGGCCCGACAACGGGAGGTAAGAACCCGGTGGCACGAGCGGTACCCGCACTACAGCGGGCATTCGACATCCTGGAGCTCTTCCTGGACGAACCGGAGCTGAGCGCTCCGGAGATCACGGGAAAGCTGGGACTGCCGCGCACAACGGTGCACGAGTTGCTCAGCACGCTCGTGGAACGCGGGTATCTCGTCCCCTCCGGACGGGGCGGCGCTCGCTACCGACTGGGGGTGCGGGGTTTCCAACTCGGCTCCGCCTACGCCGAGCGTCTGGACCTCGCCCGCGAGGGACAGCTGGTCGCGGAGGAAGTGGCCGCCGAGTGCAACGAGACCGTGCACCTCGGTATCCGCGAGGGCACCGAGGTGCTCTACATCGCCAAGGTCGACAGTGGACATCCGGTGCGGATGGTCTCGGCCGTGGGCAGGCGGTTGCCCGCCCACTGCACCGCTGTCGGCAAGGCCCTGCTCGCCTCGCTCTCGAAGCGGGAGCTCGACGAGCTCTACGGTTCGGAGAAACTGCGCGCGATGACGGACAACAGCCTCACCGACCTCACCAGCCTCCGCGCGGAACTCGACGACGTGGCCGAGCACGGTCGCTCCCGGGAGTACTGCGAGTCCAACGACGCGGTCGCCTGTGTGGCGGCTCCGGTGCACGACCACTACGGAGTGGTCGTGGCCGCGATGAGCATCGCGGTCCCCATCCTGCGCTGGAGCGAAACCGCGGCGAGCGAACTCACCGGAACCGTGATGCGGGGAGCGGAGAACCTCTCGGAACGGCTGGGCTACCGCGCATGACGGGGCTTTTCGTTCCGGCCGGAACGAAAAGCCCCGTCAGCGGGTTTCCACGGCGGAAACCCGATCAGTCGCCCTCATCGCCCTGCGCAGGGGTTTCCAACGGCCGCAACCGCACCCACAACAGGAAAAGCGCGCCCAGGATCAACATCGACAGCCCCGTCCAGAGATTGATGTTGACCCCCTGAGCCTTGGCCAATCCCTCCTCGGTGGGAAACAGCCCGGCCGATCCGACCAACAGGCCGTAGACCACGAACAGGCCGCCTATGACCGTCCGCACGTCGAACAGCTTCGCCGATCTCTCCCGCCGTGCGGCGTCCGACTGCTCGCTTCCCGGTTCACGCGACTCCGACATCGCTCACCTCCACCGAACCTGCTGTCCTTCTTGATCCAAAAACCCGAGTCCCCAACTCAACGAACACCACCTCTCGGCCCGAGAGCATCTCCTCGTCGAACTCCTCGATCCGCACTCCGGTCAGGATGTGACGATCTTCTACGGCACGACAGCTCCGAACTCCAACCACTCCCGCGGGTCGAACTCCCATCACTCACGCGGTCGGCACCGCCGCGGGTTCTCCCGTGCGGCTCTCGCGAGGACGCCGGAGACGTTGTGTAGTACCTACCCGATGTCGCCGGACCCGCAGCGAGAGCCGTGCGAGAGGTTCCGCCACGGGACCACCCCGGCAGCCCGGCCACAGACTCTGTCCAAAACTAGAGGGAGAAGGGGACGTAGCACAGCACGGCGAGCACGATCGCACCCCAACCGAGCAGGGCCGGTTTGCGGTACCAGGCGTCGTCGCCCCGCTGCATCTCTCCGGAGTCCGTGGCATCGGCCCGGGTGTAGACCAGCCCCGCGAGTTCGGCCTCCGGCTTCGGGGTCGTCGCCAGCGCGATCGGGACACTGACCACGAGGTCGGTCACGAGCGCGATGATGGCCGCGATCATGTTCACGCCCTGCGCGCTGTCCATGTCCACTATTCCGGCCCGGTACATGCTGTAGAACGCGATCGGCGCGAGGGTGCCGAGCAGCAATCCCCAGAAGCCCGCCTTGGCGGTCATGCGTTTCCAGAACAACGCCAGAATGAACGTGGCGAACAACGGGACGTTGAAGAACGAGAACAACGTCTGCATGTAGTTCATGATGTTGCTGAAGGAAGCCGCGATGAACGCCGTTCCGATACCGATCACCACACCGATGGCGGTGATGACACGGCCGACCGTGAGGTAGTGCGAATCCGGCATGTTCGGTTTTATGTACGGCTCCCAGATATCCGCGGTGAACACGGTGTTGAAACTGGAGACGTTGGCCGCCATACCGGCCATGAACGAGGCCATCAGACCCGTGACCGCCAGCCCCAGCACGCCGTTCGGCAACAATTGCGCCATGAGCAGCGGAATCGCCGAGTTGTAGTCGTACTGGCTGCCCGGTTGCCCGATGTTGGGCTGCATGATCAACGCGATCAGACCGGGCAGCACCACGACCAACGGGATGAACATCTTGGGGAACGCCGCGATCAGTGGAGTACGCCGGGCAGCCGAGAGGTTCTTGGCGGACAGCGAGCGCTGCACCTCCGCGAAGTTGGTGGTCCAGTACCCGAAGGAGATCGCGAAACCGAGGCCCAACGAGATGGTGAGCCAGTTGGCCCCGAGCGGGTTGTCCTGCCCGAAGCCTGTTCCGCCCCATGCGGTCAGGAACTGCGCTCCCTCGGAGGCGGTCACCTTGTCGATGACGCCACTGACACCACCGACCCGGATCAGGCCGAGCACGGTCAGCGGCACCAGCGCCGCCACGATGACGAAGAACTGCAGTACCTCGTTGTAGATGGCCGAGGTGAGTCCACCGACGGTGATGTAGATCAGCACGAACACACCGGCTATGACGATGGACAGTGGGATCGGCCAGCCGAGCAGTGCCCGCAGCACGATGGCCAGTGCGTAGAGATTCACACCGGCTATCAGGACAGAGGCCACCGCGAATATGACCGCGCTCAGCAGATGGGAGGAACTGCTGAACCGCCGCAGCAGGAATTCGGGAACACTGCGCACCTTCGAGTTGTAGTAGAACGGCATCATGACCAGGCCGAGGAAAACCATGGCCGGAATCGCGCCGATCAGATACCAGTGCACGGTGTAGGCGCCGTACTGCGCGCCGTTGGCGGCCATGCCGAGAATCTCGGTGGCTCCCAGATTCGCCGAGACGAACGCCAGTCCCGTCACCCACGCGGGTAGTGAACGCCCGGACAGAAAGAAGTCGAGCGTGGAGTGGACGCTTCGTTTCGCGGCGAACGCGATACCTAGCACGACCACGAAGTAAATGACAAGAATGAGGCTGTCCATCCAGTTCATGGACAGCCGTAGCCCATCGGCCAGAGTGTGCATTGTCGTCCGATCCTGTCGCCGTCCGCGAGTTGGCTCTCCAATCGCATGTCCGGAATACCGAACGTTGTTCGACAACGTACGACACGATCGGGTGACGGTCAACACATGCGAGACGGCAGGTTCTCCCTCGGACGGAGTACCAGCAGCGATCGTCCGATACGCACGGCAGCAGGCAAAGAAGCCGAGGACGCACGCTGCACACAGCGGACACCGGCGAACACGAGTTTCTCCGAGAGCGCTCACACAGCGTAGATCGTCCGCGAAGGACGACGCACGGTCCGGCACACCGCGAAGCGACGTCTCAAGGAACGGGCTCCCGTGGCCTGGACTCCCGCCACCGGATGCCGGACAACCGTCTCCGCCAGCGGTCCGTCGAGGAACCGGGGCGGATCCCCGGGGCGGGACTCCCGAATGTCGGGATCGGCCGACGCGCGATCACACGCAGGCTCGTGCTTCGCAGCAGGGGGCTTCCCTGGACGCAGGGCGCGACGAAGTCACGCGGAAACTCGCACCGAGTTCTCACTCCCAGGGCAATGTTCCGCCCGGAACGGGGGCCGACGGATCGTAGGGCCTTCTGGTGAAGACGAAGGTGTTGAGATCCAGATGCGTGGCTGTGCCGTCCGCGGCGCGCACCACGCGCAGTCGTTCCCCGCGGTGGTACCCGTCCAGTCCGATCCAGTTGTCCGGTCCGTCCGGCCGGAATCGTGATGGCCGACCCGGCCCCTGCCAGGCAGCGAGATCGAGCACCCCGTCGGGCAACACTCGGAGCAGCTGCGGGACCGGCCCCCAGTACCACAGGCCGGTCAGCTCCAGCAGCTCCTCGGAGACCCCACCCTCGGGAACCCACTCCGGCGGGATGCGGGGTTCGTGCTCGGCGAGGATCTCGAGCAGATCGACCGCGAGTGCGCCGTTCGCTCCGGCGGTCGTGTTGGCGAGAAAGATCACACCGGTGGACTCGGCCGGGTCGGCCAGCATGTTGGCCAGAAAGCCCGGCATGGAACCACTGTGACCCACGAGCGCACGACCGTTGTGCCGTGCCAGTTGCAGCCCCAGCCCGGCTCCCCTGGTCCACTGCGGCCCGTCGTCCACACTGGCCGGTTTGCGCATCTCGTCGAGCGTGTCGGGGTGCAGCACCTCCCCGGTCTCACCGGTCAGGAAGCGCAACCAGCGGATCATGTCATCCACCGTGGACCAGAGCTGACCGGCCGGGGCCATCGCGACCGCGTCCTCGAACGGTTCGGATTGCAACACGTCGGCCCAGGGGTGCACCGCCAGCCCGGGGGCGTACGGCGGGACGGGGCTCTCGGTGGTGCGGCGCATCCCGAGCGGTTCCAGGATCTCCTCGCGGACCACCGACATGAACTCGTTGCCGCGTACTCGCTCAACCAACTGCCCCAGCAGCCCGAACGCGGTGTTGGAGTAGTGGAACACGTGCTGCGGTTCGGGACGCAGCTGGGCGCTGTCCACGCCCGCGAGGAAGTCCTCGGCGGACTCGCCCTTTGTCCGTTCCCACCACTGCCCGGCAGGCTCGGAGCTGAGCCCACTGCAGTGCGCGAGCAGCTGCCAGATCTGCCGGTCGTCGACCGCCGTGCCCGGCACGTGGTCACCGAACCGGTCGGCCAACGACAGCAGCCCCTCGTCGCGCAGTCGCATCACCAGCACCGCCACGAAGGTCTTGGTGATGGACCCGATGCGGTACTGCGTATCGGAGTCGGGCCGCCGATCGTCCACCCGCCCACGAGAATCCACCCAGATCGTCTCACCGTCACGCACCAGTCCGGCGATAATCGAGGGCACACGGTTGCCCGACTGTTCCAGTGCCAGTCGGCGCAGCAGGGCGCGTCGGGTCGCGGGCAGCAGTTCACCGGCCATGCGCCTCATACTTTCGCGCTGTCACCGACGTTGGCAAGTTCGCCACGCGGCGGGACGCGGTGTGACCGCTGCTACATCGAACGGCGAAACGGCAGCCGAGCGGCGGTACGAGCGTGCCGATCAACCGCCGTGAAAGGCGGGTGGGGCTTGCCAAACCGGACGGCGAGCGCAACCATACGAGCGCCGATGGTTCAGCGGCGAGGGCGAACGGTCCCGCCGCTGAGGCAAGAGGGAATCCGGTGCGAATCCGGAACTGCCCCGCAGCGGTGAGTGGGAACGAACGTCGTCACCGCCGCGCTCCCCGACCGGGATCGCGAGCGGAACACGGCACTGGACCCGAGGTCCGGGAAGCCGACGACCAGTAGGAGAACCGGCTGAAGCCGGTGGTGCCCGCGAGTCCGAAGACCTGCCGTCGGTGCGTACCGCGAGCGGTGCGCGAGTCCGGGACCTCGAGGGAAGGTCGGCAGGGCGGTCACGTCGCGAGCTCCCACGCGACCGTGGACACGTGTGCCCTCATTCCTCGAGGTGCTCGGTCGACCATGTCGTCGAGCTCGCGAGGAGAGAGCTTTGACCAGCGAAATCGGATCCACCGTACTCGGATACCCCCGTATCGGCCCGCAGCGGGAACTCAAGCGGGCGCTGGAGAGCTACTGGGCGGGCAAGAGCGGCAGGGAACAGCTGCGCGAGACGGCCCGCACGCTGCGTACCCAGAGCTGGCGGGAACTGCACGCGGCGGGTCTGGGATCCGTTCCCAGCAACACGTTCTCCTATTACGACCAGGTCCTGGACACCGCGGTGACCTTCGGCGCCGTGCCGGAGCGCTACCGCGAGCTGGGGCTGGACTCGTTGGACACCTACTTCGCCATGGCGCGCGGCGTGGAATCCACCCCGCCGCTGGAGATGACGAAGTGGTTCGACACCAACTACCACTACCTCGTTCCCGAGATCGGCCCGAACACCGAGTTCAGCCTCGCCGACCGCACCCCCGTGAAGCGGTTCCGGGAAGCCGGGGAACTCGGGATAACCACCCGCCCCGTGCTGGTGGGGCCGCTGACCTTCCTGCTGCTGTCCAAGAGCGCCGAGGGGGCACCGTCCTCCTTCACGCCGCTGCACCGGTTGGACGATCTGCTGGAGGTCTACACCGAGCTGCTGGGTGAGCTCCACCGCGCCGGTGTGGAATGGGTGCAGCTGGACGAGCCCGCGTTCGCGGCCGACCGCCAGCCGGCGGAACTGGAGAAGCTGCGCGGGGCCTACCGCAAGCTCGGTGAGCTCACCGCGCGGCCGAAGCTGTTCGTGCCCACCTACTTCGGTGATCCCGGCGAGGCCCTCGGCGTGCTGGCCTCCTCGCCGATCGAGGCGGTCGGGGTCGACCTCGTGGCCGGCTCGACCACGATGGAGGTGCTGTCCGGACTGACCGGTCTGCGGAACAAGACGCTGGTGGCCGGTCTGGTGGAGGGTCGCAACATCTGGCGGACCGACCTCGACGACGCGCTGTCCAAGGCGGCGACGCTGCTCGGGCTCGCCGGTGAGGTCTCGGTGGGCACCTCGTGCTCGCTGCTGCACGTCCCCTACGACGTCGAGGCCGAGAAGGACATCGACCCGCAGGTCAAGTCCTGGTTGGCGTTCGCGCGGCAGAAGGTCGAGGAGGTCGTGCTGCTCGACCGCGCCCTGCACGAGGGGCGGGACGCGGTGCGCACGCAGCTGGACAGGGCCCGCGCTCCGATCGAGGACCGGCGAAACGCGGCCCGGCTGCGCGCCAAGACGGTGCGTGACCGCACCTCGAAGCTGCGTCCACGGGACGCCGAACGCGGTGAGTACGCCAAGCGGCGTGCGGAGCAGCAGCGGGCTCTCGGACTGCCGCCGCTGCCGACCACCACGATCGGTTCGTTCCCGCAGACCACGGACGTCCGCAAGGCGCGTGCCCAGCTCCGGGACGGCAGGATCGACGAGGCCACCTACAACACCAGGATGGCCGACGAGATCCAGCGTGTGATCACCATGCAGGAGGACCTCGGACTCGACGTGCTCGTGCACGGCGAGCCGGAGCGCAACGACATGGTGCAGTACTTCTCGGAGTACATGAACGGCTTCGTGAGCACGCTGAACGGCTGGGTGCAGTCCTACGGTTCGCGCTGCGTGCGCCCGCCGATCCTGTTCGGCGACGTCTCGCGGCCCGAGCCCATCACCGTCGAGTGGGCCAAGAAGGCCCAGAGCATGACCAGCAAGCCGGTCAAGGGCATGCTCACCGGCCCGGTGACCATCCTGGCCTGGTCGTTCGTCCGCGACGACCAGCCGCTCGGTGATACGGCCAACCAGGTGGCGTTGGCGATCCGGGACGAGGTGAGCGACCTCGAATCGGCCGGTATCGGTGTGGTGCAGGTCGATGAGCCCGCGCTGCGGGAGCTGCTGCCGCTGCGTTCGGAACAGCACGGGCAGTACCTGGAGTGGGCGGTGCGCTCGTTCCGCCTGGCCACGGCGGGCGTAACCGACGCCACGCAGATCCACACCCACCTGTGCTACTCCGAATTCGGCGAGGTCATCGACGCGATCGTGGACCTCGACGCGGACGTGACGAGCCTGGAGGCCGCTCGTTCCCGGATGGAGGTGTTGGACGACCTCAACGAGGTCGGTTTCGCCAGGGGCGTCGGCCCGGGTGTCTACGACATCCACTCGCCGCGTGTGCCGGACTCCGACGAGATCGAGAAGCTGCTCGGCGCGGCCCTGGCGGCCGTGCCCGCCGAGCGGCTGTGGGTCAACCCCGACTGCGGGCTCAAGACCCGTGGCTACGAGGAGGTGAAGACCGCCCTGGAGAACATGCGTGTCGCGACCGAGCGGGTGCGCGGTTCGTTGCGGAGCTGAGCGCGCCCGACGGGTCGGATCGTCGGACTAGCGCCGTGCGTGTTCACCAGCCATGAGCTCCCGCGCGGTTCGCGGGGGAGCGACACGCGCACGGCGTGGAACGGGTCGCTCCGGAGTTCACGGACTCCGGGGCGACCCGTTCGTGTTCGGTGGACGACCGTACGGTTCTCGCCGCGGCGAGAACCCGCGAGATGTTGTGCCGACCGCCCCCACGGAGGCCGGGAAGTCGGGTTTCCGTGGAGAATATCGACGATCACCCGCTGTATCCGTGCGACTTGGATTGGCAGAATACCGTGATGAGCTCCGAGTACGACCGAGTGGACGTTCGCGGGGTGGTCGGCTTCGTGCTGATCGCCTACATACCGGCGTGGTTGCTGACCCTGCCGCTGTGGCTTTCCGGCGAGGGCCTGTCCTGGGCCTGGTACCCACCATTGCTGATCGCGATGATGTTCACGCCTGCCGTGGCGACGTTCGTGACGAACCGCTGGATCAGCCCGCGAGGCCGGATACTCCGCGAGACCGGTGTGACCCACCCCAACGGGATACGCGGCTGGTGGCGGTACGGGGTGCTCGGCTGGCTCGGCGCCCCGGTGGCGATGCTGCTGGCGCTGGTTGTCGGCTGGGCACTGACCGTCTACGACGCGCACTGGTTCGACTTCGCCGGGCTGCCGGGCCAGCTCCGCTTCGCGCTGACCGACCAGGCTCCGGACTCCGCCTTCGTCGGGGGCCTGCTGCTGCTGTCGCACGTGTTCGTGTTCGGCTGGTTGAACGTGATTCCCGCCGCGGGTGAGGAGTTGGGCTGGCGCGGTTACCTCACACCCGCCCTGCTGCCACTGGGGCAACCCGCCGCTTTCCTGATCACCGGGGTGCTGTGGGGGCTCTGGCACGCTCCGCTGCTGGTGCTGGGGTACAACTACCCGACGGTGCCTGTCGTGGCCGCCTTCATTCTGATGATCGTGTTCTGCGTGCTCGTCAGCGTGCTGCTCGGCTGGCTCCGGCTGGCCTCGCGCAGCGTATGGCCCGCCGTGGTCGCACACGGCTTCCTCAACGCGGCGGCCGTACTCCCCGCCGTGTTCAACGCACCGAAGGAAACGTTCTCCAACGTCTCGGTGGGACTGCTCGGCTGGACGGGCTGGATCGTGCTGGGGCTGCTGATTCTGCTACTGGTCGCACTGCACCGGCTGCCGGTGCACATCCCACGGCAGCAGGTGGAAGAGGAGGGCATCACCAGCGGTGTCTCCCGGTTCCACCACCGCTGACGACCCCAACCGGAATCACCGTGGACCCGGCCGTCCGGCAACGGAAGGGCGGCTGGGTCGGCCACCGGGTTATCGCTCGTAAACCGGGGCGGGTGTGCCGGCCGGGGATTCAAGTGCAGGGGTGCGTCTCGCTGCTCGATGCCCGAGACGCACCCCGTCAGCTAGCACTAACTCACATCATAGCTGCTGTACTCGGGATCCGGCGCGAGATCCGGATCGGAACAGAATTGCACCGAGGACGGATTGAAACCGGGTCTCGGCACGGGGTTTATACCCCAGGGATTCTTGTTCCGAGCGAACGAGTTGTCCTCCACGTACGCTCTGCACTGGCCGTAGGGAGTGTACTCGTGCGCGACTTCGATGGTCGCCGTACTGAAGTTCTCGAAATCTCCTCTCATCAGGGGGAGACTGGTCTTGCGCAGGGCGCCGGACTGATCCATGGCCGTACCGTTGTGATACAGGTAGTGATCGGGCATCCAGCTGGCCCGCAGGATCGGATAACCATCCACCTTGCGGACCGTTTCATTGGTGCAGGCCCGGAAGTTCAGGTCCTGCCATATGGGCGGAGCGACGTTGTACAGGCTCGACTCCACCACCGGGAACGAACCGCTGTCGAAGAACATTTCCCGAATGTTCTCGACCAGCTCCCAGACACTCTGGGCGACATACTGCGAATTGCTCAGTGTGTCGCTGAAGTCGCTCATGGCGGTGGTCGGCCCCTCCTTGCTCAGCAGGGTCCGGTAACCGATGCTTCCCCCCGCCACGGTTCGGACCGCGACGCAGGTGGCCCCACGTTGCTCGCCCGACCCCGTGTAGGTGGTCAGCTTCGGAGCCTGCCCGCCGTAGGAATAAGCACGGCCGGGGATTATCCCGCTCCGGAGTGGATCGACGCTCGTGTACTCCCCGTTGTGCTCGTTGAGGTCCTTGGCCCTGTAGCCGAGGTCCGGAAGACTTATCTTGTAGTCCTCGGAGATGGCCCTGAAAAGCTCGAGCACGAAGTGGGGAAGGTGGGTGTCAGCCGTTCTGTTGGCGTAACTCGCGGACTGGCTCCCCGGCACGATCTTCCCGTTCTCATCACTGACGAACGTAGTGGTCGCCTTGGTTCTTATCTTGAAACGGGAGTCGTCGTCGAAGCTGTCCGGCCTGGTGTAGGAATCCGGCCTGTCCTTGTAGGAGTTGGCGAACCCGATCCAGCTGGAGATACTGTTTCCGTCCGGATGGTTGATCGGATCCTTGCCCGCGGCCATCACCTCTGAACGCCAGTTCGCCACGGCCGCTCCGACATGCGGCGTAAGACAGTCTCCCACCTCCGAATCGCAGTTCTTCATGGAAAGAATCTTGTCGGACATGGTCATGGCCCAGTTGTAGAGCCTTTCCCTGCTCTCCAGCGGGCTCTCGTTCAGCCACGATTCGGGGGCGGCGGTGTCGATGTTCTGGTTCTCGTCGAACAGGGCATCGGCCTCGACGGTGTGCTCGTGGTACTGCCCGTCGATGGGTATGAATGCCATCGCGTCGAACGCGATGTCGTTCTCCCCGGTTCCGTACGGTGTCTCCGAACTGAGCGTGACCTTCGGTACCACCCCGTCGAACATGTACGTCCCGATGGAGACCCACCTGACGCCGTCACCCGGTTGCTTCGTCACTCGTCCGCCGGGACCCCGGGTGGCGTTGACCCGGTAGTTCGCGATCTCGGTGTGCGCGCCGTGGTCGGGAAGAGCGGCCATGATCTTCATGGGACCGGTGCGCTCGTGGTCGAGCGTCCAGGTGCCCGTGACCTTCATCTTGCCGCCCATGGCGCCGGGTTTGCGCGTGTGCGCGAACCAGAAGTGACCTCCGAATCCAGCACCGATCTGGTGGAAGTCTATCTTCGAGGGGTACTTGCCGTTGGCGTCGCTGGCGAACCGCAGGTCGAAACTTCCCGAATTGCTCCAGGAACGCGAACAGTTCGGTCTCACCGACCCCACCGAATCGGCCACGTCGTCGACCACGAAAGCATCGGCGGGGAGGCCGTTCAGGTCGCACTTCGGGGGTAGTTCGTGCCGTCCGGCTGCTCCGGATACGTGGTGTCGAATCTGATGAACTCGTTACCGCAGGTGACGTCACAGTCGGTCTTCCACACCACCGGCTTGTGGAACCAGCAGCGGTAGTCCTCCCGCTTGCACGGCTTCGTGAGGTTCGTCGGCTCGCACGAGTTGCTGTCCCCGCAGAACAACTGGATGGGCGGCTTGGCATTGGCACGCGCCCCTGTGCTGTTCCACCAGGCCGCGCGGTAGCCCGCGCCGTCCGCGTTGGCCAACGGGTGCCCCGCCCAACCGATGACCTTTTCCGGGTACGGCCAGTCCTGCGGATGCGCGGCGTCGTGGTAGGTCTCCTCGAGGAACGGTGCGCGATCGGAGGGATAGCGCGGATTGATCGGATTGTTGAACCATCCGACTCCCCACTGACCGGTGGGATGATCCCCCTCGGGGTAGAAGCCGCTGTTGTACGCCCACAGCGCGTAGAACCAGTTCTCGATCTTGGCCGGATCACCGTTGTTGATGGTCATCCCGGCACGTCGTGTGGCGTTCCACTTCTTCTGGAGTATCTGCATACCGGCGGCCAGATTGGTGGCGTAGTCCAGGGCCACCGCACGCTGCTTCCGCATCGGCCAGGACGGGAGACCACCCGGCTTCTCGTGCCCGGCCAACCGCATGTGGTCGGTAACCTGGGACATGCCGTAACCGCAGTCGGCCTCCGAGAAGTCGATGTCCCAGTCGTTGCCGGGATCCTCGTCGTAAACCTCACGGCCGTAGTAGTTGCCGATCAGCGGATTGCCGGTCACGCCGGGCAGTACGTGCCAGCTGGCCTGCGACATGTTCGATTCCTGCGTGAGAACCCCCAGCATGATCTGTGCCGGGATCTCCCCACCGCCCTCGAGGGGGATCGGAGGAAACATGCCCTGCGGATCCCAGGACTGCAGCCCGGATTCCTTCCAGTTGTCGGGCCTCGACGGATGCAGGTTGTGCTGCACGGCCTGGTTGACGGCCCATTCCACTTGACGCGGGGTCGGCTGGTAGACCTGCGTATTGGGATCGTTGCGCGGAACGGCGCAGGTTCTCCCCTGGTCGACCGGACTGGTGGCGGAACCGCTCGCCCGCATCGTGTCGGAGCCGCCCGACTTCGTCACTCCCAGTTTCGGGTGCGGTGCGCTCGCCTCGGTGTCCGAGGCGGCAGGCGAATCAGGCGTCACGCCGAATTCCAGATCAGCACCGGTCTCGAACACCTTCGCCCGGATCTCCACTTCCTCCCTGCGGGAGGGGCGAGGTCGCGTCGGCGCCTTCTTCGCGACACTGCTGCTCAGTTCGACACCGGTAATGGCGACATCCCCGGTCGTGGACGGTTGAGCCTCGGTCGAAACCGGCAGGATCCGCACCGGGCCGGACGCTGCCCGCGCCGCTCGCACCGCATCACCGGTCACGAACACCGATCCGCCCTTGCCCGATTTGACCCGGATTTTGCCGAGCTCCCCGCTGGCCACCGGGCGGACCTGTTCGCCGTCCCAGCGGCGTACCCTGACCGTTTCGTCGTTCCGCGAACGCTCCTGGAACACGATGCCACCGGCCGAGTCGCTCTTCATCCGGAACGGGACGCTGGAAGCACGAGCGACCTCGTGCTGGCCGCCCGAACCATCGATCCGCAGCAACCGGCTGCCCCGTGCGGCGATGATCCCGTGCTTGGACGGCAGTGCGGAGGTCACCTGCCCGTCGGTAACGACCGGGGACAACTCGCCGGTGGCGGTGTCGAGACGGATCAGACGGGTCTGCCCGTTCTTCTGATGTCCTTCCTGGGTGAGCACGACCTCTTCACCGGGGCCGCAGCCGGGATTGAAGTAGGCCATGCTGGACCTCACCGGGATCTTGTCGACCTCACCGGTGACCAGGTTCACCACCGCGGTGAAAGCGCCTCGCTTCACGAGTTTCCGCTCATTGGTGAACCCGCGCGGCGCGTAGACCGCCACGGCACGGTCACCGGAACCGGTCACGCAGGCATTGCCGATCCAGCGGTCCGAGGGTATTCCCGGTTCGGAGAGCGTCGCCACCGTGCGCCACGAGTATCCGGAATCGGCTTTCGCCGTGAGAATATGAAAACCGGTCGTATCACCGGAGGTGGTCCATGCGAGATCCTCCGAGGAGCGCCACCCCTCGCCCAATTTCTCGGCACGTTTCTCGGGCGCCACTCTCGCCTCGGACTCGGGGGACTCGTTTTTCTCCTCGCCCGAGGGAGGCGCCGGGGTCGCATCCGCATCGAACGGAGCGGTCAGCAGCCCGACCACCACCAGGAACGCGGAAAACGGCACTACAAGTCTTCGTGCGAACGACGCCGCACGCGAAAAATAGAACAATGCTCGATGAGCCCTTCCGCTCAAACGGGTCGCCCCCCCCCCCGGAACACGACCCACAGGCACTTCGGGGGAATCAAAACCGAGAAAGAATACCGTTAACCAATTCCCCCATGATTCCGAAAAAATTTCCTAGTGGATCGTACCGGAGCGGCCGCATTCCGAAACGCCCCCGAGAGCAGCATCTTCGCTGATCCGTCCGGAGCAGCGAAAAGACCCGACGACCCAAAAAGAGAAAAAACGGGAATTCCACCCGAGCACGAGACCATCCCGGAAAGAACGCGGGTGGCGGGTACCCGGCCGTCGAACCGGGCCGTCGAAGAGGGAGCCGGTGCGGCCGGGTGGGTGCTGCCGGACTCAGGGAATAGGCGTCACGAGCCACCTCGCTCGTCGAGGACGACCGACAGTGGTGGCCGTGACTCCCCGTTGGCAACGGCTGGAATCACGGCCACCTCTCCCGGCTCCCTCGGCGGTTCCCGGACCGACCATCCATCGGGAATCGATCATCGATCACGGAGGCGGGAACCGGACGAGCGTAATCAGAACTTGGGCAGCTGTTTGACTGGAAGGCCCTCGTGCACCGTGTTCATGGCCGGATAGAACGTCCGCGCCGGGATGGTGCCACCGTAGAGGTTGCCGCCCGTGTCGCTGCACTGGTAGGGCGCCGCACTGCCGTTGACGCAGATGCCCTCGTAGGGCGGGCCGTCGGTGTAGGTCATCACGGCGCCCGCCATCTGCGGCGTGGCGCCGACGAGCACCGCGGACTGGTAGTACTGCGTGGTTCCCGTCTTGGCCATGAGCGGCCTGCTCCAGCCCGCGGCCTCGGCGGCGGCGTGCGAGGTACCGCCTGCCTTGTGGTCGTCGGAGAGCCCCTGCGCCAAACCGTGCGCGGTGCGCGGTGCGACGACCTGTGAACAGGGTTGCTCGTTGACCTGGACCGGATTGCCGTCGCGATCGGTGATCGACTCCACCGGGGTGGGTGGGCACCACTTGCCGTGACTGGCGATGGTGGCCATGACGTTGGACAGCTCCAGCACGCTCACCGGCGTGACACCGAGGGTGAACGAGCCCTGCCTGCTCTGCTTGATGTCCTTTGCCTTGGTGATCTTCTTGTCCGTGGCGGACTCCCCGTCGGCATCCACCTTCCGAGTGAGACTGTGGCGCAGCCCCAGTTTCTTAGCCACGTCCACGGCGTTGTTCAGTCCGACTCGCTCCAGCAGCCAGACGAACCCGGTGTTCGGGGAGGTGGCCAGCGCGTCCCGCAGGCTTCTGCTTCCGGAGGAGACGCCCTCGGCGTTGTGCACGGTCCACTGCTGCCCGTGGCCGAACTGGTGCGTCGTGTAAGCGGACGGAACCGGAATCGTGTCGTTCGGGCTCCACCCCTGCTGGATCGCCGCGGCGGCGGTGAAGATCTTGAATACCGAGCCGGAGCCGTAGGGAATCACTTCGGTGGTGATGTTGTAGGCCGTCTGGCCCTTGCTGGCGTCGTTGCCGTAGTCGCGGTTGGCGACCAGTGCCCGGACCTTGTGGCTGTTCTGGCCCGGTTCCACGATCGCCATCGGGTTGGCGATGTTGTCGGAGTTCTTGGGGACCTGCGCCTCGGCCGCCTTCTTCGCCGACTTGGTGGCCTCGGGATCCATCGTGGTCCGGATGGTGTAGCCGCCGTTCTCCAGCTCCTTGTCGCTGAAACCGGCCTCGTTGAGGTAGTCCCGCAGGTAGGAGCAGAAGAATCCGTTTGTGGCGCTGCCACCCGCGCTCACGCAGCTGCTCGGCGGCCGACCCAGTGGGGACAGCACCCCCAGCGGCTGCTGCTTGGCACGCTCGGCGTCCTCCTTGGTGATCCGGAAGTTGTTGTTCGGCTGGGCCATCCGGTCGATGACCTCGTTGCGCCGTTCCCGCGCCGCGTCCGGATTGCTGTTCGGATTGAGCGCGCCGGGCGCGTTGACGATCGCTGCCAGCAACGCGGCCTGCTGAATGTTCAGCTGGTCCGAGCTGACCCCGAAGTAGGTCTGGGCGGCGGCCCCGACCCCGAACGTCTGGTTGCCGAACGGCACCACGTTCAGGTAGGAGGTGAGGATCTCGTCCTTGCTCATGGTGCGTTCCAGCTCCACCGCCAACCGTGCCTCGCGCAGCTTGCGGGCGATGGTGGTGGCCTGGGCGTCGTGCCGCTCGACCTTGTTGTCGGCCGCCACGTGCACCAGGTAGTTCTTCACGTACTGCTGCGTGATCGTGGAGGCACCCTCCTGCACGGAGCCACTGCTGATGTTGGTGGCCAACGCGCGCATGGTGCCCTGCCAGTCGACACCGTTGTGGTCCCAGAACCGCTTGTCCTCGATCGCGGTGATAGCCGAACGCATGGTGTCGGCGATCTCGTCGGAGGAGGTGGGGATCCGGTAATCGTCGTAGAAGTGGGCGATCGGATCGCCGTTGCGGTCGAGCACGTCGGTGGTCAGCGGCATTCGCGCCTTCTCCAGCGAATCCGACATCCGGGACATGGCCGAGGTCGTCTCGTTGACCATCGCCCCGGCACCGATGGCGGCGGGCAGCATCAGACTCGCCACCAGCACACCTGAGAGCACACAAAGACCGAAGAGTTTTAACAGCACGCCGCCGCGCCGCACGCAAGCCCCAATCACACTCGTGTCCACCGAGCAGAGCATCGACATCGGGCCCCGAAGAACATGCCGCGTTCCAACGGCGCTGGTAGGTCCGGAACCCGCGAGGGAAACGTGGCGCCGGGTCGGACCGGGCACCGATCCCGGATCCCCCGTCGTCGCTCGCTTACTTGATATCACACCGCACCTCGTCGGTAACCGGGTTCCATTGGAAAAAGTGGACTTCACCGGGGAAAACCACTCGAACGCAGGCGTCCGGGTGAGTGATGTCACCGAAAAGCAACCGAAATCACGTGACGACGCACGGTAATCCACGAAGACCGTGGCACGAACCGAAACGCCGTTCCTCAGCACTGATGGGCCTCGCGAGAACGAGCCCGAAACGGAACGACTCACACCGATTCACTCACACATCGCGAACACAGTGGATACCCGAATGGTTACACTGGGCGAATGACCGATCCCTTCCTGGACTCCATCGCGGCGGCACTGGCCGGGCAGGCCGCGGCGGCACTCGGCAGCGCCGGCTCCACGGCGCTGGCGAAGGTGTGGGAGCTCGTACGAGGCAAGTCCGAAGCGGACCCGCGAACCGAGGCAGCGCTGGAAGCCGCCGAGGACCGTCCCGCCGATCACCCGAAGGTCACCGCGCTGGCCGAACGGCTCGAACAGCTGGAACACGACGATCCCGAGTTCGGCGCGCGGTTGCGCGAGGCGGGTGACCCCGTGCATCAGCAGCTGCGGGCCACCGGCAACCGGACGGTCAACCAGTTCAACGGCAACGCGCACAACGTGGTGCAGGGAGAATCATTCGACCGGATCGAGTTCAATGGGTGACGATATCTACCGCGAACCTTGTGCGCGTGGTCGATTAGCCGTCACGTGAGTCGGCGCCTTGCTGTGTTGGGCCGGCTCTTGAGTAGCGACCTACGCGGCGAGCGGCCCGGCCTCGCAATGCATCCGACTCACGCACCGGGGTTCCCTGCGCTGCCTCGCTCGCGGTCGCGTGCCGAGGGGACCCGCGTTTTCGCGAGAGCCGCACCCGAGAACCCGCGGCGGTGCGGCGCCGATTGCGAGGGCGGTGGGAGTTCGCCCTGCGTCGATGGCGCGGTGATTTCGCGGGAAATTGACGCCGCCCGGGATCAGCGACGACGCGACTCGGCGGCGTTGAGTTCGGCGAGGTAGCGGTTGTACTCGGCGAGCTGCGGATCCTCCTCCTCGGTGACCGAGGGAGCGCGCTCCGGAACCGGGGAACGTCTCGGGCGCTCGGGAGCGCTGTCCTCGGCGGTGCGTCTCGGGACACCCGCACGGGACGATGCCGCCTCGTCCGATTCCTCGCCCCCGGAGCCACCGGTATCGACGGAGGTGCCGGCATCGGGACCGGACAGCTCCGGATCCATGACCGGCTCGACCGTCTCCTCGCCCTCGCTGTCGAGCGAGATCCGGATCACCTGGTACCACAGGAACAGGGCGAACGCTCCGAACAACGGCCACTGCAGTGCGTACCCGAGGTTCTGGAAGCTGCCCCCCGCGTCGTGGGCACGTTCCCACTGCCACCAGCCCAGCCAACCGGAGGCGACGACGGCGGCGAGAAACACCAGGTGCAGCAGCACCCAGCCCGGCGAAAGCAGACGGCCCTTCACGTCCCCCATTGTAGGTTCGAGTGCACGTCGCCGCCGCGAATGCCCGGCCACGAGTCAGGCTTCCCGCCGGGAACCCCACCACCGAGTCGGCGTACGACGTGACCGCGCGGCGTGTGCGCGCACAACACTCGCCGCGCGTCGCGCGAGCCGCGCCGTCACCCGATACCGAGTTCCTCCAGCCTGCGCTGGGCCTCCTCGAGCTCGCGCTGCAGCTGTTCCACCCTGGCGCGCTGGTGTTCCCGCTCGGCCTCCAGCAGTGGCTCCACCGCTTGCGCGACGTCGTCGTGCAGCGCTTTCGCGGCCTGCCCCACGGCCGAGGCGGGAACGTCGGTCGGGCGCAGCACCCGTTTCCTGCCGTTGCTGACCTCAACGCTCCAATGCCCGTCCTCACCGGCGGTGAGAATGATGGTCGCGCCCGCCGGACGACGCGAGGAGTTGTTCTTGGCCGCACTTCCGCTCGTCCGGGAAGTACCGTTGCGCTTGGAACCGCTCGATTCGGCCTTGTTCGACTGCTCCCCGGCGCTCGAGGAGGACGCCGAACCACCGGACCGTTTCGACGTCCCGGCGGTGTCGGTGCCACGTTCGGTCATTCCGGAGTCCTTCGCGGTGTTCGTCGTACCGCCCGGATCACCCGCGCCCGAGGACTCGGACGCGGTTTTCATCGGTTCGGAGACCGAGGCCGTCGGCTCGGCGGAGGCAGCGGGCTGGGCCGCCTCGGCGCCCTTCTTCTTGGCGGCCCGGCCGGTCTCCTTGCGCTTCGGCGCCGGCTTGTCCAGGGTCACCTCGGCCGCGGAGAAGGACAGCACATCCTTGGACCCTGCCGGTTTCACCTGCAGGAACTCTCCTTCCGCGGGCTCATCCATGGCGACGACCTTGCCGGAGCGCCCGGCGTCGACACCGACCGCCGAACCGGTGAACCACACGGTGGGTGTGGTTCCGTTGTCCAGTTCCTCACGAAGGCCGCTGATCTGTTCGGAGGACAGCGCACGGGCCTCGGACATTTACGCTCCCGAGTGGACAACGGCAGCCGCCCGCCTCGCCGCTCGGCGTATCGGACACCGGTCGTACCCGCGCGGAAACCGCGGGAGCCGCTCCGACGCGCGGCGGTCGGGAGGCTTGCCGGGATGGGCTCACACGACCTGACCGCCGCAGCTTATCGAACGTCCGTGCGAATCCTCAACGCGCCCCGGCGCGTTGGAGCTCGTAGTCCTTCGGGTCGGCCTTGCGGGTCTGCCACCAGTAGTTCCAGGTGAAACCCGGCCAGAGAGTGCGGTTGACCCCGTTGGCGTCCAGGTACCAGCTCTGGCAACCGCCATCCGACCACACCGCACCGGCGAGGTGCGACTGGATCCGCTCGTTGAACTCGTCCTGGGCCGACTGGCGCACGTCGGCCTGGGTGAACTCGCCCCGCAGCAGCGGGCGCAGGATGCTGAGCACGTAGTTGATCTGCGACTCGATCATGAACACCACCGAGTTGTGCCCCAGCCCGGTGTTCGGCCCGAGCAGGAAGTACAGGTTGGGGAAGCCCGAGACCGTAATCCCCTTGTGCGCCTCCATCCCGTCCTTCCACGCGTCCCGCAGCTTGCGGCCACCCCTGCCGACGATCTCCAGGTGGTCGAACGCGTCGGTGACGTGGAAGCCGGTGCCGAAGACGATCGCGTCCACGGGGTGTTCGACCCCCTGACCGTCGACCACCGAGTTCTCGCGCACCTCGGTCACCCCGCTGGTATTGAGTTCCACATTGGACCGGTTCAGGGCGGGGTAGAAGTCGCTGGAGAGCAGGATTCGCTTGCACCCCATCGAGTAGTCCGGGGTGACCGCCTCACGGATGCGCTCGTCGTGCACCTGCTTGCGGATGAACCGCTTGGCCAACCACTGCGAGACACGCTGCAGTCTGGGCTCGCGCAGCACGGCCACCGAACGGATCTCCAGCGTCATGTAGATGGCGAACCGCACGGCGCGCTGCAGGAAGGGAACGCGGCGGAAGGCGCGACGCAGCTTCGCCGGGATCGGGCGGTCCGGCTTCGGCTGGATCCACGGCGGGGTGCGCTGGAAAAGGTTCAGCTTCCCAGCTTGCTCGGCGACCCGCGGCACGAACTGGATCGCGCTGGCTCCCGTCCCCACCACCGCGACCCGTTTGCCGGTCAGGTCGTAGTCGTGGTTCCAGTCGGCCGAGTGAAAGGCCTCGCCCTGGAACCGCTCCAGACCGGGCAGGTCCGGATAGTTCGGGATGTGCAGTGCGCCCACCCCGGAGACCAACGCCCTGCCCACGTACTCGGTGCCGTCGGCGGTGGAGACGTGCCAGCGGTGTGCCTGCTCGTCCCACTCCGCGCCGGTGAACTCCACCCCGTAGTGGATGTGCTTGTCGATGTCGTACTTCTCGGCGCAATGGCGCAGGTAATGCTCGATCTCGCCCTGCTCGGCGAACATCCTCGACCATTCGGGATTCTGTTCGAAGGAGAACGAGTACATCAGCGAGGGGACGTCACAGGCGCACCCTGGGTAGGTGTTGTCCCGCCAGGTCCCACCGAGGTCCCGGGACTTCTCCAGCAGGACGAAGTCCTCCACACCCTCGGTCTTCAACCGGATGGCGGTGCCCAATCCCGAGAAACCGCTACCGACGATGACGACGGAGGCGTCGTACCTGTGTTGTTCCCGCGGTTCGTTACCCATCCCCCGGTACCTCCCGAACGAAGCGACGTGAGCTTACCAATCAGTAGGTTACTACGAGTAGGTTACTTGCGGTAGGGTGGATTTCGTGGAGATCGCACAGCGAGCGGGCTCGGGCCGCAAACGGATGTCGAGGGCCGAACGGGAGCAGCAGATCCTGGGGATCGCGGAGGAAGTGTTCGCCGAACGCGGCTACCAGGCTGCGGCCATGGACGACATCGCGCAGCGCGTCGGCCTGTCCAAACCGATGCTGTACGAGTACTTCGGTTCCAAGGAAGGACTGCTGCTGGCCTGTCTGGAGCGGGCCAAACGCGAACTGCTGGAGTGCACGTCCGCCGCGGCGGCCAACGCCGAGAGCCCCGAGCAGCTGCTGCACGACGGACTGCTGGCCTTCTTCCGGTTCGGCGAGGACCACAAACAGTCCTGGGCGCTGCTGCGCAACGAATCGGCCGTGCCCGGTATGGAGCTGGGCACCGAACTGGAGGGGATCCGCAGACAGCAGGTGGGTTTCACCTCGGACATGCTGCGCATGTCGCTGCCGGAGACCGACGAGTACCGCATGGAGGCCTTCGCCGAGGCCATCATCGGGGCCTGCGAGCGCATGGCGCTGTGGCGGGAGGACCACCCGGAAGTCACCCCGGAGATGGCCACCGAGCACCTGATGGCGCTGATCGGCCCGAGCCTGTCCGGCGAGGCGCGCTCGTTCACCGAGCAGGCATCTTCCGATCAGGGTTCCTCCGAACCACGACCGCCCGAACGAACGCCCCGGACTTCGGAGTCGTCTTCACACGATCAGGGGTAGCAAAAACTCAGGCCTCAAGCTCCGGGGCTGCCCTTCCGATGCGATCGCGTAGGTCGATTGTCGCGTGTACGCGCGGCCTCCGAAAGGACGACGCGCCCGGCGTGTCACGACCCACGCCCGTGAACTCGGATTCAAGGAGTACTGATCTTGCGCCCCTGGACCACGCGCACGTTGAACGCTGTTGTTGTGGCCGCGGGGTTCGCCGCAGCCGGAACGGGAGCGGCGGCCGCCGACTCCCCCGAAGCAACGACGCCGGACCTCACCAAGCCGGACCTTTCCCAGGTTCCCGACGAGATCGACTTCACCGCCCCGCTGGACACCTGCAAGAACCCGGGCGGTGTCCCCGGACGGGAGAAGCTGCCCTGCGCTGACACCTCGCTGCGAACGAACACCCCCAACCTCGTCAAGGAGGTGGGCGCCGAGATCAACAGGCTCGGCCACGGTGTCGCCAACGAGGTCCGCGACGACGAACCGACACTGCAGTCGGGTGAGGCGACCAGGCTGCTCGGTCAGGTGGCTACCACCACCGCACGAGCCCAGCAGTGGACCAAGACCCGGCCGGAGGTCGGGGTCAACGTTCGGCCCGACCACACCGGTGTGCTGCGGGAGAAGACCGATGACGCCGAGTTGCTCGACGCCGAGGTCGGGCCGCGCGGCGAGAACCACGAAGGTATGTCCACGCTGGACACAGCTGTGGATGCCACGGTCGCCCAGGGCTACGACACCGAGCCGCTGACCAACCCGGTCGGGGCGGTGGGCAAGGTGGCCGAGAACAACCCGTTGCAGACCTCCGGCAAGCCGGTCGAACTGCCCGAGGTGGGACACGTGGTTCCCGCGACGAAGCAGGTCCCGACGGTTCGAAGGCTGGATGACAACCCGGCCGGAGCGGTGCGGGACGCGGCCACCGGCCTGGTTCGGAACCCTTCGGAAACGCTGGCAATGGGCAAGGGAACCAGCCTCAACGAGGGCCGGACCCTTCCCGTCGGTGAGGTGCTCCGCAACGCGGCACTGAACTGACCGACGCTCGGGCGCGGGGTTTCTTCTCCCGCGCCCGAGCTGTGCGGGCTCCCTTCGAACCACACGGGGCAACCGGAACCACACGGGCGGCCGTGAATCACCCAGCGGTGGTGGCGACGAGCACCGCGACGACCGAACCCGCACCGCCGGCCGAGTTCCTCACGAGACGTCGGGGCGTCCGGGAAGCCGGTAGTTCTCCCCGAGCGCCGCACCTCGGTCCGGCTTGTACTGGTCGAAGCCGCGGGGGTCGCACTGCAGGCCGCCGTTGATGCAGTGGCTCACCAACGCCTCCAGAGTCGGCGGGTCCCAGGCGTTGATGAAGTCGTAGTGCCAGGAGTAGCCCTCACCGCTGGCAAGCCGGACATCGGACATGTCCCCGTCCACGGGGAAAGCCATCTTGAACTCGAGCATCGGCACCGCGACCGGATGCGTGTCCGGACAGACACCGTCCACCGGGTAGGACATGTGGCTGCGATGGTCAGGTGAGTCGAGGTGCACCCCGTCCCAGCAGCTGGGCGCCTGGAAACGGATATTGAGCTGACTGCCCTCCGGACAACTACTGGCGGGAAAATTCCAGTTGTGCGTGTCGTTACCGCACTCCCAACCCTCCACCGCGCCGGGCGAATTCCGGAACTCCTCCTCGGTGTTGGCTGGATCGCCCGCTATGAAACGCAGTCCCCGCGGGAAGGGCTGAACGCTCTGGTAGTCGATTATTCCGGATTTGTAGTAGATCACCCGCTTTCCGATGGGTTCGATCGGCTCGTCGTTCTTGTAGAGCGTCGGGAACCAGTAAGCGGAGAGATCGTCCGGATTGAGGCAGGTGGTCGACCCGACTCCGGCGGCCGACAGCGATTCCGTCGTGGAGTCGGCGTCGGTGCCGGTGTTGCCCAGGAATGTGTGGTCGTGCGAGGCCCCGGACTCACCGGGGAAGACGATGGGGTCGTCCTTGGCACGATGGGAGAACGAGCAGTTTACCTGGAACTCGTGATGAGTGACCAGCGGCGCGGCGGTCGACTCCGCCTGCGGTGCCGCGGCGAGCAGCGCCGCTGCGACAACCGTGGCGGCCCCACCGCACAGGGGCTTCATGACAGTGCGTAACACGGATCCTCCCGGGGAACGGAACAATCGCGTCCCCGAAAGCGGCACACGAAAGCGCGAATCCGGCCACGAACCCGGCGATCGCTCGTGTTGCCCGTTCGGGAACGCTGCCGCAAAAGATTGCGCAACGCGAGTCGCCCGTGTCAACCGAATGATCGTATTCACGAACGAGCCGAAATTTCTTTCCCCTGCTTTCCCACCGGGAAAGGATTGTTCAGCACCACCGGAATACGGGAAATTTGCTCCCCGGGGATCAACGGCGTTGCTCCACCCGGATCCAATCCTGCTTTCTCACCCCGACAACGGCCGGAGACGCGGGAGCGGGAGGCGGAAGCGAAGTGAGCGGGTGCCTCCTCCCGCCCAGGGAGGCACCCGCTCACGTCTCGTTGAAGTTTTCCGGTCGGGTTATCGGGACGCTCGCTCGGCGAACCCGCGGGTGGTCGAGTTGGTGATGTGGCCCCGATGGTCCGGAACCGGAAGGACTCACACCCAACGGAAACACGACGGGAAAACATCAGCGACAGAGGCGGAATCAGGCCGCCGCCGCGGCCACGATCTCCTTGTCCGGTTCCCCGATCTCGAAGACCTCACCGGACTCCGCCTTAGCGACCAAGGAAGCGGGCGGCTCAAACCGGGCACCGTACTGTTCGGCCAGCTGCCGGGCACGCGCCACGAAACCACGCAGTCCGCCCTCGTAGCCGTTCATGTACTGCACCACGCCCCCGGTCCCGGCTGGGAAACCGATCCCGAAGATCGATCCGATGTTGGCGTCCGGCACGGAGGTGAGCACTCCCTCGTCCAGGCAGCGCACCGTTTCCAGTGCCTGCACGAACAACATGCGTTCCCGCAGGTCGTGCAGCGCGATCCGTTCCGGGTCGACCCCGCCCGCACCGAAGTGTTCGCCCAGTCCGCTCCACAGTCCCAGCCTGCTGCCGTCCTCGGAGTAATCGTAGAAACCGGCACCGGAGGAACGTCCCTTGCGACCGAACTCCTCGACCATCCGGTCCAAGATCGGGTCCGCCGGGTGGTCGCTCCAGCTGCCGCCCGCGGCCTCGACCGCCTTGCGCGTCTCGTCCCGGATCTTGCGGGGCAGCGTGAGGGTGAGTTCGTCGTACAGCTGCAGCACCGGGGCGGGGAAGCCCGCCTGCGAGGCGGCCTGCTCGATCGAGGCGGCGGGTATCCCCTCGCCCAACATCGCCACACCCTCGTTGAGGAAGGTGCCGATCACGCGGCTGGTGAAAAAGCCCCGGCTGTCCCGCACCACGATCGGTGTCTTGTTGATCTGGCGAACCACGTCGAAGGCCCTGGCCAGCGCACGGTCACTGGTGCGCTCACCGCGAATGATCTCGACCAGCGGCATCTTGTCCACCGGCGAGAAGAAGTGCAGCCCGATGAAGTCCTCCGGCCTGCTCGCGCCCTCCGCGAGGTCGCTGATCGGCAGTGTGGAGGTGTTCGAGGTGAGCAGCGCGTCGCTGTCGACGTACTGCTCGGCCTCGGCGTAGACCCGGTGCTTGACGTCGGGGTCCTCGAAGACCGCCTCGATGACGAGGTCGCAGCCCTCCAGCTGTTGGGCCTGGTCGGTGGCGGTGATCCTGGCGAGCACCCCGTCGCGTTCCCGCTCGGTGATCCTGCCCTTGTGCAGCGCCTTGTCCAACACCTTGGCCGAGTACTGCTTGCCCTTCTCAGCGGACTCGGCGGAGACGTCCTTGAGCACGACGTGCATTCCCGCCTTGGCGCAGACGTAGGCGATACCCGCCCCCATCATGCCGCCGCCGAGCACACCGACCTTCTCGGCCGACCACTGCGGCTGTCCGTCCGGCCTGCTGCCACCGGAGTTGATGTGTTCCAGGTCGAAGAAGAAGGCCTTGCTCATGTTCTTCGAGGTCTGCCCGCACATCAACTCGACGAAGTAGCGTCCCTCGATGGTGAAGGCGGTGTCCACATCGACCTGTGCGCCCTCCACCGCGGCGCAGAGGATGCTCTTGGGAGCGGGCAGATCGGCGCCCTTGAGCTGTTTGCGCACGTTGGCGGGGAACGCGGGCAGATTGGCCGCGAACTTCGGATCGGAGGGGGTGCCACCGGGAATCCGGAAACCCTTGCGGTCCCAGGGCTGGCTCGCCTCCGGGTTCTCCTTGATCCATTCTTTCGCGCGACGCAGCAGGTCGTCCCGGTCGTCGACGAGCTCGTCGATCAGCCCGATCTCGCGCGCCTTCTCCGGACGCAGCCGCTGGCCCTGCGTGAGCACTCCGAGCAGCGCGTCGGCTATGCCGAGCATCCGCACGGTACGGACGACACCGCCACCGCCCGGCAGCAGGCCCAGGCTCACCTCGGGAAACCCGAACCTGGCCTTGGGCGAGTCCAGCGCGACGCGGTGATGGCAGGCCAGCGCGATCTCCAGCCCACCACCGAGCGCCGTACCGTTGAGGGCGGCGACGACCGGCACACCGAGGGTTTCCAGCCTGCGGAGCTGTCCCTTGGCGGCGGTGCTGCTCTCGGCGGCACGTGTGACGTTCTCGGGTCGCGCCTTGATCAGCTCCCGCAGGTCACCACCGGCGAAGAAGGTGCTCTTGCCCGAGGTGAGGATCACCCCGCTGATGCTCTCGCGCTCGTTCTCCAGCCGCTGCACGGTTTGTTCCATGGAACGCAGATAGCGCTCGTTCATGGTGTTGGCCTGCTGCTCCGGGTCGTCGAGAGTGAGAACGACGACGCCGTCGGCGTCGGGACCCTCCCAGCGGATGGTGTTCTGTTCGCTCATTGATCCGTCCTTGGAAGCTGTTTTCGGAAGTCGGTCGGGTGGCCGGGGCGGATTGGGTGAACCGCGCGTCCCGGAATTCGCTCGAAGTGGCCGAATCGGCCGCGGCTCGGTGGTCGGGATCCGGCGGCTTCGGGTGCTACTCGGTCACTCGTTCGACGATCGTCGCGATTCCCATTCCACCGCCGATGCACAGCGTCGCCAGGCCGTAGCGTTGGCCGCGTCGTTCGAGTTCGTCGACGAGCGTGCCCAGGATCATCGCCCCGGTCGCGCCGAGCGGGTGTCCCATCGCGATCGCGCCACCGTTGACGTTGACCTTCTCGTGCGGGACGCCGAAGTCCTTCATGAACTTCAGCGGCACGGCCGCGAACGCTTCGTTGATCTCGACGAGGTCGATGTCGGAGATGTCGAGCTCCGCCTTGCCCAGCGCCTTGCGCACGGCGGGTCCCGGACCGGTGAGCATGATCGTCGGGTCCGCACCGCTGAGGGCCGCGGAGACGATCCGGGCACGCGGGCGCATCCCGCTGTGCTCGCCGAACCGCTCACCACCGATCAGTGTTAGCGCGGCGCCGTCGACGATGCCCGAGGAGTTGCCGGGCGTGTGCACGTGGTTGATCTTCTCGACCCAGTGGTACTTCTGCTGGGCGACGGCGTCGAAGCCCCCCATCTCGCCGATTCCGGCGAACGAGGGTTCCAGCCCGGACAGTCCCTCGACAGTGGTGTTGGGCCTGACGTGTTCGTCGCGCTCCAGTACGGTCATGCCGTTGCGGTCACTCACCCCGATGACGGATTCGGCGAAGCGGCCGTCGGCCCACGCCTTCGCGGCGCGGGTCTGCGACTCGGCGGCGAAGGCGTCGACCGTGTCCCGATCGAACCCCTCGAGGGTGGCGATCAGATCGGCGCCGATTCCCTGGGGGACGAAGGACGTTTCCAGGTTCGTCTCGGGGTCCATCGCCCAGGCTCCGCCGTCGGTGCCCATGGGCACGCGGGACATGGACTCGACGCCGCCCGCCAGCACGGCGTCCTCCCAACCGGAACGGACCTTCTGAGCGGCGGTGTTCACGGCTTCCAGCCCGGAGGCGCAGAACCGGTTGAGCTGCACACCGCTGACGGTTTCGGGAAGTCCTGCCGCGAGCGCTGCCGCCTTGGCGATATCACCGCCCTGGTCACCTACCGGTGTGACGACGCCGAGCACCAGGTCGTCGAGAACTTCCGGGTCCAGGTTGGGGTGACGGCGGCGCAGCTCCTCCACCAGCCCGACGACGAGGCTGATCGGCTTCGTCCCGTACAGCGCACCGGTTTTCTTGCCGCGACCGCGCGGGGTGCGGATCGCGTCGTAGACAAAGGCCTCGGACATGTGGGGGGTGCCTCCTCGTTGCGGCTTTCCTCCAGGGAGAGTGTGACACCAAGACTGTCACAGTCAATAGGATATATTCTTCCCGACTCGGCGGAGTGCTGCTCGCCACTCGAGGTCGCCGGCCCGCGGCGAGAGCCGGCGGGAGGTTCCGCCGAACGAGCGACTCGGCCGGAAACTTCGATCAGGCGGAGTCGTGCAGGAGTGACTCGACCGGACGGCCGCGGATGGCGGCGTCGAGCAGTTGCACCGTGTGTGCCATCGGCAGTCGGGTCCCCTTGGCGCGCAGCGCTGTCCGGATCTGCATCGAGCACCCCGGGTTGGCGGTCACCAACAGGTCGGCCCCGGTGTCGAGCACGTTCTCGGCCTTGCGCGCACCGAGCTCGGCCGCGGCTTCCGGACGCAGCAGGTTGTAGACCCCGGCCGACCCGCAGCACAGCTCGCCACGGTTGATCTCACGCAGTTCGAGTCCGGGAATCGTGCGCAGCAGTTCACGGGGTTGGGCACGGATACCCTGACCATGACTGAGGTGGCAGGCGTCGTGATAGGCGATCCGCACCGGCAGCGGACTCCGCGTCGCCACCGGCCCCAGTTCGACGAGCACCTCGGAGACGTCACGTACCCGCTCGGCGAATTCCGCCGCGCGCGGGGCGTACAGCGGGTCGTCCGCGAGCAGGCGCGGATACTCCTTCATCGCCGAACCACAACCCGCCGAGTTGACCACCACGTAGTCCACCCCGGCGGTGTCGAACGCGTCCAGGGTGGCCCGCGCGAACCGCTTGGCCTCCTGCTCGCGGCCGGAGTGCTCGCTCAACGCACCGCAGCACCCCTGGGCGGGCGGAATCACCACCTCGCACCCCTCGGCCGCGAGCACCCTCGCGGTCGCCGCGTTGACGTCCGGGAAGAAGGCGTGCTGCACACAGCCGGTGAGCATTCCCACGACGGCTCGGCGCGGGCCGGAGGCGGGCACCCGGGCGGGGAGCGACGCGGCGCGTTTTATCGGAGGCGCGAGCGACTCCATCGTGCGTACCTCGGCGGGCAGTCTGTTCAGCAGTCCGCTGCGTCGCAGCAGCGTCCCGATCCCGAGGCGCTGATACAACGCCAAGGGGCCGCGCAGCAGGCGCAGGCGGCGCCGGTGGGGAAAGAGCGCGAAGATCGCCGCGCGCCACCAGCGCTGCCACCTCCCACGAGGATGGTTACGTTCCACCTGCGCACGGGTCTGGCTGAGCAGCGTGCCGTACTGCACCCCGGAAGGACAGGCAGTCACGCAGGCCATGCAACCCAGGCAGTTGTCGAAGTGCTCGACCATGCTCCCCGAGAGGGGCTCCCCGTCGAGGCCCGCCTCCATCAGGTGAATGCGTCCGCGAGGCGAGTCCATCTCCTCGCCCCACAACTCGTAGGTGGGGCAAGAGGGCAGACAGAATCCACAGTGCACACAGTCGTCGATCAGTCCCCGCTCGGGCGGATTGAACACGTCGAACGCGCCGTCCGGACCGGAACGCTCCGAGCCCTCACTCATCACTGCCCCCTGGTCAGCTATCTACTGTAGACGCCGTGGTGTCGAACCACCGCTCCCGCACTCCCGCAGGCCAAACTCCCCCCACTCCCGCCGTCGGGCACCGCCGCGGGTTCTCTCGGGTGGTGCTCGTGAGGAAGGCCCGACGTGGCGTAGGCCGCTACTCGAGGTCGGGCACCCGGAGCGAGCGCCGCCCGAGAGGTTCCGCCGAGCGACCACCCACGGCGACCGAGCCGACAGTGCGACATCAGAGGCCTCCCACGAAACACCCGGGTGCTAGCCGGTACTCCGGGTCGAACTGCTCCTTGACCCGGCGCAGCAGGTTGAACACTCCCGGCTCCGGGGTCTCCCACGGGTCGACCAGCTCCAGTACCGCCACCGGCGCGCGCAGCACTGTGGTGTGACCGTGCAACCGAGCGGTCGCGGACCGCAACCGGGATATCGCATCACCGGTCCGGGCGGCTCCGGCTTCGGCCGGAACACCACCGAACAGCACTCCGGCGCCGGCCGAGCCGCGCACGGCCAGCGAAACCCCGGCCTCTCGTGCCGACCGTTCGGCGTGCTCCAGCAGCGACACGAGCTCGGCCTGCTCCGCGGCGAGGCGCAGACCGGTGTCCGTGTGGGAATCGAACGGATACTCGCCCCACCACGAGGGCGCGGCGCGTTCGACCCCGGCGGTGACGTCCAGTTCGGTCCCGAGCCGCTCGGCCAGCTCCCGAGCACGTTGCTCGGTCGCGCCCGGCATGCCCTCCAACTGCGCGCAGACCTCGAAGGGGGCCTCGGGATCCGGCCGGTCGAGCTCGATTCCGGTGGGCGCGGCCTGCGAGGAACGCAGCGAACGCACGGCTGCCGCTGCCGCCTCGGCATGGGGCACACGCAGCTTCACCCACCGATACTCGGCTGCCAACGGGTGCAGCCGAAAGGTCGTCTCGGCGATCACGCCGAGGGTGCCGTAGGAACCGGTGTAGAGCTTGCCGAGGTCGTATCCGGCGACGTTCTTGACCACCTTGCCGCCGGAAGCGGTGATCTCACCGTCGGCGCGAACCACCCGGACACCGAGGAGCAGGTCCCGCACCGTGCCGAACAGCTGACGGCAGGGGCCCGCGGCGGCGGTGGCGACGATTCCGCCGAGAGTGGCGCCGGGCAACGGGTGTTCCACGGACAGCTGCTGCCCCGCCGCCGCGACGGCTCGCCGGACTTGGGAGAGCGGGGTGCCTGCCGTGGCACGCAACACCAGGTCCCCGGCTGCGTGCTCCAGCACGGCCGCGGTGCCCGAGGTGTCGAGAACCAGGTCCACGCCGCTGGGCGCGGCCCCCCAGTCCAGCTTGCTGCCTCCACCGCGCGGCACCACCCGCAGCCGGTGCGCGGCGGCCACGCGCAGTACCTCCGAGATCTGCTCCGTGCTGTTCACCCGCGCCACCCAGCGCGGGAGCACTCCCCGCACCGCGTCGGCCTCCGTGGCGTCGTGCAGGTCCTCGGTGGCCAACACGTCCGTCAGTTCGCTGCGTGCGGAGTCCACGGTCCGAGAAGTCATCAGAATTCTTCCGCCAATCCGGCCTCGGCGAGTGGATGCGCGCCGCGTCGCGGTCCCGGCACCTCGCCACAGAGCCGGGGAGTCGGGAAGACCTTGCCGGGGTTGCACACCCCGACCGGATCGAACGCGCAGCGCACGTACTGCATGGTTTCCAGGTCCCGCGGGGTGAACATGCGACCCATGTAACGGACCTTGTCCGCTCCGACGCCGTGCTCACCGGTTATGGAGCCACCGTGCTCGACGCACAGGTCCAGGATCGCGCCGGAGACCTCCTCGGCCCGCTCGGACGCACCGGGGACGGAGCTGTCGAACAGCACCAAGGGGTGCAGGTTTCCGTCCCCCGCGTGGAAGACGTTGGCCACCCGAACCCCGGAGCGTGCCGACAACTCCGAGATCCGGCGCAGCACCTCGGGAAGCGCCGTCCGGGGAATCACCCCGTCCTGCACGATGTAGTCGGGGCTGATCCGCCCCACAGCGGCGAAGGCGGACTTGCGGCCCTTCCAGATCAGGGCCCGTTCGGCTTCGTCGGCCGCGCTCCGGATCTCGAAGGCGCCGTGCTCGGTGCAGTACTTCCGCACCTCGGCGAAGGTGTGCTCCACCTCGGCTTCGGGACCGTCCAGCTCCACGATGAGCACCGCCCCGGCACCTTCGGGATAGCCGCACCGCACAGCCTGTTCCGCGGCGGCGATGGAGAGTTCGTCCATCATTTCGATGGCCGCGGGGGTGACTCCGGCGGCGATGATGGCCGATACCGCCTCCCCTGCCTCGTCGGTGGAGGAGAACCCGGCCAGCAGGGTTCGAACCCTCTCCGGTTGCCGCAGCAGTCGCACGGTGATCGAGGTGACCACCCCCAGCGTTCCCTCACTGCCGACGAAGGCGCCGAGCAGGTCGTAGCCGGGTGCGTCCCTGGCGGGTCCGCCCAGTTCGACGGTCGCCCCGTCCGGGGTCACCACGGTCATCGACAACACGTGATTGGTGGTGAAGCCGTACTTCAGGCAGTGCGCTCCCCCGGAGTTCTCGGCCACGTTGCCGCCCACCGAGCAGACCTGCTGACTGGAGGGGTCCGGGGCGAAGTAGTAGCCGTAGGGCGCGGCGGCCTTGGTGACGTCGAGGTTGATCACACCCGGCTCGACGACGGCCCGTTCGTTGTCGATGTCGATCTCCAGGATGCGGCGCATCCTGGAGGTGACCACCAGCACCCCGTCGGAGCGGGGCAGCGCTCCCGCCGAGAGCCCGGTGCCGGAGCCGCGCGCCACGAAGGGCACCCCGTGCTCGGAGCAGGTCGCCACCGTCGCGGCCACCTGCTCGGCGTCGTCCGGCAACACCACCACGGCGGGAACCGAGCGGTGCGAGGAGAGACCGTCGCACTCGTAGGTGCGCAGCTTCTGTCGATCGGTGATCACCGCCCCGGCGGGCAACAGCGCACGCAGCCGCGCGACGCACCCCTCGACATCCGGTGGGCTCGTACCCTCGCGCGACGGGAGCGTCGTCTCCCCTTGCCGGGGGATATCGGTCGCGGACATCGGCGAACTCCTCACCTGGCCGTGCAACACGGAGCGCCCCTGGCAGTGGCGTGACGTGGACCATAGATCCGCGTTGACATCGACCACAACAGATCAACCGGGTGTGTTCGAAACCACAATGAGAGTCTACGCGTAGTCACCGCCCGCTGATTTTGTGAACAGGGCACGAAATCCCGCACGAGCGCGATAAGGTCCGCCACGGACGAAATCGATCTTTCGGGGGAACATCGTGGACGTTTCGGAACGCATCCAGCGGATGATGTCCGACTTCGAGCAGCAGGCCGCCAAAGCCGCCGAGGTCAAGGACCAAATGAGCGAACTGCGCGGAACGGCACGCAGCAAGGACGGCACGATCGAGGTCACGGTCGCTCCCTCGGGAGCGGTGCTGGATCTGCGGCTCGAATAGGGCGCCGTGCGGCAGTCCCACACCGCGCTGCAACAGTCCCTGTTGGACACCATCCGGCAGGCGACCCAGGATGCCGCCGCGCGGATGGACGAGACGGTGCAGCCGCTCCTCGGCGACCGGGCGGAGCAGTTCAAGCAGGCGTTCAACTCGCACGGCGCGCAGCCGGTGACCCCGGAGTCGGGTGGTGACGCGGCCGGAGACGGAACGGGCACCGCGTCCACGGGTTCGGCGAGCACTACACGAGGCGCCTCCGGCGCGGGCTACAGCCGCCCGGATCGGGATGACGAGGACGACGACCTCTCCGACGGTTCTTTTCTGAGGTGATGTGCCGATGTCCGGGAAACTGAGGATCCAGACCGAGGCGCTCTACGCCTACCGTGACGGTTCGCAACAGGTCGCGGGACATCTGGAACAACTTTCCGAGGTGATCGAGCAGGCCAGGGTCAGCCATGACTGCTTCGGACCGATCGGCTACATGCTGGCGCGGGGCTATTTCAACTCACTGCAGGAATGCCGCGATTCGGCTTCGAAAGCCAGCCGGTTCATGAATGACACCGGCGAGGCCGTCGCCGAGTGCGCCCAGAGCTACACCGAAACGGACGAGGCCGAGTCCGGCAAGATCGCCAAGATCGACCTGAGCGCCATGCGTGCGGGTGGCTCCGGGCCGGGTGGTCTGTCCGATGTGAACAGTGCGGGTGCGGACGAGGCACGCGGCGAGATGGAGCAGATCGCGGGCTACGGCAGTTCCTGGGCCTCGGCTTCGCAGAGTCTGGCGCGGGCCAGTGATCCGCCGAGCATCGCGATCGCCACGGTCAACGCGCGTTCCGAGCAGCTCAACGCGCTGACCAGCCCGGGGCAGGCGTTCGTGGACAACGGGCTGGGCTTTCTCATCTCGATCGTGATCAGCCCGCTGGTGGAGCTGATCCTGGAACCGGCCGTGGGCGATCCGGCGCAGATGCGCAGCACCGGCAAGGGGTGGGCCGAGGTCGCGGACTGGGTGGATCGGCTCGCCGAACACGAGGGTGAGCGTGCGCAGGCTACCGAGCCCGTCTGGGAAGGACAGGCCGCGGCAGCCTTCCGCGAGCAGATGGACGAGTTCGTCTCGGGAGCCAAGGCCCTGGCCACCGACATCCGGGGGATGAAGGAATCGCTCGACCTGGCGGCGGACCTGTTCGACGCGTTCGTGGAGATGTGCATCGACATCATCCAGGAACTGGTGATCGGGCTGATCGTCGAGTGGCTGGCGGCGCTGGCCGCTTCCTGGATCACCGCGGGCGCTTCGGTTGGCGCGGCCTCCGGGATGACCGCCGCGCAGGTCGCCATAACCGGCACTCGGCTGGGCAGCAAGGTCGCCAACCTGTTCCACAAGCTCAGGCCCATCGTCACCAAACTCGAGGACCTGCTGCAGAGCCTGCGCAAGGGGCCGTTGAACGAGCTCGTGGAGAAGATGAACACCTCCGCAACGGGAACATGATCCAACGGTGGGCGGGACGTCAGCTGGACTCGAACCCGGTGACGAAGCTCGTTACTCGGGGTGCCGACAACGCCACCGAAGTTCGCAACGCGAAGACGGCGTTGGCGGATGCCAAGGAAAGATTCGCCAACAGCAGGTCGCTTCCCGAAGAGCAGCAAAGACTACTACGGCAAGAAGTACAAGACGCACAAAGACGCTACGACGAGATCAACACCGCCTCGACCACTCCGAACCGGTTCATGAAGGATCGGGACGCGGCTCCGGAGACCAGTTACAAGAACGACGGCACTGTTCGGACGTCCTGGACCGGCAGCATCAAGACATATCAGCCCGGTGTGCAGGGTGAGCAGGCCTCCGCAGCCAACATCGCCCAGGCAGGACTCAACGCGGCCGGATTGACCGGTGAAGCACGGTTCACCAGCGCAGTGGGGCATCAGGGTATGGACGCGGTAGTCAGCGAGGGTGTCGAGCAAGGAGTCAAGCAGGGGTACGACGAGACCACCGAACACACCTACGAGCAGCGCCAGGCCGCGCAGGAACGCGGCTTCACCTGATTCCTTCGAGGAAGGAGACCAAATGGGTTTGGACTCTCCACTGCCCAGATCGCTGGAGGCACGCGCCACCTGGTGCCACCCCGACGAGGCTATCCGCTGGGTGTTCGCACAGCGATCGGTCCGCTACGACGTGGCGGGACTCGACCCCACCGGCAGCCCACTGCCCGGCTGGGGAAAACGACTCGGCCAGGGACTCAAACAAGCCGCCGGGAGCGCCGGTATGGCCGTGCTGGGAGCGGGGCTCTCGATAGCGACCGGCGAGATCCCGGGACGTGACAACGGAACCAACGGCCCCGCACCGAGCGTGCCCGACTTCCCGAACGTCACCGTGTTCGGAGCGGAGCCGGAAAGTGAGGCCGCGCGTCTGCTGTCGCAGCAGGAGCTGGCACGGCTGATGGGCAACGACAGCATCAATCTGGACAAGCTGGCAGGCGACTGGATCCTCACCTCCCGGCGACTGGCGCTCCTGGTTCCGGAGGGCGGCTTCACGCAGCGGTCCGGAGCCACGGGGCTGGTAAGCGGTGCGGTGTCATGGGCGAGCAAGAACGTGCGCAAGTACGGCGACAACGAGGCGAGCAAGCCGTTGGAACCGAACACGCTGACCAGCTTCCTGGAAATTCCCCGTTCCTCGATTACCGGTTTCGACACCGCGGACAGGTCCGCGGGCAGCGAGGAGAACACACGGACCGAGCGGTGCTTCCGGATAACGCTGCGGGACGGATCAGGTTTCGACCTCCACAAGCCGGACCCTGCGGTACAACAACTGACCGAAATGACCAGCTGACCTCAATAATTGGAATCATGAGCAACAGAAAACTGACAAAAGAAGTAGATTTCATACTCGAATGGGACAAAGCTGTCACCGAAAATTGGGCCGATGCAGACGAAAACGTTGGCCTGGTGAAGCCAATAAAACCCTCCCACGCCGCTTCAATTATCAATGGTGAAACACGCACACCACATTCCCCGCTCGGACATACCCCCGAAGTCAAACTTGATACCCCCCACTGGCCGCTTCCCTCAAAGGCGACCTCAGAGGGAAGCTTGCCCGAGGACGAGTGGGCTGACGATCCCACGATCGGCCACTGGGCCATGGCTGCAACCCCGGAGGACGAAGCGATAAGACTACTGGATCACATTTGCGTGGCTCACGAAGGATCCGCCTTGGCCGTAACCGATAAACGCATTGCAGTAGTAATCGAATCGCATTTACTAAAAACAAAATCAAAAAACGAAAATACAACGAATGGGAACCTACTCAACAAGGCTCGCCGCTTCGCGCGCCCCACACAAGAATCCACCGAAAAAATAAATAGCAAAGACACCACTGTATCCATATTGACCTTGTATGAAATCAAAATGGAAAAAGTTGAAAAAACACAGCCACTCCCCCTTGGAAAGCAAATCCCAAAACGAAGGTTCTATGTAGTCGACTTCGCCGATGGTTCACGTTTTTGCCACGCAACAGAATAAAGTGAAAATCGCGAAGATCGAACCATTTTTCCTGTTCAAAAGACCGACAGATCCCGAAGCGGTAGAAATCATGGTAAAAGTCAAGACGAACGATCCGAGGCGTCGCAAGGACAGGTCGGCCCCCTTCTGCGTCGTCACCGGTGTCCTCTTCGTGGCCTGCGTGGCCACCGGAACCGCTATCGGGGAGCTGGGCCTCGACTACGGCACGAGCAGCGCCACCTGGTCACCGGTGTTCAACACCACGCTGGTGGCAGCGTGGGTGTTCGACCTGCTGTTCCTGATCGGCTACCTGAACGCGGGCGAGATCTCGGGAAACACCGACAACATCCTCGCCAACCTCGCCAAGGGCCTGCTCAAGGTGGTCATGATCCTGTTCGGGGGCGCCTACCTGCTCATCATGCCGCTCAACCTGATCGCGATCTGACAGGGCTCACCGGTCCGGCAGCGCCCCGAGGTCGCCGAGCCGGTAACCGTTCGGATAGCCGGGGTAGCTGAGTTTCCTGCCGCGCCCCAGCCTGCTGACCTGCCGCGCGGGGCGCAGGCGCTCGGCCGCCCCGTGCAGCCGCAGCGCGGCGGTGACCGCGCTCGTCTCCCAGCGTTTCGGCTCCGGAAAGCCGAACGCCGTGCGCATCGCCGGTTCCAGCCCGGCGATGAAGCCGCGACGGGCGATTCCCCGCAACGGCTTCGGGAACCAGGCGCAGACCATCGCGAGGTTGTAGCGGCCGACGTCGCGGTTGCTCTCGGCGTATTTGAAGTGCTCGACCTCGTAGTCGCGGTTGAACCGGTCGAACTCCTCGTAGCCGGGAATCCCGCGTATTCCCATCCGAACACCGATCTGGTGGTAGTGCCAGTACGCCGCTGTGCGCTCGTGGTCGCTCATGGGCCGCCAACCGTAGGCGTCGATCCACCTGATCGGTTCGTAGATGAAGGTGGACAGCACGTAGAGCATGTCGTCGTTGCTGATGTCGTAGCGGCCGTGCATCCGGTTGACCATGCGCAGCGCCTGCTTGCCCCGCTGCGAGTCGTAACCGTGCCTGCCCATCTCCTCCATCAGGATCGAGGTGTCGTCGTAGCGCTGCTGGGCTCTGCACTCGAACTCTCCGGTCTTTTGCAGCAGTTCGGAGATGCTGGGCACACAGAAGGTGCGGAACAGCGCGAGTTCCAGCGCCCGCGTGTAGTCCCAGGGGAACTCCAACCCGGCCGATATCCGGTAGACCAGCGTGTGTTCGCGTTCCGGATCCAGCCGTCGGATCAGCCGCAGCCGTGCGTACTTGCCCAACGGATCGAACCCGCGTTCACCAACGGTACGGGACACCGAAATCACCCTCGTGCGACCAGCAGTGGAATGTACTGCTCGTCGGCGGTGAGCGAGCCGTGCTGCCCGAGCAGTGCGGCGGCGTGGGGCTCGGCCGACGAGCGGATCACTCCATTGTGGCGCGCTACAGCGATCACGTCACCTATTCTGGCCCGAACTCCCTCGGATATCACCGGTCCGAACCAGCCGGCCGCGATCGCCTCCTCCGCGGTGAGCACCGCCGCGTCCGAACCGAGCCTGCTCCGCCACGCGGCAAGCACGTCCTCGGTGGCGCCGGGCTCGGTGTAGACATGCCGCACACGCACCTCGCCGCCGACCAGCCGAACTCCCTCGGAAAGCTCGGGATCGGTGTCGGCGTCCGGCGAGCTGCCCGGTTCGAAGGGGACCATGCCGTGATCGGCCACCACCACCAGCTGGGTCCCCGAGGGGAGCCGTTCCGCGATCGACTCGACCAGTCGATCCACCTGGCGCAGGTGCATTCGCCACGGCTGCGATCCCGGCCCGTGAACGTGACCGAGCATGTCCAGCTGCCCGTGATAGCCGTAGCACAGTACGGGCGGCGGTGCTTCCACAGCCGCGAGCAGCTGAGCGGCGAGATCACCGAGAGCGTGGACGCCTCGCAGTTCGCCGCCGCGTAGTGCTGCCCTGGTCAGCCCGGTTCCCGCGAACTCGGCGGGCACGGCGAGCCGGGTGTCGACCCCTGCCGCCACGGCACGCTGCGGCACGGTTTCCTTCGGTTGGACCGTCTCGGGAGGCCAGGTGTCGAGCAGGCTCGTGTCCTTGCCGGAACTGTCCCGCCTGGTCCAGGACAACGGCCGCAGCAGCGCACCGTCGGGTTCGGCGAAGGAGTAACCGACCACGCCGTGTTCACCCGAGCAACAGCCGGTCCCGAGAGAGGCGATGCTGGTGGCGGTGGTGGTGGGGAAACCGGCCGCACCGGGTCTGGCGGTGTCCAGTTCGGCCAGTATCGGAGCGTCGGCGGCGTACTCGCGCAGCAGCCGCCAACCGAGACCGTCGACGAGCAGCACCGCGGCCGAGGAGCACTCGGACAGTCCCATCCGGTCGGTAAAGCCCGGCGTTCCCATCGCGCCCAGTGCCGAGGGCAGCGTGTCCGCCAGCTGCCACTCGGCCGCGTCCGGGGCGACGATCCATTCCATGACCGAACCTCCGTCGGTGCCTGCTCACGAGTCGGTTTGCCGATCGACGGGCTCCGCACCCACACGGCTCGGGTGCCGGGAACCGAAATCTCGGTTACAGCCTCTCACCGAGGCGTTCCGTGGTGCTACGGCCGACGGTGGTGTTCTTCGGCGCACCCGCGAGGTCGATCTCTCGCGATAGCGCCCGCGCGGCGGGCACTCAGATGTCCAGCTGCCTCCCCACGATCTCCTTCATGATCTCGGTGGTGCCGCCGTAGATGGTCTGCACCCGGCTGTCGAGAAACGCCTTGGCGATGGGGTACTCGAGCATGTAGCCGTAGCCACCGTGCAGCTGCAGGCACCTGTCCACCACGCGCTTGTTCATCTCGGTGACCCACCACTTGGCCATGGCGGCGTTCTCGATGCTGAGCTCGCCCTTGAGGTGTTCGCGGACGCAGCGATCGACGAAGACCTGGCCGATCTCCACTTCGGTGGCCATCTCGGCCAGTTCGAAACGGGTGTTCTGGAACTTGCCGATGGGCCTGCCGAACGCGGTGCGCTCCCGACAGTAGTCCTTGGTCATCTCCAGGGCCTTGGCCGCGCCCGCGGCCGAGGCGACCGCGATGGAGAGCCGTTCCTGGGGCAGGTTCTGCATCAGGTAGATGAAGCCCTGGCCCTCCTCGCCCAGCAGGTTCGTGGCGGGCACGCGCACGTCGTTGAAGAACAGTTCGGCGGTGTCCTGCGACTTCTGGCCGATCTTCTCCAGGTTGCGCCCGCGCTGGAAGCCGGGCCGATCGCTCTCCACGACCAGCAGGCTGATGCCCTCGTGTCCGGCGTCGGGATCGGTGCGGGCGACCACGATCACCAGGTCGGCGTTGATGCCGTTGCTGATGAAGGTCTTCTGCCCGTTGATCACGAACTCGTCGCCGTCCCGCGTCGCCGTGGTACGGATGCCCTGCAGGTCGCTCCCCGCCTCGGGCTCGGTCATGGCGATGGCGGTCACGGTCTCACCGCTGCAGAATCCGGGCAGCCAGCGACTCTTCTGCTCCTCGGTGGCCAGTTTGTTCAGGTAGGGCACGTTGATGTCGTTGTGCACGGGGGCGCCGAACCCGGTGACCCCGGCTGCGATCAGTTCCTCGTCGAGGACGATGTTGAACCGGAAGTCGTCGATGCCTCCCCCGCCGAAGCGCTCCTCGACGGCCGTGCCGAGCAGTCCCTGCGCACCGGCCTTGCGCCAGGCGTCCTTGCTGACCACACCGGCCTCTTCCCACTCCTGCTGGTGCGGCACCAGTTCCTTGGTGACGAAGGTCCGGCAAGTCTCGCGGAACGCCTCGTGCTCCGCTTCGAACAGTTCCCTGCGCATTGGCCTCACGTTCCTTTCACTGTGCGGGAACTCGTGCCGGTTCCCGCCGGGGGTCGGTCGACGGATCAGGAGGGCTCGTCGAGTTCGCCGTGCACGGCGCCGGAGGACAACAGGCCGTCGTGGTCTGCCACCCGCCATTCCCGGAGTACCCGCCCGCTGTGGGCTCCCGAATCCGCGACGGGACCGGGCGCGGGGTTGGGGGTGTGCGAGAACCGCGGTGCGGGGGCGGGCTGCACCACTCCCTCGGATTCGACGAGGGTCTTCCTGGCGAGCACGTGCGGATGGCGGGCCGACTCGGTCATCGACAGCACCGGGCTCACGCAGGCGTCGGTGCCGTCGAAGATCTCGGTCCAGTGCTGTCTGGTGCCGCTCGCGAACGCCTCGGTGAGCCGCTCGCGGATCTCCGGCCAGTTGGCGGGATCGTCCCGGTCGGGCAGCTCACCGGACAGGCCCAGCCCCACCAGCAGTTGCTCGTAGAACTGCGGTTCGAGCGCGCCGACCGCCATGTACTCTCCGTCGGAGGTGGCGTAGACGTCGTAGAACGGCGCTCCACCGTCCAGCAGGTTGCTGCCGCGTCGGGTGTTCCATCCGCCGGTGGCGAGCATGCCGTGCAACAGAGTGGCCAGATGCGCCGATCCGTCCACTATGGACGCATCGACCACTTGGCCGCCGCCGCCCGCGCGGGCACGCAGCTGGGCAGCGAGCACTCCCACGGCCAGGTACATCGCACCACCACCGAAGTCACCGAGCAGGTTCACCGGAACGCGGGGCGGCCCGTCCGCGTCGCCGATGGTGTGCAGTACCCCGCTGAGCGCGATGTAGTCGATGTCGTGGCCCGCTGTTTCGGCCAGCGGACCGTCCTGTCCCCACCCGGTCATGCGGCCGTAGACGAGATCGGGATTGCGCTCGAAACAGGGGTCGGGCCCCACGCCGAGCCGCTCGGCGACGCCGGGGCGGAAGCCCTCGAGCAGGATCTCGGCGCGTTCCGCCAGTGCCAGCACCGTCTCGGAACCGCGTTCGTGCTTGAGATCGACCCGCACTGACCGCTTGCCCCGGTTGAGTAGGTCCTCCTTGCCGCTGCCTCCCACGGGACGCTCGACGCGGACCACGTCGGCCCCCAGGTCCGCCAGCAGCATGGCACAGAAGGGCGCGGGACCGAGTCCGGCGAGTTCGACGACCCGCACTCCGGCCAGTGGCCCCGCCCCGACGGCTCGCTCATCCGATCGCGCCACTGGCGCACACTCCCTCGTTCTCGCCGGAAGGTGATCGCGGCCACCCCAAATTCGACGGAGTTAGTGTTACATTCCTGGTGTCACATTGGTCAAGTAGTATCCTGCTGGACATGCTCCGAACAGCCGACGAAGAGCTCACGATCGACGAGCTGGCAGCCAGGGCGGGCGTGACCGTGCGTACGGTGCGCTTCTACGCGTCACGCGGTCTGCTGCCACCACCTCGCCTGCGCGGTCGCGTCGGGTTGTACGGGGCGGATCACCTGGCCCGGCTGGACCTGATCCGGGAGCTGCAGAACCTCGGCTTCACGCTGACGGCCATCGAGGGGCATCTGGAGCGGATTCCCGAGGACGCTCCGCCGGAGGAGCTGGCGCTGCAACGCGCGTTGCTGGCTCCCTGGACGAGCGATCAGGCCGAGGAGATCGATCGGGAGGAACTGGACCGGCGCGCCGGTCGGGCCCTTTCCGACGAGGAGATCGAGCAGCTGCTGACGCTGGGCATCCTGGAACGGATCACCGAGGAGACGGCCGACAACGCCGAAAGGCTTCGCCTGACCAGCGCGTCCATGCTCAACGTGGGATTACAGATCACCGAACTGCGGCTGCCGCGGGAAATGTTGCTGCAGGCCAAACACATCGTGGAACAGCACACCTCGCAGATGGCGAGCGAACTGCGCGAACTGTTCGCGGCCAACGTGTTGCGTCCCTACGTGGAGCGGGGACGACCCGAATCCGAGCGGGAACGGGTCAGGAGCGCGGCCGACCAGCTGCGTCCGCTCACCATTCAGGTACTGGTCAACGGCTTCCAGCGTGCGGTCAACGACGTCATCCGCGATCATGTCTGACCGGGGTCTCGGCACCGCTTCCTCCTGGTGTCCACCCGGCACGGACCTCGCCGCTCGCTGAGCCGACTCGTTGTCGTGCGTGTACGACGCGAATTCGCGACACACGCTGCTTCCACGATCGGAGGAAACTCGATCCGGTGATAGTGCCCCGTGATTGCGGCGCGGGGCTACTCCAACCGGGTAAGCATTTCCCGAGGCGATCCCCTATCGACACGGAGGAAGCACAACATGAGCTTTTCCGGACCGCTCGGCCGTACTCTGATCACCGCCTGCGCGGCCGTCGCGGGCATGCTGTTGCCGTTGGCACCGCACACGGGCGCCGAACGGGCTGCCGCGGCGAGCGCGACCTCGTCGGATGAGGTTCAGCGGGCGGTCAGCGTACTCAGTCTTCGAGTCGTACCGAGCAACCGCGCGGAACGGACGCGATCGGCAACCCTGCGCTGCGAACCGACCGGCGGAACTCACCCCCGGGCCGAGGAGGCGTGCGAGCAACTGACGAACAGTGAGGGCGAGTTCGGCGCACTCCAGGAGGAGCGGAATCCGATGTGTCCGCTGGTGTACCGCCCGGTCACCGTCCAAGCCACCGGGATGTGGCGGAACCAGGCCGTCGACCACCGCGAGACGTTCTCCAACAAGTGCGAAATGCGGGCCAAGACCGGTAAGGTCTTCGAATTCTGAGGGAGCATCCGGTTCGCCCGGTACGCGTCGCGGTGCTGGTAGCGCAACCTCTCGCACGAGTCCCACTGCTTCGCCGGGCCGGTCACTCCGGCACGGTGGCCGGGTAGCCGGCACGTGAGTCGGCACCTCGGGAGCGTTGGGCCGCCCTTGAGTAGCGACCTACGCGGCGGAGCGTCCCCCGGGGATGAAAATTTCGTGGGAAATTGACGCTCCGGTGCGGGGGAGGTAGCCCGGATGGGCGTCAATTTCCCGCGAAATCATCGGGCCGGAGCGGCGATGCGCCTCGGCCTCCGTCAATTTCCCGCGAAATCGCCGGGCCGCTTCGGCGCAAGGCCGCACTCCGACCCCCTTCGCAATCGGCACCGCAGCGGGTTCTCCCGTGCGGCTCTCGCGAGGACAGTCCCGACGTTGTGTAGGTCGCTACCCGATGTCGGGGCGCCCACAGCGAGAGCCGTGCGAGAGGTTCCGCCACGGAAGCTCCTACGGAGGCAACTGCGACAGAGGCCGTCAACACTCGATGACGTTCACCGCGAGCCCACCGCGCGCGGTTTCCTTGTACTTGTCCTTCATGTCCTCGCCGGTGGCGCGCATCGTCTTGATGACCTTGTCCAGCGAGACGAAGTGACTGCCGTTACCGCGCAGCGCCATCCTGGCAGCGGTGATCGCCTTGACCGAGGCCACGGCGTTGCGCTCGATGCAGGGAATCTGCACCAACCCGCCGATCGGGTCGCAGGTGAGACCGAGGTTGTGTTCCATGGCGATCTCGGCGGCGTTCTCCACCTGAGCAGGGGTGCCACCGAGCACTTCGGCCAGTCCGGCAGCGGCCATGGAACAAGCCGAGCCCACCTCGCCCTGGCAACCGACCTCGGCACCGGAGATCGAGGCGTTCTCCTTGAACAGCACCCCCACCGCGCCCGCGGCGAGCAGGAACCTGGCCACCCCGTTCCCGTCCGCACCGGGCAGGAACCGCATGTAGTAGTGCAGCACGGCCGGAACGATGCCCGCGGCACCGTTGGTCGGCGCGGTCACGACCCGACCACCGGCGGCGTTCTCCTCGTTGACCGCCAGCGCGTAGACCGTTACCCACTCCATCGGATCGTCGGTGTCGCCGAGTTTGGCGCGCAGTTCGGCGGCGCGTCGCTCGACCCGCAGGCCACCCGGCAGGGAGCCCTCGCTGTTGCAACCGTTGTGCACGCACTCGCGCATGGCGTGCCAGATCGACAGCAGCTCGTCGTGCACCCGCTGTTCGTCACGCCAGACCAGTTCGTTGGCGAGCATGAGCTCGCTGACCGAGTAACCGGTCACGGCACAGTGCTCCAACAGCTCGGCCCCGGTGCGGAACCGGTGGGGCAGTTCGGTGGTGTCCTGTTTGATCCGGTCGGTGCCCGCGGCTTCCTCGTCCACGACGAAACCGCCGCCGACGGAGTAGTACACCGCCCCGCACAGTTGCTCCCCCGACTCGCCGACCGCGGTGAACCGCATTCCGTTGGGGTGCACCGGGAGTGTCTCGCGCCGATACAGCACGAGGTCGTCGTCGTAGTCGAATCGGATTCCGTTGGTGCCGTTCAGCAGCAACCGGCCGGTCGATCGGATCTCGTCGACCCTGCCGGAAACCGCGATCGGATCGACCGATTCCGGTAGGTGGCCCTCCAGACCGAGCAGCACCGCTTTGGGGCTGCCGTGCCCGTGTCCGGTCGCGCCGAGCGAGCCGAACAGTTCGGCCCGCACCCTTGCGACGCGTGGCAGCAGGCCCTGTTCACCCAGCCGCGCCACGAACCGCGCGGCGGCGCGCATGGGTCCCACGGTGTGCGAACTGGAGGGACCGATCCCCACCGAGAAAAGATCGAAGACACTGATCGCCATTGATCGTCTCTTCTTCGTACGTAAGGTGTGGTTCGCCTGCCCCGCCACCTCGTCGTGGCGGGGCCTCAATCAGCGGCGGCGGAGGTCACTCACCCGTGAGTTCGGCGTACTGCCCGGCGTCCAGCAGCGGACCGTACTCGCTGACGCGCAGTTCCAGCAGCCAGCCATCGCCGAACGGGTCGTCGTTGATCTTGGCCGGGTCGTCGACAACGGTCTCGTTGACCGAGACGACCTCGCCGGTGGCGGGGGCGTAGAGATCGCTGACCGACTTGGTGGACTCCAGCTCACCGCAGGCCTCACCCGCGGTGATCTGCTTACCCACCTCGGGCAGGTCGACGTAGACGATGTCGCCGAGCGCGTTGGCCGCGTAGGGGGTGACCCCGACACGCACGACGTCGCCGCGCTCGGCCAGCCACTCGTGCTCCTGGGTGTACTTGAGGTCCGTGGGCAGACTCATGGGGGAGGCTCCATTGCTGTCGTTTGGACACCGGTACCCGATGTCCCGTCGTGGGCCGTCGGGTACGAGCATTCTCGCGTGCCGCGACTCCACCCGGCCGGGCGGCATGCCGCGAACACCGGAGTCCGCGTACTTGGTGGCCTCCCCCTCTGTTGCGGAACCTGAGAGCTTCACCGCGACGTCGCGGTTTGCACCGTGGGTGCGCGCGCCTTCGTCTCGGCGGCGCTTTCCAGAGTTGCCTCGATCGGACGGTACGGATGCCTGAGAGTTTACGGGGAGTTTTGCTCCTTCGGCGCCCGTTCGGTGACACCGTGTACACGGTGCTCACCCACGGGACTCTCCCGCCCGGTGTCGTGGGCCGATATGCGATTGTCGCTGTGTTCGGCAACGATAACCCGAGGGGTGGGCGTATCCAACCCCGGATATCGCGAAGCCGCGACCACTACCGGCGAATCGGGCGCCGAAGCTCGCGCGGTGTGCTCACGATCACTACCGGAAGCGGTCACGGGCCTCGCACGGGTGGCCGGAACCCGGCACCGGAGCGCTCGGGGAATCGAACCGGAGAAATTCCCTTCTGATCCCGACCCCGGGAGGGGCGATGGTCGACGTACGGGGCCTGGTCGAGCGAGTCGGCCCCACCCTGCTGCGTCCGGTGGTGGTGCCGGAGAACACCGGCGGTGTCGGGGACGTGGTCATCGCCGAGCCCGAGGATCCCGGTGGGATCGGAACGGCCGACGTGGTGCTCGGCGTGGGGATCACCGACCGGGCGGAGGCCGTGGAGCTGGTGCGCGAGTGCGGTGCGCGGGAGGCGGCGGCCGTGCTGCTGAAACCGCCGGTGTGCACCGAGGACTCGGTTATCTCGGAAGCCGAGAGAGCGGGGCTCGCGCTGATCGAGGTCCGGCGGGGCGCGGCGTGGGCACAGCTGGTGTGGTTGCTGCGGAGTGCGCTGGCCGGAACGGACCAGGGCGCGGCCGTGGGCACTCCGCAGCAGGGCGGCTCGGCGGGGCTGGGTAGCTCGGCAGGACTGGGCAGCTCGGCGGGGCTGGGCGATCTGTTCCGGCTGGCGGACGCGGTGGCCGAGGTGGTCGACGCCCCGGTGACCATCGAGGACGCGCATTCGCAGGTGCTGGCCTACTCCGCGCGGCAGGACGTGACCGATCCCGCCCGGGTTTCCACGATCATGGGCCGTAGGCAGCCCGACGATGTGCTGGCCAAGTTCCGGGCCCGGGGCACGTTCCGGCAGCTGAGCCGCGGTGGTTCCGCCGTCTACGTCCCGGAGCAGCCGGACGGCACCCTGCCCCGGCTGGTGGTGCCGATCCGGATGGGCGGTGAACTGCTCGGGTCGATGTGGGCCGTGGTCACCGGCGAAGTGTCCGAGCAGCGCGCCTCGGCGTTCGCCGACACCGCCGCGCTGGTGGCGCTGCAACTGCTCCGCTGGCGGGTGATGACCGACTCGGAGCGGCAGCGTTCGGCCGGGCTGGTGCGGTCACTGCTGGAAGGTGCCGAGGGGTGGCGGGCGGCTGCCAACGAGTTGGGGATACGTGCCGAACCACATCGGGTGGTGGCGATCGACGTGCGTGCCAGCGACGGCACCGACGAGGGGCACCGGCTCGCGATGTGGGAGTGGATCACCCGGGGGATCGGGCGTGGGCCGATGGTCGCCGAGTCGGGTGGGGTGCTGTACGCGGTGGTGCCCGACCGCTCCGGCACGGGTGGCTGGCCCGCGCTGCGGGAGGCGTTGCTGGCGCACATCCACGAGATGGACGCGGCCGATCCGCGGCCGCTGGTGGCGGTGGGAACCGCCACCCCGGTGGCGGAGCTGCCGGAATCCCGCGGCAGCGCGGACGAGGTGTTGGCGCTGCTGCGCACGGGCATGGTGGAACGCGAGATCGCGGTCCACGAACAGCTCTGGCACTCCCTGGTGCTGGCGAGGACCGCCGGTGTCGCGGGCGACGCCGGGGTGGGGTCGCTCGGCCCGCTGCAGCGGCTGCGCGACCACGACCACGGTCAGGGGACCGAGTACCTGCGCACGCTGCACGCCTGGCTGCGTCACCCCGGTGACCCGCGCGCGGCGAGCCGGGAACTGCGGGTGCACCCGAACACCTTCCGGTACCGGATGAAGCGGGTGGGGGCGCTGTTGGAGGTGGACCTCGACGACGCGGACGTGCGCTCGGCACTGCTGGTGCAGTTGCTGGCCGAGCGGTGGAACCCACACGGCTGACTGTTGTGCCGACAGCACAAGAGCACCGGTGCGATCTCATTGTGCGGGAATGATGCGGCCGGACCGGTGACGGAGCATCGTGGTGCGCGACAGCGTTGCTCCCTCCCTCCCGCACACCGGGGCGGACGGACGGCGCGGTGCGGAGAACGCCCCCGGCACACCCGCCGGTTCGGTGATCACCCGAACGGAATCGAACACCACCCTCGGAAGGAAACCGCAGTGAAGATCGCCGTACCCCGTGAGATCAAGAACAACGAGTACCGCGTCGCGCTCACACCAGCGGGGGTGCACGAGTTCGTCGGCAGAGGCCACGAGGTGTTCGTGGAGGCGAACGCGGGCGAGGGCTCGTCCATCCCCGACGAGGAGTTCCTCGCGGCGGGGGCGAAGGTTCTTCCCGGCGCCGACGAGGTGTGGTCCGAGGGTGAACTGGTGCTCAAGGTCAAGGAACCGATCGAGGAGGAGTACCCGCGACTGCGGCGGGACCAGGTGCTGTTCACCTACCTGCACCTGGCGGCTTCGGGTGGACTCACCAACGCGCTGCTGGACTCCGGGGTCACCGGCATCGCTTACGAGACGGTGCAGACCGCCGACGGTGCGCTGCCGCTGCTGGCGCCGATGAGCGAGGTGGCCGGTCGACTGGCTCCGCAGGTGGGGGCCTACTCGCTGATGCGTCCGAGCGGCGGGCGAGGCATGCTGCCCGGCGGGGTTCCCGGTGTTCACCCGGCCCGGGTCGTGGTGATCGGCGGCGGCGTCGCGGGGCTGAACGCCGCGCGGGTCGCGCTCGGCATGGGCGCGGATGTGGAACTGTTGGACACCAATGTGGACAAACTGCGTGAGATCGACCGGGACTTCGACGGACGTATCCGCACGGTCACCTCGAACCGCTACAGCGTCGAGCAGGCGGTTCGCGCGGCCGACCTGATCATCGGTGCGGTGCTGATCCCCGGGGCGAAGGCGCCGAAGCTGGTATCCAACGAACTCGTGGCGCAGCTCAAACCGGGCAGCGTGCTGGTGGACATCGCCATCGACCAGGGCGGGTGCTTCGCGGACTCGCACCCCACCACGCACGACGACCCGACCTACCGGGTGCACGACTCGGTGTTCTACTGCGTGGCCAACATGCCGGGGGCGGTGCCGAACACCTCGACCCACGCACTGACCAACGTGACGCTGCCCTACGCGCTGCGGATCGCGGAGCGGGGCTGGCGGCAGGCCTGCCGCGAGGACGAGGCGCTGGCCTCGGGGTTGAACACCCACGACGGCACGCTGGTCAACGAACCCGTCGCCGCCGCGCACGGCCTGTCGCACGAGACCGTGGTGAGTGTACTCGGAGCGTGACGGCCGAGTCGCCTGATCGGGGGACCGGGCGGACGAAGCGCCACAGCGGAAGAAACGGGGCCTCTCTCGCGTGAGGGAGGCCCCGTTTCGTTCGAGGCGGCCTGCTCAACCAGCCTGGGGGTCACCGGGAGCTGGCCGCCAATTACCAGTGTAGAACACCGATGCCGGGTTACCGAAGCCCTGCGGCCGGATATTCAGCTGATTTTCTTCTCACTGCGCTACCGGCCTTCAGTCGCTTTTAACACGAAAGTGTGATGAAGCGAGCAAAACCTGAAGTTCTTACGGGTGAACGTCGATGGTCCAGTCAGGTGCGGTACCACTCCACCGCTCCCACGCAACGAGTAAGCTCGGGAGGATCCGTATGGAGATCGGGACTCGTCGGCCGACCCGTCCGAACAACCCCACGACGACGCTGGGTGGCGATCTGGGCGAAACCACCGTCGAGCAGTCGCGGCCCGCTGCCGAGAATCCCCTGGACGGCTTCGAGGGCATCACCGCGGCAGACGATCACGAGTCCTTACAGCGACAGCTCGACCGGCTGGAGCAGCTGGCCGACGAGGGCCCCGCGGAGGCGGTGCTACCGCTGGCCCGCTCGGAGCTGCACCGGTTGACGGAAGGACTGCGCGGCCTGCTGACGGAGCACGGTCCCGACGAGAACGGGCGGTGCCCCGTCTGTCCGGGCGGACTGCGTGCACGCCGCTGGCCGTGTGAGGTCTGGGTCACCGCGCACGCCCAACTCATCGGCGAAGATCCCGACCCGGTCGGCAGCGCCAACCGCTCCAAGCTGGCCCGGCTCCGCGAGAAGGCTCCCCGCAACCCCTTCGGGCAACATCGCTCCTCGCGCACTCCGAGAATCCCGGTGGTCAGCACGGCCGTCGTCTCCGGGGGTGCTCGCGGCCCCGGCGACTGGGACACGGGCGAATTCACGCTTCCGGATCCGACGAGCGCGCCGGATCGCAACGCGCAGGCCAACGAGGCGCCAGCCAACGAGATCACCGAGGAACTGCCCGCCGTGCCTCCCGTCGGCGGTCACCTGGAGACCGACCGGAACCGGATACACCGCGCGGGGATAGCTCCCAGGGAGGATCCCGGCTGACTTCCGGAGGACCGAGCACAGTTCCACAGCGGGATTTCCCACCCGTTCCGGCCGGAGTGGGAGCCGACACGAAAGATCTTCGCGGACACCGGGACCGGTCCGGCCACGCATGAGGCAGGATTGGGTGCAGCGTCCAACGATCAGCCGCGGGTTCGTTCCGTGGTGACCGCGCGGCGCCGCACGGACCGCGAGGATCGGGGTGTCCCCGTGAACTGGAGGAACGAGTGCACGACGGCAGCGGCCGCATCCTGGTGCAACAGCTGCACAAAAGCTTCGGGCCACTGACGGCGGTCCAGAACCTCGATTTCGCGGTCGAGCCCGGTTCGGTGACCGGTTTCCTGGGGCCCAACGGCTCGGGCAAGACCACCACACTGCGCATGCTCCTGGGGTTGATGAAACCGACCTCCGGTGCCGCCTACATCGAGGGCGTTCCGTTCACCAGGCTCCGGAACCCCGCGAGGGTGGTGGGAGCGGTGCTGGACTCGCAGTCCTTTCACCCCGGACACACCGCACGTGGCCATCTGCGCTGCTACACAGCGGCCCTGGAGCTACCGGACGAGCAGGCCGACCAGGTGTTGGAACTGGTGGGGCTCGGCAACGCGGCGCGTCGCAAGACCAAGGGATTCTCGCTGGGCATGCGGCAACGGCTGGCGCTCGCCACCGCACTGCTGGGAGATCCCCGGATCCTGGTGCTCGACGAGCCCGCCAACGGGATGGATCCGGAGGGCATCGCCTGGCTGCGGGGCTTCCTGAAGGCCTACGCCTCCACCGGGCGCACCGTGCTGGTCTCCAGCCACCTGCTCCGCGAGATGGAGCACACCGTGGATCACGTGGTGATAGTCAGCCGTGGACAGTCGGTCTACAACGGCAGCCTGGAACAGCTGCGCGCGGGCAGGCAGTCCCGGGTGCTGGTTCGCGTGTCGGATCCGATGACGCTGAGCTCGATGCTGCGGGAGAACGGTGTGAGCACGGAGTACCTGCGGGACGGCAGGCTCGCGGTCACGGGCACGGACACCCGCGGCATCGCCGACCTGGCGTTACGCGCGGGAGTGGCGATCCAGGAGTTGCAGGAGGCCTCCGGCGATCTGGAACAGCTGTTCTTCCAGCTCACCGAGGGACAGTTCACCGGTTCCCAGCAGCCGTTCGGCCCCGGGCAGCAGCCCGCTCCCGGCACGACCGAACACCAGCAGTGGCAACCCCTGCAACCCCAACCCCTGCAACCCCAGCCGGTCCAACAACAGCCGATCCCCCAACATCCGGCGCAGCAGCCGCCGCCACAGCAGGGCCAGCCGCAACAGCCGTTCCAGCAGCCACCGCAACAGTGGCAGCAGCCCCCACAACCGCCGTCCCAACAGCCTCCGGGCCAACAGCCTCCGGGCCAACAGTTTCCGCCGGAATCGGCGGCACCGAGCCCGTGGGCGCCGGGCAACACCGGGCAACGGTTCTCAGAGAGTTCCCCACCCGAATCGAGCCCACCCGGCTTGGGGAGTGGCTACCGCTCCCGAGCCGAAGAGCCGGAGCCGGAACGGCGCGAGGCCGAGCACTCCCGCGCCGACGAGGACACGCAGGGGGGTGAGAACCGGTGAAGGGACTGATCAGAGCCGAGTTCCGCAAGATGCTGCCCACGCCGCTGTGGTGGGCACTGCTGATACCGGTGGCACCGTGGAGTCTGCTGGTCGCCTGGTACGGCACGGCGATCGGCCAGGTGGAGATGCTCCAGGAGATCACCGGACGGGCGCTGCCCACCGGGCTGCTGGCGATGTCGCTGGCCACGAACTACAGCACGATCTTCGCCGCCCTGCTGGGAGCGTTGATCATGACCCGGGAGTCGTGGAACAAGACCATCACGACCACTTTCCTCACCGCGAACCCGCGCAGCTCGGTGCTGGGCGCGAAGCTGGTGCTGTGCCTGGCGCTGTCGGTGGTCTACGGGCTCGTCAACGCCGTCTTCGGGCTGCTGGGCGGCTATCTGGGCGGCTCGCTGGGCAACGCCACGGGCGGTGTGGGCGGCCTGGAGCAGTGGCTGATCATCGGCGGCGCGGGGGTGCTGGCCACTGTGCTGTGGGCACTGCTCGGATTCGGGTTCGGCGCGCTGGTCAACAGCTCCGTGGCTGCCGTGCTGGTGCTGGTGTTCTACAAGTTCATGGTCGACGTGATCGCCTCCATATGGCTCGCGGGCAGCGAGTTCGCCTGGCTGAGCGGTTATCTGCCCGGTGCGGCCTCGAACGGGATCGTGGGCAACCTGGCGGTGCCGATGTTCATCTCGGAGTTCGCGGGGCCACGCGAGTCGATAGTTCCGAAGCAGGCCTTCGAACAGCTGCACGCCGTCTTCGGCGGGGACTACGGCTTCGCCTGGTGGGGCAGCGCGCTGGTGTTCGCGGGCTATGCCGCGCTGTTCTGCGGCGGGGCGATGCTGCTCGTCCGCAACCGCGAGATCAACTGAGCTGATCCGTCCCGCCGAACTGGTCGGCGGGACCGACCGTCCCCCGAGTGGAGGCCCGCGAGGTCGTCCGGCTCCCTCGGGTGGACGAGAAATACATCCGTGTTCGCGATACCCGCGCCGTCCCGTGTCCACGACAATCGGGAAATCGGGGCCGGAGCGTAGCTCTCGCGCTCGACGACACGCACCTCGACGGGAGTCAGCGATCGTGAACGTATCCGAAGCCGAGGACCGCGCCGACACCTTCGTACCGCACGATTATCCTGAGTGGACAGTGTACCTCGGTGAGGTCCGGATGAACTACGCGGTCGCGGGCGAACCGGACTCCCCCGCGCTGCTGCTGATCCCCGGGCAGAGCGAGTCGTGGTGGGGATACGAACCCGTACTCCCGCTACTCGCCGAGCACTTCCGCACCTTCGCGGTGGACCTGCGGGGGCAGGGCCGCTCCACGTGGACACCGGGGCGCTACACCCTCGACAACTTCGGCAACGATCTCGTGCGGTTCATCGACCTCGTCATCGGAGGCCCCACGCTCGTGGCCGGTCACTCCTCGGGAGGCTTGCTCGCGGCGTGGTTGTCCGCGTACGCGAGACCCGGGCAGATCCGCGGGGCCGTCTACGAGGATCCACCGCTGTTCTCCTCGGAGACGGAACCGGCCTGTGGCCAGTCGATCCGGCAGGGGATGGGGCCGGTGTTCGCGGCGTGGCACAAGTGGCTCGGCAACCAGTGGTCGATCGGTGACTGGCACGGATTGCGGCGAGCACTGCCGAACGAACTGCCACCCGTGCTGCTGGAGGGCATGGCGGGAACGCGTCCGAACGAGCCAAAGAGCGACTCCGATACCGGTCCACCGCAGCACCTGCGGGAGTACGACCCGGAGTGGGCGGGGGCCTTCGTGTCCGGCAGCATGACCGCGGGATGCGACCAGGCCACCATGCTCTCGCGGGTGCGCACACCGGTGCTGCTGACCCACCACTTCCGCCGGGTGGACCCGGAGACCGGACAGCTGCTCGGCGCCCTCTCCGACGTGCAGGCGCAGCGGGCCTACCGGCTGATCGAAGCCGCCGGACAACCGATTACCTACCACTCGTCACCCGAGATGCCGCACTCGATGCACGCCACGGACCCCGAGCTGTACGCGCCCACCGTCACCGACTGGGCGACGTCGTTGTCCTGAGGGCGGAGTCTGCCGGCTGTCCTTCGCCGGGGCGCTCGGCATCGGACACCAGCCTGCGCACACCGCTGGACAGACCTGAACGAGCCAGACCTTCAGCTGATCTCTGCCCACCGGGCAGGCCGGTCGGTTACTGAAGACTACCCCGATACGCTGGTTTTCCCAGGTCGTGCAAATGGGTAAGCAACAAGCCCTCGACCCTGGCGGGAGATGTGCGCTCCGGACGAGCGAGAAGGTGCGCGGTGAGTCCGTCGAGCAGCGCGTGAAGCCGTTCGGTCTCGCTCTCGACTTCCCGACTCGCGGCCATGCAACCGAACTCGACCAGACTGTCGAGGGTGTGTCGACACTGCTGACGAACCCCGTCGTCGGCTTCTCGGCGAAGCTCGGCTATGGCAGAATCGTTCGCCGCCTCCGCGACGAATGCCCGGTAGATACGCGCCTCGGTGTGTCGTTCCTCGTCGAGCGGGAGCAACTCCAGCAGTAGCGCCAGCGCCGCCTCCACGACCCGCCCCTCGTGCGCGTCCGCGATCCGGAGTTCCGCACCGGCCGTGATCCGTCGGCCGATCTTGTCGATGAGCTCACGCATGGCGAAACGCCGAAGCTCGTCCTGCGTGGAGAAGAAGTAACGAACCGAGCCCATGGACAGTTCCGCCTCGCGTGCCACACCGCGCACGGAGGCCTCCCGCAGACCGTCGCGCAGGGTGATTCGCCAGACGGCCTGGGCGAGCAGGAAACGGCGCTCCGCGTGATCTATCCGAACCGGCACTCCCACAACCTAGCACAGCTGTGCTAAATTAGCTTTCGTAACACAGCTGTACTAGAAAAAGGTCTGTCATGATCGATGGAACAGCCCCTCGCGGCAGGTGGGCACCCTGGTGGACGTACGTGCCGCTCATCGTGGGTGCGAATCAGCTACGCCAGCTGATACTGCCGTTCGGAACGGTGCCCGAGTGGGCCGATGTCGTGATCGCGGTGCTGGTCGCCGCTGTCTGCTTCGCGCTCATCACACTCGTCTACCGCGCCGGAGCCGATCGCTGATGCCGGTCCCGATCCCGCACACGACGGCACCAACCGGACGAACCGCGTTACCGCTGCCCCGAGGCGCCCGGGTGAGCGTGTGGCTCGCGGTGGTCGGACTCGCGAGTGGTCTCCCCGCATCGCTGGCGGCGGCCTTGGGCTGGGAGGACGCTGGTTTGGTACTTCCGCCGATCATCGCGGTGCTGCTGGTCACGAGCGCGGTTTTCCTCCACCGAGCCGTGCGACCACTGCTGTTGGTTCTGACCGCTTCGGTGAGCGGGTTGTGGCTCATCACCGTCGCGTTGGAACTGGCGGAACCGCTCCTGCTCGGATGGCCGACCGCAGCACGCGTGCTCGCGGTCAACGGCGCCAAGGTGTTGCCACTGACCCTCACCGCGCTCGTGCTCGTCCGGTACCGGCCGGGCCGGCACGAGATGGCACTAAGACTCGGCCAGTGGCGCGCGGACAGCGGGCTACGCGTGGCCGGATATCGGATCGACTGGAGATTGATCGGCACGACCGTCGGCCTCGTGGTCTGCTGTGGCACCATCGCCACCGGAGTCGAGGAATTCGACGTGGCCGGGCTGAGCGAAGCCCTGAGCTGGCTGCCCGTCTACACCGCCGCGGCGGTCGTCAACGCCACTGCCGAGGAGTTCCTGTTCCGGCACGCGATCAACGCGGTCGCCGGACCACTGATGGGCAGGACAGCACTCATCGCACTCACCTCGGCGTACTTCGGAATCACCCACATCAACGGCACCCCGAGCGGCCTCGCCGGGATCCTGCTGTCCGGCGCCTTCGGCGTGGTGCTCGCGCTGGCGATCGACCACACCAGGGGGTTCTGTTGGAACTGGACACTGCACTTCATCGCCGACATGGCGATATTCTTCACGCTGATCGCCGCGAGCGGCTGACGACGAACCGCACCGACCCTCGCCGAGACTCGTCCGATGTGGACTCTCGGGTCTTCCGGGAAGTCAGCCGGAGGTACTGGGCGACTCCATCGGCTCGTGGGGGTAAGCGGCGATTCGGCGGGCCTCGGTGATGATCTCGGTATCCAACTCCGCCACCGTGTATTCGGTGTACTCGACAGTGTCGTAAGCGTCGTCGAGCCCGACGAACGGCAGGGCAAGATCCATATTGGATCCGTGAACCCGGCTGATACGCCAGGCGAACGCCCTGGGCCTCATCTCCCCCGCCAGCAACCGCCGCGCGAGCAGCCGCACGGCGGGTTCTGTCGCGGCCTCGCTGTCGAGCGGGTAGAAGACGAGCCCGAGCTCACCGAGCGCCGTGGGAAGCAACTCACGCACTGCTTCAGTGGCCTCGATGCGGGTGCACGCGGCGAGAACGCGCAGCGCCGGACTGTCGAGCCCGGCCATGAGCGCGTCGCAGGCGGAGCGAACGACCGCTTCGGCGCGGATCTCCCGCGCACTCCACAGCACGGCGTGCTCCTGCGACGCGGTCGCTGCCGTATCGGGCGAAGTCACACTTCGATATTCCGATTTCCGCCGTTGTCCCTGTAACGTCTTTCACCATGCGGCACCGTGGCGACCTCGTACCGTCACGCACCGGCCCCGTGCGGAATTGCCCGGGACAATCACCGGACGAGGTTGTTGCGGTAGTAGCGATCCAGGTCCTCGAGGAGTCGTCGATGCCCCGCGCCGGAGACATTGGGCGGACCGTCGCGGCGCGGACTCCGCGAGAGAGCGGCCACGTTCGCACGGATTCCGCCACCGGCGTAACCGATTCCACGCGTACGGCCGTGGGCCTATCGTGACCGCATGAACTCACCGATCACGGGCACGGCCGCCGGGGTACCGTTCACCGCCCTGCCACCGGCGGACGAGGGCTTCGCGCCGCTGATCGTCACCTGGCACATGCTGGACGCGCCGAGGTCGGACGCCGCGTTCGCCGCCGCGTTGCCGATGAACGACCTGCCCGCCTGGCGGGTGCACCTGGGCATGCCGATGTGCGGGGCGCGCATGGTCGACGACAGCACCGACGCCATCGTGGAGCTCGCCCGCGAGGACGCGCTGAAGTCCTTTCTGCACCTGTTCGTCCGGCAAGCGAGCGAGGAGTTCCCGGCGGCACTGGAGTCGATCCGTGCGCGACTTCCGGTGGACGACGGACCCGTAGGGGTGCTCGGTGGCTCGCTGGGTGGGGCCGTCGCGCTGCGGATACTGGCCGACACCGACACACCGGTCTTCGCCGGGGCCGTGGTGAACGCCGCCATCCGAATGAGGTCCGTCGTGGACCTGTTTCCCGGTGACTACCCCTACGACGCCGAGTCCACCGAGATCGCCGCCGATCTGGACTTCGTCACCAAGGCGGGCAGGATCGCCGATCGCGCGCCGCTGCTGGTCGTCAGCGGCGAGCGGGACCACCCGACGCTGCGTGCCGACGCGTTGGACCTCGTCGACGCCGCGGGGCAACGGGCCGAACTGCTGTCGATTCCCGAGCTGGCCCACCCGCTCGCCGAGGAACCCGGCATCGAACCCGCCCCGCAGCAGCCGCTGGCACGTGAGGTGGACCTCGGTCTGACCGCGTGGTTTCGACGCCACCTTCCGGAACGGGGCTAGGTAAGACGGCCCATCTCTTGAAAGCGAGGCCCGGCTGTGAGCCGTGCCCGTGAAGCAGGTCGGGCGCCTGCGGAAAAAACACGGAAGGAAGTCGTGGAAGGAGCGTGGCTTCGGAGCGGCGAGAGGTACAGGGGCGGTATAAGTTGGACGTGATCCGCAACGCGCGAGCCGACGAGCTTCCGATGCTCCGGGAAATCGAGACGGCCGCGGGCGCGGCCTTCCGTGAGATCGGCATGCACGAGATCGCCGACGACGAACCACCCACCACCGCCGAGCTCGCCGCCTTCCAAACCGACGGTCGCGCGTGGGTCGCCGTCGACGCCACGGATCGTCCCGTCGGTTATCTGCTGGCGAGCCTCGTGGACGGCGACGCCCACATCGACCAGGTGTCGGTCCGCCCCGACCACGCGCGCCAAGGGCTGGGGCGGGCGCTGATCGAGGTCGTCGTCGGGTGGGCACGTGGCCGGGGCCTGCCCGGGGTGACGTTGACCAGCTTCGCCCGGGTGCCCTGGAACGCGCCCTACTACGAACGGCTCGGTTTTCGCATCCTGCCCGACGAGCAGCTCACGAGCGGACTGCGTGCCATCCGTGACGAGGAGTCCGCGCGGGGATTGGACAGCTGGCCGCGCGTCGCCATGCGCCGGGTTGTCACCGACCTTCCGCGCTGAACGATCGTCGGTGCGACGCCGCCGAGCCGGCCGATGCGGAGCCGCACTCCATCGGAGGATTTTCGGTGGCTGTTCACCGGAGACGTGCGGCAGGCTGACGACGTGTCCATGTCTACTGCTGACGCGGCGCAGGAAGCCGCGGTGGTCGAGCTGGTGCGGTCGGTACTCGACGGGGACCTGATCGGCGTACAGCGCTACGGTTCGGCGGTGCACGACGGGCTGCGACGTTTCAGCGATCTCGATTTGCTCGTCGTCACCCGGCGAACGATCGGGCCCGCTCGACGGCGGGCGCTGGTGGAGGGTTTGCTCGGCATTTCCGGCCCCGAGCCCGGTGCGCGGCCACGTCCGGTGGAACTGACTGTCGTGGTCGCCGGTGAGGTGCGGCCCTGGCGATATCCGCCCCGCGTGGATCTGCAGTACGGCGAGTGGTTGCGCGCCGAATTGTCCACCGGTGCCGAACCGCCCTCCGGCCCGGATCCCGACTTGGCGGTGCTGCTGACCTCGGCCCGCGAGCGCGGTGTCGCACTGGCAGGGCCGCGAGCCACGGAGTTGCTGGATCCGGTGCCGCACGAAGATTTGGTGCGGGCCGTGCTCGACGGGCTGCCGGGGCTGCTCGCCGAGCTGCACACCGACACCCGCAACGTGGTGCTGACCCTGGCCCGGATGCTGGTGACCGTGCGGACCGGGCGGATCGCGCCGAAGACGGAAGCGGCCGAGCTGGTGCTTCCGCGACTCTCCGACAACGACGGGAACGTCCTGGCACACGCCCGCGCCGTGCACGCGGGTGAGCAGGAGGCGCTGCCCGCGGAGCTTCCCGGGCTCGACGATTTCGCCGCACGCATGGCGGCGGCGATCCGACAGGCGGCGATCCGGGCGGATGCCGGATGACGAGCGGTGCTGAAAAGCCCCGAAGCGAGCGGACATGGTGCGGCCGGACGCGAGCTACCGGTCGCGGAAAGGACCACTGGGTGCCCGGACATCCTGTCGATTTCGGGTGGCCGTCCGAGTTCAACGCGATGTCCGGGGTGGCCGCACGATGGACACGTTCTCGGACAGCGGGGTGATTTCGCGCTCGGGCCAGCGGTGTGCCAGACCGTGCAGTCGCTCCAGCAGCAGCGTGGACACCCCGAGGAGGTTGCCCGGTTCCTCATTCACGAGGTTGAGGTGCAGCAGGTAGTCGTGCGGTTCTGTGTCGGCGAGCCAGCGGAACCGCACCACGAGAACGCCGCCCACCGCTACGGCGTGGAAACCGACGATGTTGTCCAACACACCGGCACGCTCGGCCACCTCGTTCGGTTCGGAGCCCAGCGGGGCGTAGGCCACCCACTCTCCGCTGCCCGACCGCAGTGCCTCGTCCACGACCTCGGACGGCAGCGGCGGCGTGGGACGGGGAACCTCGGCGGGGTCGCGCTCCGGTCGGGAGCCCCACTCGGCGTTCTCCAACTCGGCCAGGCGCCGCACTTCCTCGGTGTCCACGGGAACAGAATGGCAGCGGAGAACAGCGGCGCGAAACTCCCCGAGGAGTGCGCCCGCCGTCGTGCTCAGCCGCTCGCGATACCTCGGCAGCGTAGCGATCACCACTCCAGCGGCGACAGCAGCGGGATACCGCAGCGTTTTTCGCGGCTCGCCCGTGGGAACGGCTGTAAGCTCGGTCATCGTGAGTTGGTTACCCGATGGCTTCGTCCACCCTGGCTACACGCCCGTGCCCGACACCGCGCTTCACCTGCGGCCGATTCGGGAGGCGGACACCGCCCTCGACTACCCCGCCGTGATGGGTTCCCAGGAGCGCTTATGGGAAATCTTCGGTCCGGCCTGGGGTTGGCCCCGGGAGACGATGACGTACGAGGAGGATCGCGTCGAACTGCTGCGGCACGAGAGCGAGGCAGCCGCGCACCGCTCGTTCAACTACGCCCTGTTGGACGAGGCGGAGACGGCGATCCTCGGCTGCGTCTACGTCGATCCTCCCGAGCGCATCGGTGCCGACGGCGAGGTGTCCTGGTGGGTGGTGGACGAACTCGTCGGCAGTGAGGCCGAAGAAGCGCTCGACGCACTGGTGCCGCGGTGGATCGCCACCGAATGGCCCTTCCGAAACCCCCGGCTGCTGGGGCGTGACATCACCTGGCAGGACTGGCTCGCACTGCCACGCGTCCCCTGACACGCTCGATGCCGATGCCGGATCTCCCGGTGGCCGTCGGCCCTGCCATTCGTTCCCGATTCGGCACCGAGTCGGAACGACCACCAGCGGAGTATTTCTCGCTATTATTAATGAGTACGCAGCAGCCCGACTCCGTGGCAATTGTCAGGCAGGTGCCAGGAGTCGATGGCGTCCGATGTAGCCGGACTCCGGTCCGAGGCTGTCGGGATGTGGGCGGCGGCCGAGCAGTTCGGCGATGTCCTGCTCCACCAGGCTGGGGCCGTTGCGGTGTCTGCCGGGACTTATCGGTGGAAAAGGCTTGGGATGCCGGGGAATCTCGCACGCGGAGAACCACCGCGGATGATCCGGGTCGTCCAGCGGCCAGTGGATCTCGGTGGTTCGCTCGGTCGTCGCTTCGGGGTGTTCGAGCACCGCGCGGGTCGGTGGTGTTCGTGGTTCGGGCACGAGCCGGGGTGCGAACTCCCCGGCATCGGGCGGGGACGACGGCGTGGCGAGTGCGTGGCGCTCGGTGAGACTTCTGACGGTGAGTGCGCCCGGCCCGGCGTCGGCGTGCTGCCCGTTGCCGCCACGCAGCGGGAGAAAGGTGCAGAGCACCGTCGCGAGCACGGCCCCGAGGAGCCAGAGCGGGCCGAACGGTTCGTGGAGTGGCATCACAGGAACTCCGTGCCGAATTGGTCGTGCAGTCTGCGGCGGGCATCGCGGTGGCGTTGTTCGCGGTTCTCACTGCGGATGAGGGCCTCGCTCATGCAGGAATCGCAGGTGGGCAACAGCCAGTCCGCATCGGACGGTTCGACGAGTGTCACCGAGACGCCGCACAGGGTGTCGCGGTGCTGTTCGGGACGCGGCGGGGTGTCAGGGCCGAAGGCGTGGCGGTATCCGGCGATCGGGTTCCACCACACCACCGGACCGCGCCAACCAATGCTGAACACGTGGGTCTCCCTTCCATCGGGGCGAAAGCTCGAACTCTGGGTTCGAGACGCGTAGGGGTTCGGAGTCGAGGGCGAGCGCGCTGCGCTCACCCGTACGGAGGACGTTGCTCGTGCGAATGGCGTTGTCCGCCATCGGGTCCGCCACCGGCGGGCGCGCTCAGCAGCACCCGCATCACGCACGCCGCGCAGGGCTCACCCGCCGCGCCGCGCGGAGTGTGCCGTGGATCGGTTACCCACTCGGTGTCGCGGCGGGAGAACTGCCGCCCGCACGGCGAGATGAGGTAGTCGCGCCCCACCGCGACGTCCACGGCGTGCGCCAGCCGCTCGGACTCGGCCGCCACACCCTCCCGCCACCGAAACCACCACCAGGACATTTGGCTCCTCTCCGGTGAGATCATTAAGCATAGGCTGCCATCGCATAATGCGATTTTGTAAGTACACGATCAGGTGAGGATCTTGTGAAAGCGCTATGCGCTCGTGAAAATTGGTCACATGGCGATCAGTCCGACAGTGCGACGACGCATACTGGCGAGGAAGCTGCGTGAACTACGTGAGCAGGCGGAGCTCACTCAGACCGAGACAGCTCGTTCGCTCGATTGGAAGCAGAGCAAAATCAGTCGTATCGAGGACTGCCATCAAGGAGTCCGTGTCTCGGACCTACTCGCCATGCTGACCATCTACGACGCGGGTTCCGCGACGAGAGAGCTGTTGACCAACCTGGCCAGGCAGGCAAGCCGAAAAGGCTGGTGGCACTCGTACGCCGATGCACTTCCGTCCTGGTTCGAGACATATGTCGGTCTGGAGGCCGAAGCCGACACCATCCGCACTTACGAAGTGGACGTTGTTCCGGGCTTGTTGCAGACCGAGGCATACGCTCGCGCGGACACTCGTGCCACGGTCCTCGACGAGACCGAGGAGAACCTTGAGCAACGAGTGGAACTGCGCTTGCAACGACAACGACGGCTGTACGACGAGTCGCCGTTATCCCTGTGGGCGGTGGTAGGCGAAGCGGCTGTCAGACGCCCGGTAGGCGGTCACCACGTGATGCGCGAACAGCTTCAACATATCGCCAAACTGGCCGAAAGGAGTGATGTAACCGTTCAGATCATGCCGCTGGAAGCTGGCGAGCATCCCGCTACGGGCTCATTCACCATCCTCGGCTTTCCACAAGTGCAGCATCCCGAGGTGGTGTACCTGGAGTCCCAGGTCGGAGGACACTACTTGGAAGAGCCACACCAGACAGCACGATACTCTCGTGTCATGGATCATCTTCGTGCTCACGCGCTCGATCCGGCAGAATCACTACGGGTACTACAGACCCGAGCCGACGGGAGAGCTGAGCATGCGGGAACTCCAATGGCGTAAGTCTTCGCGTAGCACTGGCGGAGGTAACTGTGTGGAGGTCGGTTTCGCCACCTCGACCGTGCTGGTCCGCGATACCAAGAACCGCGACAGGGGGGCCATCGCTGTTTCCCCCACAGCCTGGCAAAGCTTCCTCACCACCCTGAAAAGCACCTGATATCGAGGTACGGTGACGTTCCCCCTCTCATCGTCAAGCGTTGCCTACAGCGAACAAAATCGGTAGATTTGGTGGTTAGCAGGCAAACGCCGATGATGGGGAACAACATCACCATGAGCGATAGCCCAGCGTCCGTCGACTGGCGGAAAAGCACTCGCAGCAGTGGGGGCGCGAACAACTGCATCGAGGTCGGTTTCGCCACCTCGACCGTGCTGGTCCGCGACACCAAGGCCCGCGAAGGCGGCACGCTCGCCCTCTCTCCCACCACCTGGCAAAGCTTCCTCAGCACCCTCAAAAGCAGCACTCCGACTTTTGGGTGAAACACCGGGGTGACGTACACCCCGTTGCCGACAAGCCGTTGACCCCCGTCGAGCAAGATCAGTAGGCTCGGAATTTCGTAGGGCACACGCCGACGATGGGGGAATCAACGCATCACCATGAGCGACGACCAGAACCTGACCGGCAACCTGTCGACCACCAACGACGCCATGCAAGGCATCATCACCGCCGCCAACAACGGCCAATTCGTCATCACCCCCGACGCGGGCGACGAACTCATACAGATCTTCCAGGATCTGGAAGAATGGGCCGAGAACGCCCAACTGGACATAATCGCCCTCAAGCAGAAGACCCCGCTTGGAAATAGCCCAGCCGGGAAAGCGATATCTGACTTCAACCAGAATGTGGCAGCAGGCGACGAGGAATCTTACGAACAACTAGTCCTCAAGATAAGAGAGCGATCCCCCAAGACCGTCGAAGCAATCAGAAAAGCGATCCGCTCATACCAAGAGTCCGACGAAGTGAACTCCAACCAAATCAACGGAATCGCATGATTCACCACACTAACCTGAAGAAAATAAACAAAAAGACATTCGCCGCTACGGCAGTCCTTCTGGCTGCGGCAGCGATATCCTCTTGCTCTTCTTCAAACGGAACCGATACAGACGGAGAAACCGAGAGATCCTCCCAGGAGAGCACGGACGCAGTCTCACTGGAGAACATATCTCCATGCGAAACACTGAACCAAAAACAAGAAAATAAAATCAACACAGAAAACACTGGAACCACAAGAGAAGCAGCCGGATCAAAATCTTGCCGATGGACACTGAACGAAGGAGCACTAAGTGTAGCATTCCACCCGAACAGCACTCTTGGCGACATCAACCTATCAGAAGGAGATACACGACCTTTCTCCGTCAACAGCAAGAAAGGAAAGATATCCCAAGGAATATCAGGGGAATCATGCACAGTGGCAATCCCTGTAAATAATTCGGAAACCGTGACTGTTGACACCTTGGGAGAAGGAAACACCACCTCGTGCGACCTGGCCAAGAAGATCGCACCGATGGTAGAGCAGAACATTTCGGACAGCTGAGAACCAGGGGGATTTCGTGTCCGAGGGGGACCAGGGCTACCGCAGCCACGAATACATCGCCGACCGGGAACGCGAGGCGTACAACCGCGCCCGGGGTGACTTCGAGCACCAGGCCGCCGGGCACGTGCCGGTCGGCAACGGCGACATGAGCACGCAGCGCGCGAAGGAAGTCGCCGCGAACGCCGCCGAGCACTACGGCACCCAACAGGCCAAGGCCATGTCGGGCGACCAGTCGCTGCGTGGTCGCCCCACCGCACTGGGGTGCACCGCATACGAGTCCTATCCGCACGCGGAGCTCGAGAAGTTCGTGCGGGAAGAATTCGAGCCGACGAAGGTTCACGACGTAGGCCGTATCTACCACAGCCACGGTGCCAAACTCATCGAAATCTCCGACCGCATCAAGCAGGCCGCCGCGAAGACGGAGCAGAACTGGCAGGGCCGCGCGGGTGACGCCATGCGCGCGCAGATGAACACCGTCTCCGCGCACATGGGGCATTCCGGCGAGGCAGCGCAGCTGACGGCGAACCAGATCGGCTTGCAGGCCGAGGCCGGTGAGCAGGCTCGCAACTCGATGCCGGAGGACCCGCAGTTCAGCCTGATGCATGAGCTGTCCGCAGTCGCCTCGGACCCGAACCCGGCCACGATCGTGCAGCGCGCGGCTGAGATCCGCCAGCGCGCCGATGAGGCCAAGCAGGCCCACCAGGAAGCCGCCCGCGTGGTGTCCACGATGGAGAACGACTTCGGCGGTGCCGCTGAGAACACCCCGCGGTTCGCCCCTCCCCCGCAGTCCACCGACGAGAACGCGGGTGACTCCGGCACCGGATCCGGCGGCAGCGGTTTCGCGACCGTCGGCAGCACCACACCGTCGAGCACCTACGCGGCCTCCGCCCCGAGCGGCACCACGGCACCGCCCTCCTCGGGCGTGTCGAACGCGCCGGGCGGCTACTACGGCCAGACCCAGCAGCCTTCCACCACCGCGCCCGCCTGGAACTCCGGCGGCAACGCGGGCAACTCCGGTCTGCCACCGGGAGCGGTGCGCGGCCCGGACGGCACGAACTACCGGCAGGACCCCCGGACCGGCCAGTGGCAGCGGCAGAACTCCGCCAACGGCAGGTGGGCACCCGTCCCACCCGGCCAGCAGGTGCCGGGCGGTGGCCGTGCCGGCGGCACGACCGGCGGACGCGGGGGTTACTCCGGCGGCCGCGCCGGTGGCTACGGCGCGGGAGGTTACGGCTCAGGCGGCTCCGGCTCGGGCGGTTCGGGGCTGGGCTCCGGCGGACGCGCGGGGGTCGGTGGCGCTCCGACCGGCGGTCCCACCAGCGGCACGCCCGCGAACTCCTCGGGGCGCGGCGGCGGCAGGATGCCGATGGGCGGTGCCGGAGCGGGCTCCGGTCGCGGCCAGGGCGAGGACGAGGAGGAGCACGAGCGCAAGTACGTGCTCGAAACCGACGAGATCGGCGACGACCTCGGACTGCCCCGGGTGGCTCCCCCGGTCATCGGCGCCACGCCGGAAGAGGAGGACGGCCGTAACTGATGCCGAGATCGTTCACGCTCTCGACACGTGCGGCCGACATCCTCTGCGAGGACCTCGGCGTCGACCTCCGAAGATTCCCATTCGAGCTGGAGTACCACGGCGGAACCACCGACGAGCGCTCCCGCGTCCGCCAGGAGGTGTGGCGGGAGCTCGCCAACCGTGGGCTGGCCGACGGCCGGGAGCCGGACCAGGACGTGGAAGCGGCCCTGCGGCTGCTGCACTCCCCGAAGGTGGACATCGCGGTCACCTGGCTGGAAACCGCCACCGAGGAGGTGTTCCGCGCTCGCACCGCCGTTTCCGGCAGGCTCGGTGTCCAGGCGGTGCAGGGCACCGACGGGCTCCGGGTCCGGTTCGTCGACACCCGGAGCCTGGTCCGCGGCTGCACCGACCTGCTGCCCGAGGTCTCGGCGGGAAAGCTGGAGACTGCCACCGTCAACACCGCCGCCGGATCCGGCGGCGGCCAGGAAACCGGCGGGGACTCGTGGCTGACCGGTGCGGAGCACAAACCGCCCGCGCGGAGCAGCGATCGGCAACTGCGGGCGGCGCAGCGGATCCTGACGCTGCCCACCGAGCGGATCGGCTACTTCTTCGTCAGCGGCAGCCCGGCCCACGGCGAAACACCCCGGCTACCGGCGATCGGCTGGCGCGACACCGAGGACGGCCGCTACAGCATCACGTCCCGGCGCAACAACGACGGTGCCGACTGGAACACCTTCGCCCCCGCCGACAAGCAGCGACTAGCCGGCTACCTCACCGAACAGCTCAACGCGCTGGGGAGTGGGTGACGGGGAACCGACACCTCGGTGTGGATGACGTACGTGCCGGTGGCCTCTGAGCCGCACGGCGAGGGTGCGCCCGGCAGCGTCTCCGCTGTCGGGTGTGCTCACTCGTCGAGATCGATCCGGAAATCGGTGATGATCAGCCCGGGGGCGGCGTGGAGCTCCAGTTTGAGTGGTCCCCGCGCGGGTCGCCGAGGGGCCTGCCACTCCATGAGGACGTGCGAGTGGTGCGGGGGCGCGAAGTCGGGGACGGCCATCGCCTCCCACTCGGCGGGCCGTTGCGGGCCGCTCCACCTGCCGGGCACCGTGATCGCCTCGGCCAGCCGCAGCAGCACCGCGTTCGGGTCGTAGTCGTACTCGCCGAGCAACAGCAGCAGCGACACCGTGTCATTGCTGTGATCGAGATCGGGTTCTCGCATGACCTTGTCCACCCCGCTGGGCAGGTCCGAGCGCAACGGCGCCAGCAGATCCTCGGCCACGGCCAGCGCGTCCTGCTCGTCCTCGGTGGCTATCTTGACGTTCGCGACCACCCGCACCCGGGGCACGCCGTCGTTGCCGAGACCACCGCTGATGAGCAGCTCACGCGTGAACTGGGCCTTCTCCTCTTCGGTGAAGTTGTGTCCCAGCACCAGCGTTTTCGGCTCGAGCGAAACCTCGTACGGGTACAGCCCCAGCTCGGCTCGGATCGTGCCGCTGAGGCAACCTTCCGGGCGCCGCCCCGGCCGCCCTTCGGTACCGAACTCGACGTAGGCCTCCCCCAGTCGCTCCGGATCCAGCCGGACGGAGTCCTCGTGCAGCCCGAGCCTCTCCACGAGCGGCACCACCGCCTCCGGCAGCGCACTGCCGAACCTCTCGTCGGTGTCGTACTTGCGGTAGACGGTCAGCTCCAGCTTGTGGAACGGGAAGGGAGTGTCCTCATCGGGTTGGACACGCACCTCCTCGGCACCGGTGTCCTCGATCAGCCGCGTCGCAGCCCGCAACGCCTCGGCGGAGGAGGCCGAGCGGATCGACAACGCGATCCGCGCGATCACCACCGGATCGCCCTTGTAGAGCGTCTCGTCCTCGTCCATCCACTCTGTCCCTGACTCCCGACAACACTCGGCCCGAAACAGGCACCGACAGCGAGCAGTAAGCCTATCGAACCAACAACTTCGTATTGCTGTGCCACTCCGACCGGTCAACGCTGCACCGAGGAAGGAACTCAGAACCGCTGGTCAGCAGTGCCGGACTAGATCTTCGCCGCTGCACTGGTCCAAAGAAAATCCATTGGCCAACAGACCACTGCGAAGCTTACCATCACGGAAGTGACAGCTTCGACATCACTGCGGAAAATCCGTACGAGTACTGTAAAAGCATGATACCGAACAACGGAGATAGACGGAGCTCTCATGCGGCGACGGCCACAACTGCGAGGCGGTACACATCGAAATCAAACGGAACGTCCGTGATCGGCCCACGAGTTCGGGCTACATGCCTGGCACAACAGGCCACATAAATTACGATCCCGGCAATGCCGAAAAGCGGCAGTGACACTTCATCTGAAATGCTTTACCTCGAGCAAGCATAACTATCGGCAACAACGCAAAACTCCTTCTCGTCCCTAAAAACAAAGAGAGGTATTGGCCGGAGCATGCTTACGCTCAATCCCGAAAAATCCTACCAGGAAGGATGAGCATGGACCCGGGCGATCTGTACAGAGGGGTTTACGTCACGTGGGACCCCCCAACAGGAGAAGAAGATCGTCGCGCTCCGGGGGCAGGGCTACTTCGTGGCCACCCCGGAACAATAACCAGTCCGTACTGGCAAGACGTGGAAGTGATGTGGTTCCTCAAAGAGAAGGAAATGGCCACCACGGGTTCGGTGTACAGATACCAGGATCTGCGCAAGGTGACACCACTCGAATTCCTGGATGCCTGCCAACAAGCCAAAGAAAGAAAAGAACAAGGACTCTTCTAGACAACACCGAAGCCGGGAACCGGCGCCAAGAAGATCAACAGACGCAAACGCCACATCGCCGTGGACACCCTTGGCCTACTGATTTGCGTCCTGGTCACCGGCGCCGATGCCCAAGACCGCACAGCCACCCGCACCCTGTTGGCACGCGCGACGTACACCTGCCCCAGCCTGCGCCACCTGTGGGCCGACTCCGGCTACACCGAAACCCTGCTGAACTGGACGAGGCCCCTGTTCGGAACCACCATCGACATCGTCGCCAAACTCGCCGGTCAAACCGGATTCGTCGTACTCCCCCGACGCTGGGTCGTCGAACGAACCCTGGCCTGGATCAACCAACACCGCCGCTGTGCGCGCGACTACGAACGCCTGCCCGACCACCACGAAACCTTCGTCCGCTGGGCCATGATCCGAACCACCAGCAAACGACTCACCTAAGTTCGAGAACAGGCTCTGATGGACGAACTACTTCAGAGGAGAAAATGTGGATCCAGAGGAAATTTACGTAGGAGTGTATGTGGTATGGGACCCGTTCGAAGGGGAAGCCGCTCCAGGAACAGCTAGGGAGCTGCTAGCCGCAGGACATCCCGGAATAATAACAGAACCATACTGGCAGGATGTAGGAGTGAAGTGGCTTCTCCGCGAGAAGGAAATCGTAACCAGAGGATTTGTTTACAACTATAAAGAATTAAAAAAAGTCACACCGTCAAAATTCCTGGAGGCTTGCCAGCAAGCCAAAGAAAGAAAAGAACAAGGACTCTTCTAGACAGCACCGAACCCGGGAACCAGCGTCAAGAAGGTTAAAATATACGGAAACGCCGATTCCTGGGCATTCACGACGCACACGAAGTTCTCCGGCAGGATCCATGATCATCCGTGTTAGATTCGAATCACTATGAATCTCGTCCTGAGACGCGGCGGTTCGGCCGGGTACTGGCCCGGCCAACCGTTGGTGAACATCGGTGCCGGGCTGCTGCTCGGAATCGCGCTGTTCGTCGTGGAACTGCAGCACCGGATCTCGCTGAAGGAAGCCGCGATCGGTTACTTCGCGTACTCGGACCCGATACCCGTGATCCTCGCGCTGTTCGTCGGAGTGCTGGCAGCCGCACCGGTGTTCGTGACCGACCAGGAGACCGGGCGCAGTCCGTACCTGCGGATCGCGGGAATCGGGCCGCGCGAGCACGTGCTCGGCTCGATACGCGTGGCGGCGGGTCGGACAGTGGTGACGACGGCCACGATGGTGGTCTTCGTCGACGTGCTGGCGCTGTTCGTCTACCCGCTGCGCACCGTCGACGAAAGCGTGCTGCTGTGGCCCGGGATGCACGCCATGGGACCGGTGGTGGACCTGGTCATGCTGCTGTGGTGCTGCCTGGTCTCGGTGGGCGTGCTGCTGGTGGCGCACCTGCTCGCCGTCTACCGCACGCCCCGGCTGGTCGCGCTGGTCTGCGCGCCGCTGGCGGTGCTGCTCGGTGCCCTTGTGGGCGATGAGCTCGGGCTCACGCCGATAAGGCTGATGCTCACACCCGGACACGGGGTCGCACTCTTCCCGCACAACCCGCTGAACTGGACGATCGGCCCCGCGCTGTGGCTGCTCGTCGACGCGGCACTGATCACCCTCATCGCCCTACTCGCCCCCCGAGCCGAACGCTAGGTCGCACAACCATATGGAAACCCCGAACCGGGCACTGCTGGAAACCGAGAAACTGGGCAAACGCTTCGGCAACCACTGGGCGGTCAGCGACGTCGACCTCGCCGTCCGAAGTGGCCGAACCGTCGGCATCGTCGGCCCCAACGGCGCGGGCAAGACCACGCTGCTGGCCGCGCTGCTGGGCCTGATCGAACCGAGCGCGGGAAAGCTGCACCACCACACCGCAGGGGGCACGCGGCCGAGCTTCGGCGCGGTGCTCGACCAGGACGGGCTGATCAACAGCGTCTCCGGGCGCCGCAACCTCGATCAGTGGGCCGGGATGCTGGGCGGCGTCACGTCGAACGAGGTGGACGAGTGCCTCGACGCGGTGGGGATGCGCGAGGGGGCGCGCAAGCGGGTCGGCACCTACTCGCTGGGAATGCGGCGCCGGTTGTGCCTGGCGCGGGCGCTGCTGGGCGAGCCCGAGGTGCTGGTGCTCGACGAGCCCGGCAACGGGCTGGACCCCGCCGGGATCATCCGGCTCAAGGAGCTGATCGGCGAGCGGGCACGTGCCGGAACCGGGGTAATCTTCAGCAGCCACTCGATCGCCGACGTCGACGAGATGAGCGACGAGATCGTCTACATCTCCGGCGGCGAGGTCGTCACCCGCTGGCCCGAGAACAGCCCCCGCTGGTGGCGACTGCGCTTCGCGGCCGAGGACGAGGACGCGGAAGCCACCCGGCACGCCGCCGCCACGGTGCTGAAGGAGCACGACTGGACACACCGGATCGACCCCTACATCGGGGTGCTCGCCGAGCGGTCCGCGCCGCTGCACGAACTGCTGGCGCTGCTCTCGCGGGCGGAGCTGCCGCTGGGAAACGTCGAGGACCTGGGCCGCGACATCGAACAACCCTTCCGCGGATTGGACAGCTGGTGATGCCACGAGACCCGAATCCGGTGCGACGCGGCGGCACGGCACGGCTGGCGGTGCTGCTGGCCACGTTGCCCGCGCTGCGCTGGGCCACCCCGGTGATCCTGCTGGCCTGGTTCTTCGTCGGCACCAGCTCCACCCCGGCCGGTCTGCCTCCCGAACCGACCTACGGGGACTGGCTCGTGCTGTCCTCGTTGGAGCCACGGACCCTGGCGATGGAACTGGTGATTTTCTACGCGCTGCTGACAGCCGTCACGCAGGCGGCCTCCCGCTCGAACGGTCTGCACACCCACGCGCAGCTGGTGCTCGGCTCCGGGCGCTGGATCACTTCGGTGATCGGCTCCGTGGTGCTCACCGCCACGGCCTTCCTCTCGTCCTGGCTGCTGCTGTTGGTCTACATGACCTACCAGTTCGAATCGGGGCCGCGAAGCCTGCTGCTCACCGCCCAGGCCGTGGAAGGACTGGCTCCGGTGATCCAACCGGGGATCGGTTTCGTGTTGCTGGCGCTGCTGCTCGACTGGGCCGCGCTGGTGCTGACCGGACTGCTCACGGCCGCCGTCGTCAACGGGCTGCGGAACCAGCGGACGGCCACCCTGCTGATCGCCGGGGCACTGCTGGTGCAGGTGCCGCTCACCTCGACCGGCATCGGGCTGCGCTGGGTGGAGCTGGCCGATCCGTTCCTGGTGCTCACGGCATACCCTGTGCTCTACGCCCAGAGTGGCACCGTGCTGGCGGTGAAACTCGCCGCGAACCTGCTGGTGTGGGGCGGGTTGTGCGGGTGGCTGCTACGCCGCCCGCGCCACAACGCCGCGCTGCTGGCCGCACCGAGCTGAGTGATCGCCGTCCCTCCTCGCCTGGGGACCGGCGATCACACCCCGGGAAAGGAGACCGCACGCGCGTGTCCGCGACCCAGTGGCTGGAACGCCACCAGATTCCGATCTACCTCGGCGGGCTGCTCCTCGGCGCCGGCATGGGCCTGGCGTTGCCCGAGAGCGCATTCGTCTGGGAGCACGCGATCTATCCGGTGCTGGGAACGCTGCTGTACGCGACGTTTCTGCAAGTCCCCTTCACCCGGCTGACCCGTGCGTTCCGCGACGGGCGGTTCCTGGCGGCGACGCTGCTGCTGAACTTCGCGGTGGTGCCGCTGATCGTGGCCGCGCTGACCGCCGTGGTGACCTTGCCGCGGGCGGTGCTGCTCGGGGTGCTGCTGGTGTTGCTGACCCCGTGCATCGACTACGTGATCGTGTTCACCGGGCTGGCGGGCGGGGACAGTCACCGCCTGTTGGCCGCCTCGCCGCTGTTGTTGCTGGTCCAGATGGCGGCGCTGCCGCCGCTGCTTTGGCTGTTCCTCGGTCCAGGGCTGGCCGACATCGTCGCGGTGGGGCCGTTCCTGGAAGCCTTCGGGTTCCTCATCGTCGCTCCGCTGGGACTGGCCTGGGCCACCGAGGCGCTGGCCACCCGGCACCGCACCGGCGAGGTGCTCTCCTCGGCCGTCAGCGCGGCGATGGTGCCGCTCATGGCGGCGACGTTGCTGGTGGTCGTCGCGGGCCAGATCCCCGCGATCAGCCACCGGCTCGGCCGGATCGTGGCCGTGGTTCCGCTGTACGTGGCCTTCCTGATCATCATGGCCGGAGTCGGTTACGGGCTGGCGCGAGGGTTCCGGCTCGACACGGGTCGCTCCCGCGCGCTGATCTTCAGCGGTGCCACCCGCAACTCCCTGGTAGTGCTGCCGCTGGCGCTGGCCCTGCCTGCCGGTTACGCGATCACCCCGGTAGTCGTGGTCACCCAGACGCTGGTGGAACTGCTCGGCATGGTCGGCTACGTCCACACCATCCCCCGGCTGGTCCGGTCACAACCGCTGTCGAAGAGCTGAGGCGCACGCCTCGACCGCCGAATCGTGGTTGCATCCTGTACCTGGGTACAGGCTTACCGTCGACAGCACGAGGTTGCCGCGGCGCGATGCCATGGTTGAGAGGTACCACTGCCCTACCTGGGCCGGGGCTGCTCGGGACCGCCGTGACGCCGCGCGGTGGCGACGTTGGTCCCGCACCTGGTCTACGGCGTAACCCTGGGGCTCGTGCTCAACCGGCGTCGTGCGTCGCGGCGGCGTACCACTGGAACAGGAGGGGAACCGCGATGACGACCGACGAGAACGCCGGGTGCGCCTGCTGCGGCCCGACCGTGGAAGACAACACACCTTCGGCTCTCACCGACAGCGTGGCCCCGGCCACCTGTTGCGATGTGCCGGAGGCCGGCAGCGACCACGGCGGTGATTCACTCCTCGGGTGGGTCCCGCCTTCGTGCGAGTTGCCGCCGTCGCGGCAGCCGGAGCGAGCGGCCGAGTTCGATGCGCTGTTCACCGCCGCACTGCGGAGTTTCCACAGGCCGGAACCGACCCGACTGCTGTTGGTGTTGGATCCGGCCTGGCAGGACACCGCGCGGGACCTGGCAGAGCGGGAAAGCCGCTGCTGCTCGTTGTTCACCTTCGTCTTCCGGCAGGGCGACGACGAACTGCGGCTCGACATCACGGTTCCCGCGGCTCAGCAACCGGTCCTGGACGCACTGGCCCGGCACGCGGCAGCGACCTCGCCGGAGGGAACCCCATGAGCACCACGAGACTGCGCAGCGGACAGCTCGCCGAAGCCGCGGGGGTGAATCCGCAGACCCTGCGCTACTACGAGCGGCGCGGGCTGCTGGCCCAGCCCGAACGCAGCCTGGGTGGCCATCGCCTGTATCCACCGGCGGCGGTAACCACGCTGCGGGTCATCAAGGCAGCGCAGCGGTTGGGCTTCACTCTCGACGAGGTCGCCGACCTGCTCGAAGCAGGGCGACCGCGCCGGGCCGGCCACTCCGATCCGGGCTTGCGGGAACGGGCCCAGGTCAAGCTGGCCGAGGTCGAGGCCCGCATCGCCGACCTGCGGACCATCCGCGCCACGCTGCTCGAAACGGTCGAGGCAGGCTGTGACGATCTGACCTCCTGCGCCACCAGCACGGACTGCCCACTGCCGTTCGCCGACATCGCCGACATCACCGAAGAGAACCACGATGAGCGATCCTGCTGCTAACCGGCCCGCTCGTCGGAGTCGAAGAGCATCAGCCGGTTTGGCCGGACTGGCCGGAGCGGCATGCCTGGCATGCTGCCTCCTGCCCGCACTCGTCACCGCCGGGCTGCTCGGCGGTGCCCCCGCGGCCGGTCTGGTGACCTGGCTGCCCGCGATCGCCGCGGCCCTGGCCCTGTCGGCGGTCGTGACGTGGAAAGCACACCGGTCCCGCGCGCACCGGTGTGGCCGCGACACGCCATGCGGCTCAGCAGCGGGTGCTGCCTCCCACGTCACCACGTCGCGCTGCCGCTCGCACCGAGCCGAGTGATCACGGCCGAGGTCCGCACTCAGCGGCCCGGAACAGCTCGCCGGGTCGCGAAACCCGCTCGCTTTACCCGTGCGCGGCCGGTAACGGTCTGCCCGACTCCGGGATCATCCGGCAGTCGGTCTCGTCGGGAACAACGGGTGTCCTCGTGGTAAACAGAGGAGAAACCCTGGCGGTACTGAGCGTGAACAGCTCTCGCCGAAGCGGGTGTTCGTCGCGCACGCGCCGGATGCCCCCACCGCAGGACGACCATCCGAACCGAGTCGGGATTCCCGCCTCCCACAGTGGAGTGCTCACCGCGCTCCGATGGGGCCGGTGATCCCGTGAGACACGATCCCAGGCGAGGACCGCATGCACGAAACGGGCCCGACGGACGAGCTGACCACGTTAACGAGCAACCGGGCTGTCTCGGGTGTCGAGGACGTCCCGGACGTCAGCGCCAACTGGTACCTCCACATCATAGAGTTCGCGAACTCGACGCCGGATTTCGTGCACCTGCTGGCGATCCTGTTCACCGACGGCTCGCTGTTCGTCATGGCCGCCGTCCTCGCCTGGGGCATGTGGCGGGCACGGGGGCTGCCCGCGCGTGGAATGGCGTTCGCGCTGCTGGCGCCGTTCGGCATGATCGCGGCCTACCTCGTCAACGACACCATCAAGGGCTTCTTCGAGGTGGGACGGCCGTGCCGGTTGTTATCGGACGTCAACACGATAGCGGTGTGCGACCCACCCGGTGACTGGTCCTTCCCCAGCAATCACTCCGCCGTGGCGGGCGCCACGGCCGTCGCGATCGTGTTCGCGTGGCGCAGGCTCGGTGTTCCGGCACTGCTGGTCGGGATCTCGACCGCGGCCTCCCGCGTGTTCGTGGGAGCGCACTTTCCGCACGACGTGATGGTCGGCTTCCTGGTCGGGGCGAGCGTGGTGCTGCTCGTGATGCTGCTCGGCGTGTACCCGGCCACTCGGGCCGTGGAGAAACTGCGGGAGACCCCGAAGTTGGGAAGGCTGCTGACCAAGGGCGACGAGCTAGAACACCGGACGGTGGATTCGGCACCGGAACCGCCGACGCAGCCCATCGAGGCGCAGCCCATCGCGTCCCCCACGCAGCCCGTCGAGCTTCCGACGCAGCCCATCGCCGTCCAGCGAAACGCAGGACAACGAGCCACCGAGCAGCCTCGGGAGACCTACTCGAACAGCGCGCGCTGAATCGGCAGCGACGCTGCCACGAACGCGGACCGGAGCGGCTCCCACCGTCGACGCGGCATCGCGGCGACATGGGGGAGCCGACTCGGAAAGGCCGCGAACTCGACGGAATCGAGTGCCGGTCACGCCTCGGTTTCGTACGCTCGGGCTCGACGCGGCCACAGGGCTCGTCCCAGTGACCACCGTTCCCAGGTGTAAAGAATCACCACGGCCAACACCGCGGTACCCGCCATGGCCGCGAAGCGACCGATCTCCACTGTGACGCCCTCCGGTGGGAACAGCAGTTCCGGCACCAGCTGGCCCAGCAGAAGCAGCACGCCGAACCAAACGTACTTCATGGCACTCTCCGATAACGCCGCTAGGAAAACACCTCAGACATGGAAAATCCGCTGTTGTACTCGGTCGGACGGTTGTGGCGGCCGACAGCGGTCGGCCATCCCGAACTGCACATGAACGAGACACCCCAGGGAACCACGAACCCAGTACGCGCGACCAGCGATCCTAACGGCACGGCACCCGGAAACAGCACCCCCGTCACCCGTAACGACCAGCGAGGTCATCCGGAAGCCACACAACGTTGTCCAACTCTTCGCCCCTCGGCCATTCACCCCTCCCCCGAAGGTGACCTCACGAAGCCGAGGCAGCTTCTTCTTCCCGCCGCGAAGCCTCGACGCGGCGGTGTCAATTTCCCACGAAATCGCCGCGCCGGAGGCCCTCGTTGGGAAGTGACCGTGCGGATCGCAGCTTGGGTGTCCCCGGTGCGTGAGTCGGATGCATTGCAAGGCCGGGCCGCTCGCCGCGTAGGTCGCTACTCAAGAGCTGGCCCAACGCCGCAAGGCGCCGACTCACGTGCCGGCTAACCGGCCACCTCGCCAGAGCGACCGGCCCAACAACACAGCGAGAGCCGTGCCGGAGGTTCCGCCGAGTGAGCACCCGCACAACCCGAGCCGAGCACCCGAATCAGGAAAGCGAGGCGTCGGTGTGGGGTCCTAACCTGGCGGGGTGCCCGAATCCGGAGAAGCTCGTGCCGAACCCGGCTGGATCCGCCGCCTGAGCGCCGCCTGCTGGCGGCATCCCGCCGCCGTGCTGCTGTCCATGGGGGCCGCCGTCACGGCGGTCGGTATGGAGGCGGCCGTCCCGGTGCTCACCAAGGTGGCGGTGGACGACGCGGTGGCGGGCAGCACCGAGGGGCTCGGCTGGATCGTCGCGGCGATGCTCGGGCTGGGCCTGTTCCGGTTCGGCGCCGCGTTCGTGCGCCGCTACACCGCGGGCAAGCTCGCCGTGAACGTGCAGCACGACCTGCGCCGCGCCGTGTTCGGCTCGGTGCAGCGCCTCGACGGCGGCAAGCAGGACTCGCTGCGCACCGGCCAGGTGGTCTCGCGCTCGATCAGCGACCTGCAGCTGGTAAACGGGCTGCTGTCCATGCTGCCGATGGCGGCGGGCACGCTGATGCTGGCGGTGTTCTCGCTGGCGGCGATGCTGTGGCTGTCCCCACTGCTGACCGTGATCGCGCTGGTCGTGGGGCCGCTGATCGGGGTGGTGACCGCCCGCAGTCGCAAGAAGCTGTTCCCCGCCACCTGGAGCGCGCAGCAGCGCGCGGCCGATGTGGCAGAGCAGGTCGAGGAAACGATCAGCGGTGTCCGCGTGGTCAAGGGCTTCGGGCAGGAGTCCCGGGAGGTCAGCGGCATGATCGGCCGCGCCCGCAGGTTGTTCGCCGAACGGATGCGGGCGGCGCGGGTCACGGCGCCGCCGACCGCGCACCTCACGGCACTGCCACTGGCGGGCCAGGTCTGCGTGCTGGGGCTGGGCGGTTGGCTCGCGCTGCGGGGCCAGGTCAGCGTGGGCACGTTCATCGCCTTCGCGAGCTATCTGACCATGCTGGCCGCCCCGGCGCGGATGCTGTCCAACGTGCTGATCCAGGCCCAGCACGCCCGCGCGGGGATGGAACGGCTCCACGACGTGATCGACTCGCAGCCGGAGGTCACCGACGCGCCGGACGCGGTGAACCTGCCCGAGGGGCCGCTGCGGGTTGAGCTGGACGCCGTGCGGTTCGGCTACGGCGGCGAACAGCCGGTGCTGCGGGGAACCTCTCTGGAGGTCCGTTCCGGCGAGACGTTGGCCCTGGTGGGCTCGGCGGGTTCGGGCAAGTCCACGATCTCACTGCTGCTGCCCCGGTTCTACGACGTGCACTCCGGCAGCCTCCGCATCGGCCCCGACAGCGGTGACGAGGGCAGCTACGGGGGCAATGACGGGGACGGGGACGAGGCCCTGGACATCCGGGGCGTGCGGTTGGACTCGCTGCGTTCGGCCGTGGGGGTGGTGTTCGAGGAGGCGTTCCTGTTCTCCGACACCGTGCGCGGCAACATCGCCTACGGACACCCGAACGCCTCGGAGGAGGAGATAGTCGCCGCCGCCCGCGCTGCCGAGGCCCACGAGTTCATCACCGAGCTCTCGCAGGGCTACGACACCCTGGTGGGCGAACGCGGCCTCACCCTCTCGGGTGGCCAGCGGCAGCGGATCGCGCTGGCCCGCGCGCTACTGACCGATCCCAGGATCCTGGTGCTGGACGACGCGACCTCGGCGGTGGACCCGAGCACCGAGGCCGCCATTCACGCCACGCTGAGTTCGGTGACCGCCGAGCGGACCACGCTGCTGGTGGCGCACCGTCGGTCCACGCTCGCCCTCGCGGACCGGGTGGCGCTGTTGGACGAGGGCGAGGTCGTCGACATCGGCACCCAGCGGGAGCTGGAACAGCGCTCCGAGCTGTTCCGTGAACTGCTGCCGGACACCTCCGGGACGTCCGAGCGGGCCAGGCACCCGGTGTGCGAACCCGGCGAGGAACCCACCCCGGAGCTGTGGCCGGGTGAGGAGCGCGGCCAACGGCACGGCTACTGGACCGGGACCGCGACGAGCACCGAGAGTTCGTTCGCGGTCGTAGGGGCGGCGAGCCGGAACACGAGCGCGGCGAAACCGGCCGCCGGAGCGGCGAGCGCGGGTACGGGGCGCCCGAAAAGCTCGACCGTGGCAGCGACCCCGCCCAGCGAGGAGCTGAGCACCGCGATCGACCGGCTGCCGCCCGCCGAGGACGAACCCGAGCTCAACGGGACCGATCCCACCGCCCCCGATCCCGGCTTCCGGCTGGCGAAGCTGTTCCGCCCGATCCGGTGGGGCGTGGCGCTGACGGTGCTGCTGGTCGCGGCGACCGCGGCCGTGTCGGTGAGCATGCCGTCGCTGATCCGCTGGGGCGTGGACGGCGGAGTGGGGGCGGGCGACCCCGACGCACTGTTCACCGCCACCGCCGTGGGCGCGGGCTTGGTGCTGATCGGCTGGGTGACCATGCGCTGGCAGACGGTGATCGCCGCGCGCACCGGCGAGACGCTGCTGTACCTGCTGCGGCTGCGCAGCTTCGCCCAGCTGCAGCGGCTGGGGCTGGACTACTACGAACGCGAACGCGCGGGCCGGATCATGACCCGGATGACCACCGATGTGGACGCGCTGTCCTCGTTCCTGCAAACGGGGTTGGCCACGGCGGTGGTCAGCGTGTCCACCATCATCGGCGTGGCGGTGGCGCTGCTGATCACCGACCTCTCGCTGGCGCTGGTGGCGCTGTCGGTGACGCCGCTGCTGGTGGTGGCGACGATCATCTTCCGCAGGGTCTCGTCCACCGCCTACGCCGAGGCCAGGGAACGGGTCAGCACCGTCAACGCCGACATGCAGGAGAACGTCTCCGGGCTGCGCGTCTCGCAGGCCAACCGCGGGGAACAGCTGGCGGCCGAGAAGTTCGCGGCGCGCAGCGACGCGTACCGGCGTTCACGGTTGCGGGCGCAGCGCTACATCGCGACCTACTTCCCGTTCGTGGCGCTGCTGTCCGAGGTGGCGCAGGCGGTGGTGCTCGGCGTCGGAGCGATGCGGGTGGCCCAGGGTGAGCTGACCGCGGGTGTGCTGGCGGCGTTCCTGCTGTATCTGGGGTTGTTCTTCAGCCCGGTGCAGCAGCTGTCCGGGGTGTTCGACGCCTACCAGCAGGCCAGGGTCGGGCTGCGTCGGATCGGGGAGCTGCTGCGTACTCGCACCTCGGTGCCGGAGACCGACCGCCCTGCCACGGTGCCGAGCGAACTCGAAGGCGAGGTGGAGCTGCGCTCGGTGTCGTTCAGTTACCCGGCCACCGACGATCCCGCGCTGTCCGAGGTGTCGCTGCGTGTCACCCCGGGCGAGACGGTGGCCCTGGTGGGCGCCACGGGGGCGGGCAAGTCGACGCTGGTCAAACTGCTGGCGCGGTTCTACGACGTCTCGGGCGGCTGCGTGCTGGTGGACGGGGTGGACGTGCGCGACTACCCGCTGGCCGAGTACCACTCGCACCTGGCCGTGGTGCCGCAGGAGGGGCACCTGTTCGCGGGTGACGTGGCGGACAACATAGCCTACGGCAGCCCGGGAGCCGGTCCGGCCGAGATCGAGCGCGCCGCACGCCGGGTGGGTGCGCTGCCCGGTATAGCGGCGTTGCCGGACGGATTCCGGCAGCACACCGGTGAGGGCGGCAAGTCGTTGTCGGCCGGGCAGCGGCAGCTGGTGGCGCTGGCCCGCGCGGAGCTGGTGGACCCGGACGTCCTGCTGCTGGACGAGGCCACCGCCGCGCTGGATCCGGCGACCGAGGCGATGGTGGCCGCGGCGCACGCCGAGCTGGCCCGGGACCGGACGACGTTCGTGGTGGCGCACCGGCTGGCCACGGCCGCCCGCGCGGATCGGATCGTGGTGCTGGGCGGCGGCAGGATAGTCGAGCAGGGCGAGCACGGGGAGCTGCTGGCCGCGGGCGGGGTCTACGCGCGGCTCTGGGCCAACGGCGGTTCCGCCGACGATTCGGGACAGGCGGTTCCCGGCCCGGCGGGCGAGGTCACGGCCGGGCGTGAGGAGTCGGCTCCGGCCAACCGTTGAGTGGGAGTTCCACGGCCGGGCCGGCGGGAAGTGTTCGCGGATTCAGGGGTGTCTCGGGGGCGTCGCCGGAGTTCCCGGCGCCGGGACCCTGCGAGTTTGACGGGCATGGCCAACCGCGGTTCCCAACGTTCTCGTAATCTGCTCGTCTGGATGCACGTCCTCACGTCAGTGGGCTGGATGAGTCAGGCCCTGGCGTTGGCCGCGCTGCTCACGTTCGGGTTGAGCACCGCCGATCCGGCGGCACGGCTGAGCGCGGTGACGATGGCGGAGGTGCTCGACGAGCACCTGCTGCTGTACATGGCCAACGCCTCGGCGTTCACCGGGTTGATGTTGTCGGCGCTGACACCGTGGGGCTACTTCCGGCACTGGTGGGTGCTCACCAAGTTCGCCATCACGATCGTCCAGTTGTACGCGGGTATCTTCGTCCTCAGCCCGAATCTGCAGGCCGCGGTTCGGGCAGCTGAGCAGGGGCGGGCGCTCCCGACGAGCGTCGCCGTGGGGGCGCTGCTGATGGCTTCGGCCATGGCCTTCCAGACATGGGCCTCGGTGGCGAAACCGTGGGGACGGACACCGTGGACGCGCTCACCCCGCGCTCCGCGCAAGGTTCCTTCCGGCCCGGGATGGCTCTTCCTCGTGGCAACGCTGGTCCCGGTCGCGGAGTACGCGCTGAGTCTCGGGGTGCTCGGCTTCCCGTTCCCGTTCGGCTCGCTGCTGCTGGCGCTCGCCTACCCGATCGCACGGTCCCGACGGCTCCGACGCGACGCGCGAACACACGCCGCCAGAAGCGGTGACCCCGAACCCACGAGGGTCGCCTGAACGGAGTTCGGACCGCGCGCCGGGCACGGCGGAGCCGCGCACCACACGCGCACACCACGCAGCGCCTCCTCCTACGACTCAGCGCCTCCTCCTACGACTCGGAGTAAGCTCGGGTTGTCACCGGGCTTACAAGTACGTGGGGCGCGTTGCTCGGGCACTGCGGAATTTCCCGTGATGTGGTCCGCAAGGCTCAGGATACGGGATTGTTCACTTTTGCGTGAAACCTCACATTCGGGTTCCGTTCCGACATCCCGAACCGCCGGGAAAGCGAGATCACAAAAACCAAAACCCCACATACTACCGGAAATCGTGAAGATCTTCCGCCGGAAAACGCGCCGGAAAAACGGTCGCACTGCCAACCTGATCGATTCGGAACGGCACGGAACTCGATCGGAGTGCACGGGACAGACCCAACCGGACACCCCGGAAGCGTTAGCCTGGGTTGCGAGCGTTGAAAAACCACGAGCAGATGGATCGAGGCGAACGCCAGCCGTGTCCAGCAGCAGCCCTGCGTCACAGTTCGGCCCCAACGAGTGGTTGATCGAGGAAATGTACGAGCAGTACCTCAACGACCCCTCATCGGTGGACTCCGCGTGGCACGAGTTCTTCGCGGACTACCGTCCCTCGGGGCACTCGGCAACCGAGTCCGCCGCTGCGGCGACAGGCGCAACAACAGGCCAGAAGACCGCGACCGCCACCAAGTCCGGTGAGCGAAATGGTCAGGTGCACGACGAGGGTGCCCGTACGACCACGACGAGTCCACCGGCGAGTGAGACGCAGCAGACCGGCACCCGACAGGGTGCGGACGGAGCTCAGCAGCGCACCGCTCCCGGGCAGGCGGGAACGCAGCAGGACGGAGGCGGTCGTTCGGCCACTTCACAACCGTCCGGGTCGCAGCAGTCCGCCAAGCCCTCCCCGCAGGAGGCCGCCAAGGCCGCTCCCGTCAAGGAGGAGTCCGGCGGCGAGGAGACCAAGACGCTGCGCGGGCCGGCCGCGGCGATCGCCAAGAACATGGAGCAGTCGCTGACCGTGCCGACCGCCACCAGCGTGCGCGCGGTCCCGGCGAAACTGCTGTTCGACAACCGCATCGTGATCAACAATCACCTGAAGCGGAACAAGGGCGGCAAGATCTCGTTCACCCACCTGATCGGGTACGCACTCGTTCGGGCGCTGCGGGACTTCCCCGGTATGAACCGCCACTACGGCGAGGACGCCAAGGGCAAGCCCGCCGTGGTGACGCCGGAGCACGTCAATCTCGGGCTGGCCATCGACCTGCCCGGCAAGGACGGTTCCCGCAATCTGGTGGTCGCCTCCATCAAGGCCTGCGAGAACATGAACTTCTACCAGTTCTGGCAGGCCTACGAGGACATCATCCGCAAGGCGCGCAACAACGCGCTCACCGCCGAGGACTTCGCGGGCACCACGATCTCGCTGACCAACCCCGGCCCCAGCGGGACGAACCACTCGGTGCCGCGACTCACCCAGGGCCAGAGCGCCATCATCGGTGTCGGCGCCATGGAGTACCCGGCCGAGTTCCAGGGGGCCAGCGAGAAGGCCCTCACCGAGATGGGCATCAGCAAGATCGTCACGCTGACCTCCACCTACGACCACCGGGTCATCCAGGGCGCGGAGTCCGGCGAGTTCCTGCGCAAGGTGCACCAGCTGCTGCTGGGCGAGGACAACTTCTTCGACGACATCTTCTCCTCGCTGCGCATCCCCTACGAGCCGGTCCGCTGGTCGACCGACATCCCGGAGGGCGCGGTCGACAAGACCGCCCGGGTGCTGGAGCTGATCGACGCCTACCGCACCCGCGGTCACCTGATGGCCGACATCGACCCGCTGAACTACCGGCAGCGGCGCCACGAGGACCTCGACGTCCTCTCACACAGCCTCACGCTGTGGGACCTCGACCGGGAGTTCCCGGTCGGCGGCTTCGCGGGCCAGGAGCACATGTCGCTGCGCGACGTGCTCGGAGTGCTGCGGGACTCCTACTGCCGCACGGTCGGCGTGGAGTACATGCACATTCTCGAACCGGACGAGCGGGAATGGCTGCAGCACCGGGTCGAGAAGCCGCACGAGAAGCCGGACGGGTCCGAGCAGAAGTACATCCTGTCCAAGCTCAACGCCGCCGAGGCGTTCGAGACCTTCCTGCAGACCAAGTACGTGGGCCAGAAGCGGTTCTCGCTGGAGGGCGCCGAGACGGTGGTCCCGCTGCTGGACGCGGTGCTGGACTCCTCGGCGACCTCGGAGCTGGACGAGGTCGTCATCGGCATGCCGCACCGTGGCAGGCTCAACGTGCTGGCCAACATCGTCGGCAAGCCGATCGCGCAGATCTTCCAGGAGTTCGAGGGCAACCTCGACCCGGGCCAGGCGCACGGCTCCGGCGACGTGAAGTACCACCTCGGTGCCGAGGGCAAGTACTTCCGCATGTTCGGCGACGGCGAGACCAAGGTCTCGCTGACCTCCAACCCCTCCCACCTGGAGGCGGTGGACCCGGTACTCGAGGGCATCGTCCGCGCCAAGCAGGACATCCTGGACAAGGGCCAGGAGGGCTTCACCGTGCTGCCGGTGCTGCTGCACGGCGACGCCGCGTTCGCCGGGCAGGGCGTGGTCGCCGAGACGCTGAACCTGTCGCTGCTGCGCGGCTACCGCACCGGCGGCACCGTGCACGTCATCATCAACAACCAGGTCGGCTACACCACCACCCCCGAGTCGGGGCGGTCGAGCAAGTACTCCACCGACGTGGCGAAGATGACCGGCTCGCCGGTGTTCCACGTCAACGGCGACGACCCAGAGGCGTGCGTGTGGGTCGCCAAGCTGGCCGTGGAGTACCGCAACACCTTCGGCAAGGACGTGGTCATCGACATGGTGTGCTACCGCCGCCGCGGGCACAACGAGGGTGACGACCCGTCGATGACGCAGCCGGAGATGTACGACGCGATCGACAAGATGCGCAGCGTCCGCAAGACCTACACCGAGTCGCTGATCGGACGCGGCGACATCACGGTCGACGAGGCGGAGAAGGCGCTCAAGGACTACGCCAACCAGCTGGAGCACGTGTTCAACGAGGTGCGCGAGCTGGAGAACCACCCGCCCGAGCCGAGCCCCTCGGTCGAGTCGGAGCAGCAGATCCCGGCCAAGCTGGAAACCGGCATCTCCGAGGACGAGCTCCGCCGGATCGCCGACGCGCAGATCGACCTGCCGGAGGGCTTCACCCCGCACTCGCGCGTGAAGCCGGTGCTGGAACGGCGCGCCAAGATGGGCAAGGAAGGCGGCATCGACTGGGCGTTCGGCGAGCTGCTGGCGCTGGGGTCGCTGACCACCTCCGGCTACCCGGTGCGGCTGACCGGGCAGGACACCAGGCGCGGGACGTTCGGCCAACGGCACGCGGTGGTCATCGACCGCAAGAGCGGCGCGGAGTACACCCCGCTGCAGCACCTCTCCTCCGAGCAGGCCAAGTTCCTGACCTACGACTCGGCGCTGTCCGAGTTCGCGGCGGTGGGCTTCGAGTACGGCTACTCGGTGGCGAACCAGGACGCCGTGGTGCTGTGGGAGGCGCAGTTCGGCGACTTCTTCAACGGCGCCCAGTCGATCATCGACGAGTTCATCTCCTCGGGCGAGGCCAAGTGGGGCCAGCGCTCCGACGTGGTGATGCTGCTGCCGCACGGCCACGAGGGACAGGGCCCGGACCACAGCTCGGCCCGCATCGAGCGGTGGCTGCAGCTGTGCGCCGAGGGCTCGATGACGGTGTCGATGCCCTCCACACCCGCGAACTACTTCCACCTGCTGCGCAGGCACGCGATGGACGGTATCGACCGGCCGCTGGTGGTGTTCACGCCGAAGTCGATGCTGCGGCTCAAGGAGGCCACCAGCCCGATCGAGCACTTCACCAACGGCAAGTTCGCCTCGGTGATCGACGACCCGACCGAGCCGGACCCGTCCGGGGTTCGCAAGCTCGTGCTGTGCACCGGCAAGCTGTACTACGAGCTGGCGGCCGAACAGGCCAAGCGGGAGGAGAAGGACACGGCCGTGGTCCGGCTGGAGCAGCTCTACCCGCTGCCGCACCGCAAGCTCGGCAGGCTGCTGGAGCGCTACCCCAACGTCGAGGAGATCCGCTGGACCCAGGAGGAGCCGCGCAACCAGGGTGCGTGGCCGTTCCTCGGTCTCGCGTTGCCGCGCGAGTTCGGCCCCGAGTTCGCCAGCAGGCTCAAGGTCGTCGGACGCCGTCCGATGGCCGCCCCGGCCACGGGGTTGAAGAAGGTGCACGACGTGGAGCAGGCGGAGGTCATCACCAACGCCTTCGCCGACTGACCGGGCGTTCCCGGTCGGGTTTCTCGGCTGGTCGCTTGGCGGAACCTCTCGCACGGCTCTCGCTGCGGGGAGGCCCGACATCGGGTAGTTACTACACAATGTCGGGCCTTCCTCGCGAGAGCCGCACGGGAGAACCCGCTGCGGTGCCGACTGCACAGGTGGGGAACGAGCGGCGGTGCCGGTTGCGGGCGTGGTAGGAGTGCGGCTCGCGCGCCGAAGGGCCAGAGCGGCCGGTTTCGTGGCAGGTTTACACGGGCCGTCGATTCGTACGCGGATCGGCGGCCCGTTTTCCGTTCGCGCGAACGAGCGAAGTCCGCAGCCACGGAGCTGAGGAAGGAACAGTGCTGTTCAGCGGACGAAGAGTCCATTCTCGGCCGCGACAGCGGCCTGCCTGGTGTCGCGCGTGACCAGCACGAGATCGTCGCCCGCGGCCAGCGGAGCGGCCTGTTCGAGAGCCGCCGCGAGATGTATCGCATCCAACGTGCGGATCGCGTGGCCGCTCACCAGTTCCCTGGCTCTGGGCAATAGCAGGGCCGAGTTCAGCCGCAGCGGAGTTATGGTTCCTTCCTCGCCGCAGTCCCGGTCGAAGCGGTCGATCACGTGCGAGGCGATCTCGACACGATTGCCGCGCTGGGCGGCGGAGACGGCGGAAGCGAATTCGACCCTGGTCAACTCGCTGGTGACCACAGGGAGCTCGCCTTCCAGCAGCAGCTCCCGGAACTCGGCGTGCTCGGCCTCGTCGGCGAGGTAGGCACGTATGAGACTGCTGGTATCGGCGTACAGCAGGGTCACCAATCCCCCCGATCGGCTTCCAGCGCCTCGCTTGCGCTCCGACCGAGACCCCGGGTCGCCGCCTCCAGTTCGTCCAGGCTCAACACATTGTCGGGCGGCTGAACTTCCGCCAGCAGGCCGGAAGCACGAGCCCGCCGGCGTACCGTCCGATGGCGGGCTGGCCCGTCCACGACTTGCGAGAGCGCCTCCGTGACCAGCTCGTTCATACTGCGGTTCTCGTTGGCCGCTTTCGCTTTCAGTCGCCCGTGCAGCTCGTCGTCTATCCGCGTTATCAGCTGCCGCATGCAATCATGATAGCAAAAAAGAAAGGCTTGATAGCACGAATCCCGAGACGATATGCCGGGCACTCGTTCTGGTCAGCGGCCCGCTTTCGTCCCCGGTACCGCACACCGGCAGGGCCGCTCACTCGTAGGGTGGGGCGGGGCTTCCCACTTCCGGCGGAATCCGCGCGGAACCCGAGCGCCCCGTGGGGCCGAACCACCTCGGGTTGCCTACGCTGCCGGGGAACCCCGAATTCGGGAACGCGAAGCGGTTAGGAGAGACGACGTGTATTTCACCGATCGTGGTCTCGAGGAGCTGGAGGAACAGCGCGGCGACGAGCGGGTGAACCTGGCCTGGCTCGCCGACCGGATGCGCGCCTTCGTCGAGACGAACCCGGAGTTCGAGGACACGGTTGACCGGCTGGCCACCTTCCTCGCCAGGGACGAGGGCGACGAGGCGGACTCCGAGGAGGAAGAGGTCAGCGAGGCGGTGGAAAGCTGATCCGGGCGAATCCCGCTCCGCCCACCCGCCGCCCGATCAGAAGAGACCGCTGCCCTGCTCCCGCGTCGGACGATCCGACGTAGAGCCGGTATCCGGCACCGAATCGCGGTTCAGGCGCTGTACAGCCTCGCTTATCAGCCTGTGCGGAAAGTCCTGCTGGACCGCCGCCGAACACGGGGAGACAATCCGGTTCGGCGATCCCGATGCGCTCACCGGTGCTTCGGCGGTAGACCGCGGCAAACCACGGGCCAACAGCCCCGCCGGATCGCCAGCGGATATGGAGGAACCGTGCGAGCACTGGTGAAACCCACCGCCGGGCCGGGACTCGAAATGAGCGAGGTCCCCGACCCGAGGCCGGGTGCGCGGGACGTCGTCCTGAGGGTGCTGCGTACCGGCATCTGCGGGACCGACCTGCACATCGACGGTTGGGACGACTGGGCCGCCGCGAACATCACCCCGCCGCTGATCGCGGGCCACGAGTTCGTGGGCGAGGTCGTCGAGATCGGTGCCGGTGTGCGCCAGGTGGCGGTCGGCGACCTGGTCAGCGGTGAAGGGCACGTGGTGTGCGGCCGGTGCCGCAACTGCCTGGCGGGCAGGCGCCACCTGTGCGCCGACACCAAGGGCCTGGGCGTGCACTACGACGGCGCCTTCGCCGAGTACGCCGTGCTGCCCGAGTCGAACTGCTGGGTGCACAACCAGCACATCGACCACGACGTGGCCGCGATCTTCGACCCGTTCGGCAACGCCGTGCACACGGCGCTGACCTTCCCCGTTGTGGGCGAGGACGTGCTCATCACCGGCGCGGGCCCCATCGGGCTGATGGCCGCGAGCGTGGCCCGGCACGCGGGCGCCCGGCACATCGTGATCACCGACGCCAGCGAGTACCGGCTGGATCTGGCGCGTCGGATCGGCGTCGACCTCGCCATGAACATCGCCGAGCACGACGTAGCCGAGGTGCAGGAACGGCTGGACATGACCGAGGGCTTCGACGTCGGCATGGAGATGAGCGGGCAGCCCGTCGCGCTGCGCGACATGATCGCGAACATGGCACACGGCGGCCACATCGCCATGCTCGGCCTGCCATCCGAGGGATTCGGGATCGACTGGAGCTCCGTGGTGCTGAAGATGCTGACCATCAAGGGCATCTACGGCAGGGAGATGTTCGAGACCTGGTACTCGATGTCGGTGCTGCTGGAATCGGGGTTGGACCTCAATCCGGTGATCACGCACCGGTTCGCCAGCGGCGACTTTCAGAAAGCCTTCGACACTGCCCGACAGGGCCAGTGCGGCAAGATCATCCTGGATTGGACGGTGGAGTAGCCGATGTTCGGCAAAGCTGCCGAGGAACTGCGTGGCAGGCTGGACGAGATCCGGTCGGCCGGGCTGTACAAGCGGGAACGCGTCCTCGAAACGCCGCAGCGGGCGCGCGTGGGAGTCGACTCGGAAGCGGACAGCGGCGAGGTGCTCAACCTCTGCGCCAACAACTATCTCGGGCTGGCCGATCATCCGAAGCTGATCGAGGCCGCCAAGAACTCCCTGGACCAGTGGGGACTGGGGATGGCCTCGGTGCGGTTCATCTGCGGCACCCAGGCCCCGCACAAGGAGTTGGAGCGGCGGCTGTCCGACTTTCTGGGCACCGGCGACACCATCCTGTACAGCTCGTGCTTCGACGCCAACACCGGGCTGTTCGAGAGCCTGCTGGACGAACAGGACGTGATCATCTCCGACGAGCTCAACCACGCGAGCATCATCGACGGTGTCCGGCTGTGCAAGGCGCGGCGCGCGCGCTACGGCAACCGGAACACCGCCGACCTGGAACGCAAGCTGGTCGAGCACGCCGACGCGCGCTACCGGCTGATCGTCACCGACGGCGTGTTCTCCATGGACGGCTACCTGGCCCCGCTGGACGAGATCTGTGAACTGGCCGAGCGCCACGACGCGATGGTCATGGTCGACGACTCGCACGCGGTTGGCTTCCTCGGGCCCAACGGCGCCGGAACCCCCGAACTGTTCGGCGTCACCGACCGGGTGGACATCGTCACCGGCACGCTCGGCAAGGCGTTGGGCGGCGCCAGCGGCGGCTACGTGGCGGCGTGGCCGGAGATCGTTGAGCTGCTGCGGCAGCGCTCCCGGCCCTACCTGTTCTCCAACTCGCTGGCCCCGCCGATCGTGGCCTCCGCGCTGGCCGCGCTGGACCTGGTGGCTTCGGAGCCGGGCATGCGGGAGCAGCTGCGCTCCAACAGCGAGCTGTTCCGCCGCAGGATGACCGAGGCGGGTTTCGACCTGCTCCCCGGGGAGCACCCGATCATCCCGGTGATGATCGGCGACGCCGCCGAGGCCAGCCGGATGGCGGATCTGCTGCTGGAGGAGGGCGTCTACGTGATCGGGTTCTCCTATCCGGTCGTGCCGCACGGCAAGGCGCGCATCCGCACCCAGATGTCCGCGGCGTTGACCTCGGAGGACGTGGAGAACGCCGTCACGGCGTTCATCCGTGCCCGGGAGAAGGCGGGTAAGCTGGCCGGGTGATTGACCCGCGTCGACTGACCGTGCTGCGCGCACTGGCCGACCACGGCACGGTGCGCGCGGCGGCTGAGACGCTGTATCTCACCCCGTCCGCGGTCTCGCAGCAACTCACCGCACTGGAGCAGGAGGCCGGCCAGGCGCTGCTGAGCCGCCGGGGCAGACGGGTCGAGCTGACCGCGGCCGGGGAGCTGCTCGCCGAGCACGCGAAGGCCGTACTGGCCGAGGTGGAACGTGCCGAGGCCAGCATGGCGGCCTGCGCCACGGGCACCGTCGGGCGCGTCGAGGTGGCCTCGTTCGCCTCGGCCATCACTCGAGTGGTGGCGCCGTCCATCACCGCGCTGCGCGCCACCGCGCCCGGGGTGACGGTGCTGGTGCGCGACGCCGAGGCGCACAACAGCCTGCTCATGCTGCTCGCGGGCGAAACCGATATCGCGATCTCGATGGAGTACGGTGCGACCGTCCGGCCCGACGAGGACCGGCTCACCAGGTATCCGCTCTACGCCGAACCGTTCGACGCGGTGCTGCCCCCACACCATCCGCTCTGCGAACGGGACAGCTTGACGGTGCCCGAACTCGGCGAGTCCGACTGGATCGCGCCGCTGCCGGGAAACCCCTGCCGTGAGGTGGCGCAGACCTGTTTCGCCGACGCGGGATTCGCTCCCCCCATCACCCACACCTCGGACGACTTCCACGCTGTGGTGGCCCTGGTGGCCGCGGGGACCGGAATGGCGCTGGTGCCGCGCGGCGCCGTCCCGACCGAGCACGGCGCCGAGGTGCGGCCGTTGCGCGACCGGGTTCCCACCAGGCGGGTCTTCGCGGCCGTACGACGCGGCAGGGAGGAGCACCCGCTGCTACGGCGAGTGCTGGACTCACTTCTCACCTGCTCCGAAGAGCTCTGACCGGATTTCGTCATCCCGGTCTCCGTAGGTGTTCGCTTGACGGGAATTTCGCGAGAAATTGACGCGGCCGGAGCCACATCGCTCCATCGGAGCGACGATTTCGCGAGAAATTGACGCCGCCCCGAAGTCGAGCGGCGGTGCTGACTGCTGGAGCGGTGAGGTTCGGGGAGGGGGTTCGGGTATTCCGCGCGGGGCGGTTCGGCGCTGTCGGAGCGTGAGATGCGGCATACTCGCGGGACACCCACGGGAACGGGTCCGTCCGACGATCGGCGGTGGACGCACGGCGGCCGACGGCGAGCAGCCGCGAATCACGCCGGGTTCGAAAGGAAAGGCACATGGCACAGCAGGAGAGCGAGCGGGGCGACAACGAGTCCTCCGAGTCCCGGCAGCCCGTCCGGGTGGCCACTTCGGCCGATTCCTCGGGAGGCAGGACCAGCATCGCCGCCACGGTGGTGCAGAAGATCGCGTCGATCGCGGCACGCGAGATCTCCGGGGTGCACGCGATGGGAGGCGGCGTTTCCCGCGCCTTCGGCGCACTGCGGGAACGCATCCCCGGCGGCAGTGGCACCTCGACCTTCTCGGGTGTGCGGGTCGAGGTCGGCGAGAAGCAGACGGCGGTGGATCTGGACGTGGTGGTGGAGTACGGCCTGTCCATCGTGGAGCTGACCAGGAGTGTGCGGCGGAACGTGATCGAGTCCGTGGAGCGCATGACCGGGCTGGAGGTCATCGAGGTCAACATCGACGTCAACGACGTCCACCTGCCCTCCGAGGAAGGGGAGGCGGAACCGGCGTCCTCCCGGGTCGAGTGAGTCGCGCACCTCGCTGAGCACGGCCGGAGCGCGCACACCGTGCTGCGAATGGGGAGCGATACCGCCTCCGAGTATGCACGCGGGTGCCCACCGGTGGTGTGATGAGGTGGAAGGATTCGACGAAAGCGAGCGGCAATGGCGCCTGTGGAACGACAGCTGATCATCGGGGGTGGCTTCCGGGAAGCGGCCGACGGTCGAAGGACGACCGACAACGACCCCCGGACGGGCGAGGTGTTCGCCACCGTCGCGGCGGCCTCGGTATCCGACGTCACCGAGGCGGTCGATGCCGCCGCGGCCGCGTTCGACGAGTGGTCGCGCACCGGACCGCTGCGACGTAGGGAGATCCTGCTGCGGGCCGCGGATCTGCTGGGGCAGTACACCGAACAGGCCGTCGAGCTGATGGCTGGTGAGGTCGGCGGCACCCGGCCGTGGGCGATGTTCAACGTCGAGCTGGCCGCCGACATCCTCCGCGAGGCCGCCGCTTCCACCACCGGACCGCGTGGCGAGGTGCTCACCTCCTCCGATCCCGACGAGTGGAGTTTCGCGCTGCGGCAGCCCGCCGGGGTGGTCGCCGCCTTCGCGCCGTGGAACGCACCGCTGATCCTCGGCACCCGCTCGTTCGCCACCGCACTGGCCATGGGCAACACGGTGGTGCTCAAACCGAGCGAACAGGCTCCGCTGGCGGCCGGTCTCTGGCTGGCCGGGATCCTGCGGGAGGCCGGACTGCCGGACGGCGTGCTCAACGTGGTCACCAACGACAGTGCGGACGGCGCCGAGATCGGCAACGCCCTGATCGCCGACCGGAGGGTCCGGAGGGTCAACTTCACCGGATCCACCGAGGTCGGGCGTTCCATCGGGATCGAGGCCGCCCGCCACCTCAAGCCCGCCGTGCTGGAACTGGGCGGCAAGAACTCGGTGCTGGTGCTCGACGACGCCGACCTGGACTACGCGGTGGACGCGGTGGCATTCGGCGCGTTCATGAACGCGGGCCAGATCTGTATGTCGGCCGACCGGGTGCTGGTTCCCGAGACGATGCGCGCGGAGTTCGGCGAACGCCTGGGCAAGAAGGTAGCCGGGCTTCCCTGCGGCGACCCCCGGGATCCGGACACCGTGATCGGCCCGGTGATCGACGAATCGGCCGCGCAGCGGATCGCCTCGCTGGTCGACGACGCCCTGGCACAGGGGGCCGTGGCGCACTGCGGCGGGCAACCGCCGGAGGGGGCGATGTACCGACCGACCGTACTGAGCGAGGTCACACCGGAACAGCGGATCCACTCGGAGGAGATCTTCGGTCCGGTCACCACGGTGCTCGGCTACGAGTCCGTCGAGGAGGCGATCGGGATCGTCAACGACACGCCGTACGGGCTGACCGGTGGTGTGATCACCGCCGACACCCGAAAAGGATGGGAGATCGCGCGGCGGGTCGAGACCGGCATCTTCCACATCAACGACCAGTCGGTCGGCGACCAGCCGCAGGCACCGTTCGGCGGGGTCAAGGACTCCGGTTTCGGCCACTTCGGCGGGCGCAGCGGCGTCGAGGCGTTCACCGACACCCGCTGGGTGACCTTCCGGGAGCGGCAGGCGCGGTACCCGTTCTGAGAACTCATTGGAGTTTTCCGATCGGGTTCTCGGGTGGATCGCTCGGCGGAACCTCTCGCACGGCTCTCGCTGCGGAAGGCCCGACATCGGGTAGCGGCGACCGGGAGGACGCTACGAAGTTCGCCAGCGCGTCAAAACGAATCGTTGACCTCCCCGCCCCGAGGTCGAGTGGTGCGTCCCCGCTCAGCGCGCCGGTCGTCCGGCCCGCCACACCCGGTGCGTCAGCGGAACACCGGGCCGGTAGGCCAGCCAGGACGCGGCGGGCGCGGCCAGGGCGTGCACATCGGCGCGGGCGCCGGGCCGCAGCACACCGAGAGCGCCCTCACCGGTGTCGCGACGCAACGCCCGGGCGCCTCCCCTCGTGGCCGCGTACACCGCCTCGGACACGGTCATCCGCAGTTGCAGCACCGCCGTGGCGACGCAGAACGCCATGGACGAGGTGTAGGACGAGCCGGGGTTGCAGTTGGTGGCCAGCGCCACCGTGGCCCCGGCGTCGAGCAGCTCCCTGGCGAGCGGCAAGGACTGCCGCGTGGACAGGTCGCAGGCGGGCAGCAGGGTCGCCACCGTGTCCGAGCCGGCGAGCGCGGCGATGTCGGCACCGGTGAGGTGCGTGCAGTGGTCCACACTGGCCGCTCCCAGCTCCACCGCCAGCGCCACACCCGGGCCCGGTTCCAGCTGGTTGCCGTGCACGCGCAGCCCCAGACCGCGTTGCCGAGCGGCCAGCAGCACGCGACGGGACTGCTCGGCGTCGAACGCGCCGCGTTCGCAGAACACGTCGCACCAGGAAACGTGCTCGGCGACCGCGTCGAGCATCGGCCCGCACACCAGGTCCAAGTAGTCCTCGACGTTCCGTTCGGGAGGGACGAGGTGGGCACCGAGGTAGGTGACCTCGTCCACCTCGGCCGCCGCGATGCGGGCGGCGCGCAGCTCGTCCTCGACGGTCAGGCCGTAGCCGGTCTTGGTCTCCAGCGAGGTCGTGCCCTGCGCGACGGCCTCGGCGATGTGGGCGCGCAGGTTCGCCGCGAGCCGCTCGTCGTCAGCCGCGCGGGTGGCGCGCACGGTTTCGGCGATCCCACCCGCGGTGTAGGGCTGTCCGGCCATGCGGGCGGTGAACTCGGCGGTGCGATCACCCGCGAAGACCAGGTGGGTGTGACTGTCCACCCACCCCGGTAGCACGGCACGGCCCTCGAGATCGACCCGGTTGTCGGCCAGCGGCGCGCGCCCGGCCGCACCGACCCAGGCAACGCGGTCCCCTTCGAGTACCAGGGCCGCGTCGGTCGGCGTTCCCAGTTCCTCGTCGTTGGTGGTCAGCTCGGAGATGCCGGTGATAAGGGTGGACGTCATCGATCTTCCTCGCCACGTGGGTGGACTCGCGCGGAAACCTCGCCGCTCACGAATCCTCGACCAATTCCCGAATGCTCTCGCGCAGCGTGCCCGCCACGTCCGGCACGAGCTGGTGGACGCCCTCGCGGACCACCCGCCTGCCGTCGACGACCACATCGGTCACGTCCCCCGCCGTGGCCGCGGTGACGGCGGCACGCGGCGGCACCCCCGCCATTCGTGGGCTGTCCAGGTCCAGGGTGACCAGATCCGCGAGGGCGCCGAGCTCGATGCTGCCCGCGTCGGGACGGCCCAGCGCGCGGTGTCCGGTTCCGGTGGCCATCATCGTGAGCTCGTCCGGGGAGAAGTGGCCGCGCACCTCACTGCGCAGCCGCATCCCGGACTCGACGGCCCTTGCCTCGGCGAACGGATCTATCACCGAGTGCCCGTCACTGCCCAGCGACAGCGGACAGCCCGCCACCGAGAGCTCGTCCGCGGGACCCGTCCCGTCGGCCAGGTCCGCCTCGGTCGTGGGGCACAGGCACACCCCGGTACCGCTGCGTCCCAGCCTGGCGATGTCGCCCGCCGCCGGGTGCGTGGCGTGCACCGCCGTGGTGGCGGTTCGGAGCATCCCCTGCTCCTCCAACAACTGGGTGGGGGTGCGGCCGTGCACCGCGAGGCAGGCGTCGTTCTCCGCGCGCTGCTCGGACAGGTGGACGTGCAGCGGCACCCCGCGGGTGCGGGCGAACTCGCGCACCACCGGCATGGCGGCCTTCGGCACGGCCCGCACCGAGTGCAGCGCCGCGCCGAGGATCACCCCGTCGTGCCGACCGTCGAAATCATGCAACCGCTGGGCCCACGCGTCCGCGGTCTCGTCGGAGAACCTGGTCTGCACCCCTTCGGCCGGAGGGCCGAAACCACTGCTGAGGTAGCAGGTGTCCAGCAGGGTCAACCTGATCCCGGCCTCGCGGGCCGCCGCCACCAGGGCGGCGCTCATCGCGTTGGGATCGTCGTAGCGCTGCCTGCCCGGCGCGTGGTGCAGGTAGTGGAACTCACCCACGGCGGTGAATCCCGCCAGCACCATCTCCGCGTAGACCCCCAGGGCCAGCCGGTAGTAGGTGTCCGGATCCAGCCGCTCTGCCACGCGGTACATGCGGTCGCGCCAGGTCCAGAACGTGCCGCGTTGATCCGCCTCCCTGCCGCGCAGCGCGCGGTGGAAGGCGTGCGAGTGCACGTTGGCGGCACCGGGCAGGGTCAGGCCGCGCAGTCGTGGGGTGTCCGGCGGTGGTTCGACCGCCGGGGTGACCCCGGTGATCCGCGCACCGTCGGTCTCGATCAGCACGTCACGGCCGGGGCCGTCCCGCAGCCAGGCCCACTCGCACCAGTAGGACATCCGTTCGGGCAGCTCCTCTCGTGTCACGGGCACCGCGGTTCCTCGAGTCGGGCGGTCATCGGCTCCACCGCCGCAGCACCGTCGCGAGCGCTTCGGCACCCGCGTCGCAGTCGGCAGGTTCGGCGTACTCCTCCGGAGCGTGACTGACACCGGTGGGGTTGCGCACGAACAACATGCCGGTGGGCATCCGCGCGGCGAGCACCCCGGCGTCGTGCCCGGCGCCGGTGGGCAGCTCCGGCGCGTCCAACATGGTGGTGAGCTCGTCGCGCAGCGGGCCGTCGAAGGACACCGTGTCCGAATAGGACTCCTCGGTCAGCCGCACCGAGCACCCTTCCTCGGCCGCCAACACGCCCGCACGGCGGTGGAGTTCGTCGACCATGCCCCTGGTGTCCGCGTCGGTGTGGGCACGGGCGTCCAACCAGACGTCGACCGAGGCGGCGATCACGTTGGTCCCCGAGGGCACCGGTTGGATGCGTCCGACCGTGGCTCTGGCGTCGTCGTAGCCCGCGGCGACGCGACGGGCTTCGGCGACCAGCAGCGAGGCGGGCAACATCGGGTCCCTGCGGTCGCCCAGTGGGGTGGCTCCGGCGTGGTTGCCCTGCCCGGTGAACCGGAACCGCCACCTGCCGTGGGCGAGCATCGTCGAGGCAACCCCGACGGGGTGCCCTCGGTGTACCAGCCCCCTGCCCTGTTCCACGTGCAGCTCCAGGAACCGGGACACCCGGGCCAGGTTGGACTCGTCCGGTCCGGTGCGGTCCGGGTTCTTCCCGGCGGCGCGCATCGCCTCGGCCAGTGTGGTTCCCGAGGCGTCACGTAGCCCGAGCACCCGCTCCGGCGCCACCGTTCCGGCCGCCAGCCTGGAGCCCAGGCAGGGCAGCCCGAAACGCCCGCCCTCCTCCTCGGCGAAGACCACCAGGGCCAGCGGACGCCCGGGACGGAATCCCTCGGCACGCAACCGGTCCACAGCGGAAAGGGCGCTGACCACGCCCAACGGCCCGTCGAACTCGCCGCCGCCGGGGACGGAGTCGAGATGACTGCCGGTCGCGACGGCCCCGTCGCCGGGACCGGCCACTCCGGGTCCGGACCACCAGGCCCAGAGGTTGCCGTTGCCATCGGGCACCACCTCCAGCCCTCGGCGGGCGGCCTGTTCGACGAACCACTCGCGCAGCTCGTGCTCCGGGGAGTCGAAGACGTGGCGGGAGTACCCGCCACGGCCGCGGTCCCTGCCTATGCGTTCTATGTCGGCGAGCAGTTCACTCGGCGTGGACACCGTTCCCTCCGTTCACTCGCTGTCAGAGCTTCCCGCTCTCCGGTGGCCGTGGCCGGCTCCGTTCCCCGCGCGGCGATTTCGCGAGAAATTGACGCTCAGCTCGGACGTGGGATTCGGACACCGCGTTCCTCGGCCACCTCCCGCGCCCGGTCGTAGCCCGCGTCGACGTGGCGCATCACCCCGGTACCGGGATCGTTGGTCAGCACCCGACGCAGCTTGCGCTCGGCCAGCTCACTGCCGTCGGCCACGATCACCTGGCCCGCGTGCAGCGACTTGCCGATACCGACACCACCCCCGTTGTGCACGGACACCCAGGTCGCACCGGACGCCGTGTTGACGAGGGCGTTGAGCAGCGGCCAGTCCGCGACCGCGTCGGAACCGTCGGCCATCGCCTCGGTCTCGCGGTAGGGCGAGGCCACCGAACCGGTGTCCAGGTGGTCCCTGCCCAGCACCACCGGGGCACGCAGCTCACCGGAGGCGACCATCTCGTTGAACCGCACGCCCGCCTGTTCGCGCTGCCCGTAGCCGAGCCAGCAGATGCGCGCGGGCAACCCCTGGAACGAGACCCGCTCGCCCGCCATCCGGATCCAGCGGGCAAGGTGCTCGTCCTCCCCGAACAGCTCCAGGATCGCCCGGTCGGTGGCGGCGATGTCGGCCGGATCACCGGACAGCGCGGCCCACCGGAACGGCCCCTTGCCCTCGCAGAACTGCGGCCGGATGTAGGCGGGCACGAAACCCGGATAGTCGAAGGCCCGCCCGTAACCGGCGGTGCGGGCCTCACCGCGCAGCGAGTTGCCGTAGTCGAACACCTCGGCACCGGAGTCGTGGAAGCCGACCATCGCCTCGACGTGCTTGGCCATGGACTCCCTGGCACGCGCGGTGAACTCCTCCGGGGAGCGGGCCGCGTAATCGGCCCATTCCCCGGTGGAAACCCCGAGGGGCAGGTAGGACAGCGGGTCGTGCGCCGAGGTCTGGTCGGTGACGATGTCCGCCTCGACACCGCGCCGCAGCAGTTCCGGCAGCACCTCGGCCGCGTTGCCGATCACCGCCACCGAGCGGGGTTCGCGGCGTTTCCTGGCCGACTCGGCGCGTTCGAGCGCGTCGTCGATCCCCTCGGCGACCTCGTCCAGATAACCGTGTCCGACGCGGCGGTGCGCCCGCTCCGCGTCACATTCAATCACCAGCGCCACGCCCTCGTTCATGGTCACCGCGAGCGGCTGGGCACCACCCATCCCACCCAGTCCGGCGGTGACGGTGAGGGTTCCGGCCAGTGTCCCGCCGAAGCGTTTCGCGGCCACCGCCCCGAACGTCTCGTAGGTGCCCTGCAGGATCCCCTGGGTACCGATGTAGATCCAGGAACCGGCGGTCATCTGGCCGTACATGGTCAGGCCCAGCGAATCGAGCCTGCGGAACTCCGGCCAGTTCGACCAGTCCCCGACCAGGTTCGCGTTGGCGATCAGCACCCGAGGAGCCCACTCGTGGGTGCGCAGCACCCCGACCGGCTTGCCCGACTGCACCAGCAGGGTCTCGTCCTCGGAGAGCTCGGTCAGCTCGCGCACGATCGCGTCGTAACTGGCCCAGTCCCGGGCGGCCTTGCCGGTGCCGCCGTAGACGACCAGGTCGTCCGGCCGTTCGGCCACCTCGGGGTCCAGGTTGTTGCGCAGCATGCGCAGCGGTGCTTCGGTGCTCCAGCTCCGCGCGGTCAGTTCGGTGCCGCGCGGGGCGCGCACGGTACGGCTCGCGGTTGTCACGTGTGGCCTCCGAGTACGGGATCGACGTGCTCGGCCGCCGCCCGGTGGACCTCGCCGGAGGCGAGCAGCTGTTCGGCGGCCAGGATCTGGGGGGCGACGTGCTCGTCCGGTCCCGGACCGGACACGTGGGTACGCAGCAGGTCACGCACCGCGCCCGTGGCGGGGGCCGGTCGCAGCGGCGCGCGCAGGTCGAGCGCGCGGGCGGCGGTCAGCAGCTCTACGGCCAGCACCTTGCGCAGCCCGGACACGGCGGTGCGCAGCTTGCGGGCTGCTGACCAGCCCATGGAGACGTGGTCCTCCTGCATCGCGCTGGTCGGGATGGAGTCGACCGAGGCGGGGTTCGCCGCGCGCTTGAGGTCGGTGACCACCCCCGCCTGGGTGTAGTGAGCGATCATGTAGCCCGAGTCCACCCCGGGGTCGTCCGCGAGGAAGGCGGGCAGGCCCTGCGATCTGGCGACGTCGAGCATCCGGTCGGTGCGGCGCTCGGCGATGCCCGCGACGTCGGCCAGCGGTATGGCGAGGAAGTCGAGCACGTGCGCGAGCGGCGCGCCGTGGAAGTTGCCGTTGGACTCCACGCGCCCGTCGTCGAGCACCACCGGGTTGTCGATCGCGGCGGCGAGCTCGCGTTCGGCGACGGTGGCGGCGTGCCCGATCGTGTCGCGCGCGGAGCCGTGCACCTGGGGTGAGCAGCGCATCGAGTAGGCGTCCTGCACCCTGGTGCAGTCGGGGCCGCGGTGACTGGCCACCACCGGGGACTCGGCGAGCAGCGCGCGCATCCGCGCCGCGGAGTGGGCCTGCCCCGGGTGCGGGCGCAGCGCCTGCAGATCCTCGGCGAACGCGCGGTCGGTGCCCAGCAGCGCCTCGACGCTCATCGCGGCGGTGATGTCGGCGATGTCGACCAGTTCGGCCAGGTCGCGCAGGGCCAGCACCAGCATCCCCAGCATGCCGTCGGTGCCGTTGGTCAGTGCGAGGCCTTCCTTCTCGGCCAGCGTGACCGGCCGAATACCCGCCTCCGGCAGTGCCTCGGCGGCGGGTCTGCGCGCTCCGACCGCGTCGAACACCTCGCCCTCGCCGGTCAGTGCCAGGGCCACGGCGGCCAGCGGCGCGAGATCACCGGAACAACCCAGCGAACCGTACTCGTGGACCACCGGGACGATGCCGGAGTTGAGCAGTTCGGCCAGCGCGTGCGCGGTCTCGGGGCGCACCCCGGTGCGCCCGGTGGCCACGGTGTGCAGCCGCAGCAGCATCAGCGCGCGCACCACCTCCGGCTCCACCGGATCGCCCGCCCCGGCTGCGTGGGAACGCACGAACGACGCCTGCAGCGCGGCTCTGCGCTCGGGCGGGATGTGGCGGATCGCCAGCGCGCCGAACCCGGTGGAGACCCCGTAGGTGGGCTGCTCGGCAGCGGCGAGGGTGTCGATGTGCTTGCGGGTGTCGCCGATGCCCTGCTCGGCCGATTCGGAGAGCCGCACGCTCGCCCGTCCCCGGGCCACCGCCATCACCTGTTCGACGGTGAGTGGTTCCGGCCCGACCTCGGTGGGCGCGGTGTCGGAATGCCCCGGGAGCGGATGCTGGGTGGGCGGATGCTCGACGTTGTACCGCATGGGTCCATCCCATCGCGGTGCGCGCCTGCCGGAAAGCCGGGATACGGTGTTTGTGTCTGGGATTTCAGACACCAACCGTTCCGGACGGACGCACCGGAACGGGGCATCGCTCGCCCGGGTGAGGGTCGGCGGGTCCGGTCCGGCGGGCTTGGTTCAGCTGGCCGGGCCGTCGTGTTCGAGGGAGGACTCTTGGGATCCAGCAGTGACGTGCCCGCGCTGCGACGCGGGCTCGCGGTGTTGCGAGTGCTGGCCGCACGTCCCGGGCCGGTGTCGGCGGCGGTGATCGCGCGGGAGCTGGAGTTGCCCCGCTCCACGACTTACCACCTGTTGGCGGAGCTGACCGAGTCCGGTTTCGTTACCCACCTGCCTGAGGAGCGGCGCTACGGCCTGGGGGTGGCGAGTTTCGAACTGGGTTCGGCCTATCTGCGGCACGAGCCGCTGGAACGGCTGGCCGGGCCGTTGCTGCGGGATCTGGTGGACCGGGTGGGTTACAACGCCCACCTCGGTGTGCTGCACGGCAACGAACTGCTTTACCTGATCAAGGAACGGCCGTCACGCCCGCAGACGCTGGTCACCGATGTGGGAGTGCGGCTTCCCGCGCAGTTGACCGCCTCGGGCAGGGCGATGCTGGCGCACCTGCCGCGCAACCAGGTCCGGGCGCTGTTCCCCCGCCAGGACAGTTTCGTGCTGCGCACCGAGCGGGGACCGGGCGACCTTCCGGAACTGCGGCGGCTGCTCACGCGGGAGCACCGGATGGGCTGGTCGGTGGAGGACGGGCAGATAACCGAGGGATTCGCCTCGGTGGCCTGCGCGGCGTTCGACCACGGCGGTCGGCCCACCGCCGCCATCAGCGTCACCATGCGGCACCACTGCGAGCCGGTCGAGACGGCCGCGACGAAGAGCGGGCGAGCCCGCGCACCGTGCGGGGAGAACTGGCCGGAGCTGGCCCGGCTGGTGCGGGCGACAGCCGACGAGCTGACCAACCGGATAGGTGGACGGAGCGGCCGAGGAGATTGAGCCGCGACCCGACAACGGTCGCTGCGAGTATCGGTCGGCACCGGGCGTGGTAGCTGGAGGTGTTCACGGGCCGTGGTCACCGGCCGCGTCCGAGCGGAACGGCGAGGGCATCACCGAGCTGCTGCGCGGCATCGGGGCGGCTCGACGCAGCGCCAGGCGACCTAACCGTCCGGCCGAAGGAACGGGGGGCCTCTCGGCGGGAGGCCGCAGGCACTCCGGAACTCGGCAGCGCACTACCTCCGGTCCTCGGCGAACCGGGACCTCGGCGGAGGAGGTGGACCGTACCGGTTGCGGTGCAGGATCAACAGCGCGAAGTAGCCGATTATGCCCAGGATGGCGAGAAAAGCGAGCGCCTTCGACTCCTGGCCCGGCAGCATCAGGTTGGCACCGTTCAGCGAGATCATCAGCCCGAGCAGCACCTGGTCGCGGCCGGCCGCGCGACTCGCGGGCGTACCGCGATTCCAGGGACGTACCGCTATCCTGCCGCTCCAGCCAAGGGTCCCGAGCAGCACGGCCGCGGCACTGCCGACGAATCCGACCGACAGGGAAACGAGCAGGAACCAGTCCATCATCCCGCCAATCGTTTCGAGGAGTACCGCTCTCCCGGTTGTGGCCGGGGACCGTACTTCCTGCGGTGCAGCACCGACAAAACGAAGAACCCGGCGATCGCCACGAGCGCGACGACGGTCAGCAGATCCGAGCCGATGCCCGACAACCGCACCGCGGCAGCGTTCGCCCCGATCATCAGACCGAACAGAATCACGTTGCGGCCACCGTCCCGGTTCGCCCGCGTCTCCCGCTCCCAGGAGCCCGCCGTGACCCGACCCGCCCAGGCGAGCGCACCACCGGCCACTAGCACGAGGCCACCGAGCAGCTGGATCACGAGTAACGCGGTATCGAAGGAGTCCATGACTCCGGGGTACCAGAGAACGAGCGCCACCGTGCCCGCGTCACGAAATCTCCACGACGGACTCACCCGGGCAGGCGAAAAATCCCCCGTCGGAAAGTCCCACAGGAGCGCGCCGGAAGCCAGGCATCGTTACCACCCGGCAGGCCCACGGGTGAGCACGGGGCCGACTCGCAGGAACCGAACCGTCACCCCGTGAGGCGCTTACCCGCCAGCCGCTTCGCGGCGTAGGGCGACTCCGAACCGGGCTGCGGTCGGGGACCGTACTTCCTGCGGTGCAGGATCGACAGGGCGGCGAACCCGGCCATGACCACGAAGGCGACCACGGTCAGCGGAGCCGAAGCAGGATAGGGCACCGCTGCCGCGATCCCGTTAGTCCCGATCAGCAGGCCGAGCAACATCTGATTCCGGCCGCCCTCCCGGTTCGCCCGGGTCCAACGCGCCCAGGAACTGGCGGAGACCTTACCCGCCCAGCCGAGCGCGCCGTAAACCATCATCGTCGTACCGCCGAGCGGTGCGATCACCAGCAACATGACATCGGACAGGTCCATGCCTCCGCGATACCAAACATCGGGCCCCGGTGTCCGTCGCGTTGCGAAATCTCCACGGCGAACTCACCCGAATACTCGAAAGTCCCGCTTCCGCACAGCATTCCGAACGCACCGCGCTCCGAGCACGGAAGCGGCCCGGAACCGATCCGCTATCCCACCGTGCGTTTCGAGGAATACCGTTCTCCGGGCCGCGGCGGAGGACCGTACCGCCCGCGGTGTCCGAGCCCCAGGACCGAATAACCGAGCGCGGCCACGAGAGCGACCACGGTCAACAGTAGTGAGACGACCCCCGACCACGCGGTGCCGATCCAGAGCAGCACGTAAGCGGAACCCCCAGCACCCAGCATGAACCCGAGCAGAACGATGTTGCGGCCACTGTCGCGGTTCGCCCGCGTCCCGCGTTCCCAGGACCCCACAGCGGTCCACCCAGCCCAGGCAAGCAGACCGGCGACCACCAGCGAGAAGCCACCGAGCAACAGCAGCACGAGCGCGACGACTGCGAGGGGAGCCATGACTCAGTCGTATCAGAAGTCACCCCTCGACGTACCCCGCGTCGCGGAATCTCCAAAGCGGACACTCCCGCCCGAGTGTTCCCGGCCCGCGCCGGGGCAGGCGCGGGCCGGAGATCCTTGGAACCGAAGCGGGGAACACCCCCGACCCGAGCGGTACTTCTGGATCCGCTCGCACGCACACAGCGCGGTCGGGGTGTCGCGGGAGTCGTCAGCACGCTCGCGGGTTCGGTGTCGTACTCCAGCTCGGTGTCGTGGTCGGAGTGCTCATCGCCGGCCGGGTGCAGTCGGGCCGAGTCGGGATCGGGGCTCCGCGTCAGCAGCGTGTAGTCCCCCTGCCGGTCCGGTGGTCATCGCATCGGGCCCCTCTCTCCGTGGTCGGGGATCGTGACCGTGGCTCCGGAGGTCCCGTCGTTCTCGTCAGTGCGGGTCTGTACACCTGTTCACCCGTCGACTCGATCACGGTCACCGCGGTGTCCACCAGGGGCGACCCGTGGTGTCGTGGAGCTTCCCGTGAGCGCCGAAACCCCGGTCCCCGCCGTGCTGGTTCCGGACGCGGTGGTAGCCGCGCGCGAGGTTTCCGGCCCGGAACCGTCCGGTTCGGAGTCCGCCCGCGCGGGCTCGTTCCCGTGCCGCCGCACTCCGGAATCCACGCCCATCTAGGGCATGTCTCATAAAGATTGGGGTGCCCGGCTGAGAGGCTGGAGGGGTGTCTCGCTTCCAGCTTCTCTCGGATGATTAGTGGGCGTTGATCGCGCCGTTTCTCCTGTCTCGGGCGGGCCGTCAAGGCCGCCCGTTCTCTGACGCGCGGATGATCGTGGAGGGCATCATCTACCGGTACCGGTGTGGGATCGCGTGGCGCGATCTACCGCGGGAGTTCGGTCCCTGGCAGACCGTGTGGCGATGGCACCGCAACCCCGCCAGCGACGGCACCTGGGACCGGATTCATCAGACCCTGCTCGCTGCGGCAGACCGAGACGGGAAGATCGGCTGGACGGTGTCGGTGGACTCGTCGATCGCCCGTGCACACCAGCACGCGACCAACGTCACGCGCCTCCCAGGGGGCTGGATCGAATTACACGGATCCGGCCGTCGAGCCGCCTGATCACGCGGTCGGCCGCTCCCGCGGCGGGCTCTCGACGAAGATCCACCAGCTTGTCGACGACCACGGGCTCCCGCTGGTGATCGCCGTCGCACCTGGCCAGTCTGGCCACGCGCCCGCGTTGCTGCCGCTGCTGTCCAGGCTCCGCGTTGCGCGTCCGGTCGGGCGTCCCCGCACCCGTCCCGACGCGTTCCGTGGTGACAAGGCGTACTCCTCGCGAGCGATCCGCAGTCACCCGCGCGGCCGCGGCATCCGCACCGTGATCTCGCAACCGCGCGATCAGCAGGCGCATCGAAAACGACGCGGGCCGCGCGGAGGGTGACCACCTGCGTTCGACGCGGTCGACTACAAGGGACGCAACGTCGTGGAGCGGCGATTCTGCGACGTGAAGCAGTGGCGGGGGCTGGCGACGCGCTACGACAAGCTCGCGATTGTCTTCCGCGCCGCGGTGGTGCTCAACGCGGTGATCGCCTGGAGCCAGCGATGTTTACGAGACATGCCCTAGAAGGGGGAGCGCTCGTTCGTCGCGTCGTACATCGCGACGTGATCGGCGATGATCGCGATGCCCGTGTCCGGCGCGTCCGCGACGGCTCGCCAGGCTTGGACATCGTCCCACGATTCCCAGCGCTCGTAATTGTTCACGCGCGCCGGGTCGACGGAGTCGGCGGTAATCGCGAGGTCATGACATCCCGGCGCTCGACGAGCGCGGGCCGCGAGGTCGGCGTGCGCGGCCACGAAGGCGTCACGGTCCGCGGCGTCGACCAGGAGGTGGCCGGCGATGATCAGCATCCATAATCCTCAGATTCGTGCTCGATTCCGGCAGCGATCAACGGCTCCGCGTGCGAAGCAGCTCCCCTCGAAGAATATCCTTGGACATGCGGTCGGTCAATCAACGCCACTGCCCGTGTCGTCAGACAGTCAGGTGCTCGTGCAGGAACGCCGTGATCTGGCGTCGGGCTGCGCGTGCCTGGGGAACAAGTCCGGGCATGGTGGGGAAGGAGTGGGTCACGCCGCGGTGCTCGGCGACGATGACCGGGACGGCGGCCGTGCGCAGCCGGTCGGCGTAGCGGCGGTCCTGGTCGGCGAGCGGGTTGACGGTGGGGACGACGACCTGCGCGGCGGGAAGGCCCGTCAGGTCCGGCGCGTGCAGCGGGGAGAGCTCACGGGGGTCGGTGCCAGCGGGCACGGCGAGGCGCTGGAAGAGCTCGATCTCGTCGGCGCTAAGCATGGGGCTGTTCGCGTGCCGGATCACTCGAGTCGGCGTCGTGCATAGCCTCCGCCAGGTCGGTGACGCGGTTCACCAGCACCTGCGCAGCCAGCGGTATGCCCGCCTCTCGTGCGCGGAAGGCCACCAGGGCGGCGATCAGGCCGCCCGTGCTCTCGCCCATCACAGCGAGCCGCGGCGCGTCGAGCCCCCCACTGGTCGGCTCGATCGGTCATGCGACTCAGGGCGTCCCAGACGTCGTCGCCCGCCGCTGGCAGGGCGGTGGCCTCGTCGAGCAGCCGGTGTTCGACGGAGACGACGACGGCCGGCAGTCGTGCACCCCAATCTTTATGAGACATGCCCTAGGCGTTTCGCTCGGTGCCCAGCGGCTTCTCCCGCTGCAGCAGCGCGAGCACGAAGGCCGCGCCCAGCAGCGGGACGAAGTAGAAGAACACCGGCGGCAGCGCTCCGGCGAACGCCTCCACGAAGCCGTCGCGCAGCCGCGGCGGCATCTGCTCGAGTGCCTCCGGGGTGATGCTGCTGGCGTTCGTCGAGGCCTGCTCGGCCAGTCGTGGCGGCAGTGTCTGATCGAGCTGGTCGGACAACCTGCTGTTGAACAGCGTTCCCACCAGCGCGGTCCCCACGGAGGCGCCGAGTTGTCGGAAGAAGTTGACTCCGGAGGTCGCCGACCCCAGGTCGGCACGTGAGACCGAGTTCTGCACGGCGGTGGTCAGCACCGGCATGATGGAGCCGATCCCGGCGCCGAGCAGCACCATGTAGATGCCCGACTGCAGGCGGGTGGTTTCGACATCCATCGTGGACAGCAGGTACATCCCGACGCCCGCTAGCACCGTGCCGTAGATCGGGAAGATCTTGTAGCGTCCGAACTGCGTGATCAGCTGTCCGGTCAGGAACGAGGCCCCCATCATGCCGAGGACCATGGGCAGCATCAGCAGGCCGGAGTTGGTCGCTCCCGCGCCGCCGACGATCTGCAGGTAGGTCGGGATGTAGGTCACGGCCCCGAACATGGCCAGCCCGACCGCCAGGCCCAGCGACACGCAGATCACGAAGATCCGGTCGGTGAACAGCCGCAGCGGGATCACCGGCTCGGTGGCGCGGCGTTCGGCGAGGACCCAGCCCACGGTCAGCACGACGAACCCGGCCATCAGCCCGAGGATCGTCGGACTGTCCCAGGCGTAGTCGGTGCCGCCCCAGCTGGTGACCAGTACCAGGCAGGTGACGGCTCCGGCCATCAATGCGGCACCGGGATAGTCGATGCGTGGGGACCTGTCGCTGCCGGGAAGCTTGAGCACCAGGCTGACCACGGTGATCGCCACGGCGCCCAACGGGATGTTGATGTAGAAGATCCAGCGCCAGTTCAGCTGCTCGGTGAAGAACCCGCCGAGCAGCGGCCCGAGCACGGTGCCGACACCGATCAGCGGCGCCAACATGCTCATGTAGCGCCCCCGTTCCCGAGGGCTGGTGATCTCGCCGATGATCGACTGCGCACCGACCATCAGTCCACCCGCACCGACTCCCTGGACGGCGCGGAAGGCGATGAAGGCGTTCATCGACTGCGCGATCCCCGCGAGCACGGAGCCGAGCAGGAACATGCCGATGGAGAACAGGAAGACGGGTTTGCGGCCGAGCAGGTCTCCCAACTTGCCGTACAACGGCATGGTGACGACCTGGCCGAGCAGATAGGCGGTGACCGTCCAGGATATCCGGTCGAAACCGTCCAGGTCACCGGCGATGGTGGGCAGCGCGGTGGAAACGATCGTCTGGTCCAGTGCCGCGAGCAGGATGCTCAGGATCAGGCCGATGAAGATCAACCAGATACGGCCCTGACTCAGCCGCGTTCCTTCCTCGGGCGGTGAAGTGCCCTCCGTGGGAGGTGACGTGGTCGTGTCACGGGAGTCGCGGGCGCGCGAGGGCGCGGCGTTCGGCAACGATGCTCCTCGTCGTCAACAGGCGGTGTCGCTCGTGGAACGTGTGGTGTGGGTCCCCGGTCGTACCGGCCCCGGGGGCCGTGCGGTTTCAGAGGCCGAGCTGGAGACGGTCGAAGGCCTCGTCGATCAACGCGTCGAGTTCGGCGTCGCTGCTGCCGTGCCAGTGCTGGAAGGTCACGCGAGCCACCGTGGTGACCGTCGCTGCCACCAGCTTGGGGCGTAGCTCGCTCTCGACGTCCACGCCGAGGTGCTCTGCCACCGCTTCGGCGATGGCCCGTTCGGCGGCGGCGAAGTTGGCCATGTGTTGTGGCAACAGTGCCGGACACTCGGAGAGCAGCCGTTTGCGCAGCAGCATCTCCTCGCGCATGTCGACGACATCGATCGCTGCCTCGTGCAGGGCCTGCCGCAGGATCGACAGCAACGGCTGGTCGGGGGCGGCCGCCAGGGCCGCGCTTATCCGGCACTGGAGTTCGGCTCCGTCACCGACCAGCGCTTCTTCCTTGCTGCCGAAGTAGTTGAAAAATGTCCGTGTCGAGACTCCGGCCCGCTGACCGATCGCCTCCACCGTGACTTGATCCACACCGTGGGCCGCGGCCAGCCGCAGTGCCGCACTGCGGAGCGCACGGCGAGTGGCCTGCTTCTTGCGCTCGCGCAGGCCCGTCTCGGCAGCCACGTGTGTCGTCGTCACGCGGCTATTATTGCGCGCGATGCAAAATTTCGCAACACGCAAAATTATGTCGGCCGCCACACCACGCCTCATCGGTGATGTTCGCCGGGCGAAGGCCGCGCGTCCGCCGGATCAGACGACAGTACCCCCGAGCACCTTCTTGCGTAATTGGCAAATTTCCGTGCCGAATTCGCACAACGCTTCTAGCGTGGGGCACATGAGCAACGCGCACCCGAACGAGACACATCACGACCACCAGCACGACCGGGACCAGGCGGAGCTCCTCGAGCTGGACGCGGAAGTGCTCGCCGAGCACATCAGGTCGATCGCCGCATGGCTGCCCGTCACGACGCCCCCGCACGAGATCATGGATCTGGGTTGCGGGACGGGCACCGGAACGTTCGCCCTGCTCGACCACTTCCCCGACGCGCACGTCACCGCTGTCGACTCCTCGGCCGGACATCTCCAACGACTGCACGAGAAGGCGCGGGCAGCGGGACTGGCGGAACGTGTGCACACCGTGGAGGCCGACCTCGACGCCACCTGGCCCGACCTCGGCACTCCGGACCTGGTGTGGGCCTCCGCGGCGATGCACCACATGGCCGATCCCGATCGCGCACTGCGCCGGGTCAACGAGATTCTCGCTCCCGGTGGGCTGCTCGCCGTCGTCGAGCTGGCGGGCTTCCCCCGCTTCCTGCCCGGGAACGCACCGGCGGATCGACCCGGCCTGGAGGAACGTTGCCACGCCGCGAGCGAGCGCTTGCACGCCGAGCACGTGCCCCACCGCGGTGCCGACTGGGGGCCGAAGCTCACCACCGCGGGCTTCACCGTCGCGGCCGAACGCGGCGTCACCGTCGACATCGAGGGTTCCCGCGACGAGGCGGTCGGCAGGTACGCCCTGGGCAGCCTGCGGCGGCTCCGCGACGGTGTCGCCGAGACGCTGGCGGCCGAGGACCTGAGCGCGCTCGACCGGCTGCTCGACACCGAGGGGCCGGACAGCATCCTGCGGCGCGACGATCTCGCGGTGCGCACCGAACGCACCGTCTGGGCCGCGCGCCCCGCCGCCTGATTTCCGAACACACGCTGTCCGAACACACGCTGTCCGTAACGCAGCGCCGCTCGCTACCGAGCGTTGCCGGGCACCCGCTCACGAGGCGGGGGTCCCGCCGAGCGAGTGCCCGGCAACCGAGTAGGCAGCGCCGCGTCGGAGTTCGAGGCCGCGTCAGAGTTCGAGCTGGTCCACGAACCGTTTGGCCAGATCCTTCGGGTTGGCCTTGTCCACCGACATCCTCTTGTTCATGCGGGTGAGATCGGCCGTGGTCAGCTGTTCGGAAACCCTGTTGAGCACCCCGGCCTGCTCCTCGTTCAACGCCCCCTGGTGTGCCAGCGGCAACACGTTCTGCGCGGGGAACATGTTCTTCGGGTCGTCCAGGGTCACCAGGTTGTCGCGGTCGATCGCGGCGGTGGTGCTGAACAGGTTGGCCACCTGGATGCGGTCGTCGTTCAGCGCGTCGACCCGAACGCTGCCCGCCTCCAGGTTCTTGATGTCGGCGAAGGTGCAGCCGTACACCTCGGAGATGCGCTGCTTCCAGCGCGGTGCCCACTCGGAAGGAGCTCCCAGCACCAGGTCGCCGCAGCGCGACCCCAGATCGGCCATGGAACGCAGCCCGCTCTCGGCGGTCCCGCTCGTCACCGTGAGCACGTCGGAGTTCTCGGCCGCGGAGTAGTCCAGCACCCGGAGACTGTCCGGCAACGCTCCCTCGAGCGCCCGATAGATCTTCTCGGAACCGGTGGCCGAGGCGTTCTCCTCGAAGTGCCGCAGCAGGTTGCCCGTGTACTCCGGAATCACCGAGATCTCACCGTCGCGGACCGCGCCGACGTAGACCTCGCGAGCACCGATGCGGCCCTCGGTGGTGACCTCGGCACCGGTGCCGCGCAGCGCCTCGGCGTAGATCTCCATCAACAGTTGGCTCTCGCTGAAGTTCGCCGAGCCCACCACGATCGGCCCGCCGGAGTCGGCACCCGACTCGGTGGGATCCGCGCATCCGGACAGCATCCCCATGGCGGCCACCAAGGCGACCACCGGTGCTACCAGCCGCTTCATCGTTGTTTCCTCCTGCCTCGGGGCCGTGCCCCGGTGTTCGCGGCGGTAAGCGTCACCCCGCGTGGTACGAGCAACCAGGTGAGCCCCGCCAGTGCCAGATCGACCAGCACGGCCAGCAGCGCTATCAGGATCGCGGCCGAGGCCATCTGGTCGTAACGCCCGATCGTCTGCCCCTCGATCAGCAACTGCCCCAGACCACCGAGACCGACATAAGCCGCCACAGCCGTGGTTGCCATGACCTGCAGCATCGCGTTGCGCACCCCGCCCATCAGCAAGGTGAGCGCGTTGGGAAGCTCCACCTGCCACAACCGCTGTCTCGAGGTCATGCCCATTCCCTTGGCGGCGTCCACCGCCTGCGAGGGGACCGCACGCACCCCGGCGTAGGTACCGGACAGCACGGCGGGAAAGGCGAGCACAACCAGCGCGGACAGGGCGACGCTTCCCCGGAACAACACCGCGAGCCCGGTCACCAGCCCCAGCGTGGGCAGGGCGCGCATGGCGTTGCTGAAGCCCACGACGAACACCGAACCTCGGCCGGTGTGTCCGATGTAGAGGCCGAGCGGAACCGCCATCAGGGCAGCGGCGCAGACCGCGAACACGCAGTAGAGCAGGTGCAGCCATGCCTGGCGCAGCACGCCCTCCTCGCCGGTCCAGTTGGCCGGGTCGAGCAGCCAGGCCGCTATGTCGGTGATCACGAAGCGATCACCGCCCGCCCGACGCGTTCCCAGGGGGTCAGCAGCCTGCTGCCGAGCACCAGCAGCAGGTCGACCAACAGGGCCAGCAGCACGGTGAGCACGATTCCGACGGGAATCTGCACCAGGTCCCGCTCGAAGCCGACCATGAACAACCGCCCCAACCCACCGGTTCCCACCAGCGCGCCCACGCTGACCAGGCTGATGTTGCTCACCGAGGCCACCCGCACTCCCGAGGTCAGCGCCGGAACCGCCAGCGGCAGTTCCACCGCGAGGAACCGGCGGTGCGGGCGGTAGCCCATCGCCGTGGCGGCGACCGTGACGTGGGTGGGCACCGCCTCCAGGGCGTCGAGTACCGGGCGCACGAGCAGCGCCGTCGTGTAGAGCGTCAGCGCGATGACGACGTTGAGCGAGGAGGTGAAGTCGGTGCCGATCAGGCTGGGCAGCAGCACGAACACCGCGAGGGACGGGATGGTGTAGACGATGCCCGCGGTCCCGAGCAGCGCCGCCCGCAACCAGCCGATCCGTTGCGCCATCCTGCCCAGCGGCAGCGCCAGCAACACTCCGGCCACCAGCGGAACCAGCGAGAGGTAGACGTGTTGGCCGATCTGCTCCAGCAGCACCTCGCGATTGGACGGACTGGAGAAGTACCTGAACAGTTCGTCCATCACCGGGCAGCACCCTCGGCGACCGCCGGATGTCGCCGCGATTCCAGGATGTCGAGTACCTGCCGTGCCGTGACCACACCGAGGTGGACGCCGTCCTCGTCCACGACCACTCCCAGCCCGGAGGGCGACGACAGGGCCGCGTCCAGCGCGCCACGCAGCGGGGCGCCGTTGATGTGCAGCGAGCCACCCGCGATCAGCTGGTCCTCGGTGAGCTGGCCGTGGATGGGGGCTCCCGGCGGGAGCCAGCCGCGTGGCCGCTCGTGCGGATCGAGCACCAGCACCCACTCGGCCTGGCTGGGAACATCCGCGCTGGTGTCGCCGATGCGCACGGTGTCCACGCGACCGGGGGCGAGCCCGTCCGAAGCCACGAAGGACAGTCTCCGGTAGCCGCGGTCCCGCCCGACGAACGAGGTCACGAAGTCGTCGGCGGGTTCGGCCAGCAGTTGTTCGGGAGGCGCGTACTGCGCGAGGTAACCACCCTGCCGCAGCACCGCCACGTTCTCGCCGAGCTTGACCGCCTCATCGATGTCGTGCGTGACGAACAGGACGGTCTTGCCCAACTCGCCCTGCAACCGCAGCAGCTCGTCCTGCAGCCCCTCCCGCACCACGGGGTCGACGGCGCTGAACGGTTCGTCCATCAGCAGCACGGGCGGATCGGCGGCCAGTGCGCGGGCGACCCCCACCCGCTGCTGCTGCCCGCCGGAAAGCTGCACCGGATAGCGTTTCCTGAGCTCGGCGGGCAGTCCCACGCGTTCCAGCAGCCCCTCGGCCCGACGCCGCGCGTCGCGTCGGCTGTGCCCGAACAGCCGGGGCACGGTGGCGACGTTGTCGCGAACCGTGCGGTGCGGGAACAGGCCCGCCTGCTGGATCACGTAGCCGATACCCCTGCGCAGCCCGGCCGGGTCCGAGTCGCGAACATCGTGACCGTCGACCAGCACCTCCCCCGAGGAGGGTTCGATCATCCGGTTGACCATCCGCAGCAGTGTGGTCTTGCCACAGCCGGAAGGGCCGACCAGCACGGTTATCGTTCCCACAGGAACGGTCAGGCTCAACTCCTGCACGGCGACCGTGCCGTCGTCGTACTGCTTGCGCACGGACCGGAACTCGATCACCGAGCCCCCTCCCGGATCACCGACGGTCACTCGCCGACCGTCGCAAGCCTCGCCGAGCCTAACCCGATCAGCTGTCTCACGCGATGTAATGAGACTTACGCGTAATCACCACCTCGGCAGGGCAGCGGAAATCATGCGAACGTGCTCAGCGATCCTCACACCCGCGACATCGGCGAACACGTTTCGAGCACGACGGGCGCCGGGGTGTGGGACACCCGCCGGTGTGCACAATTGGTTGCGCACCGCCGAACCGGACGAGTGCGCACACCGACAGCGGGACGAGACATGAGCACCCAGGCCGAAGCCGCCACCGACTCCGTGGGAGTCGAGGCGGTTCGCGAGCGACTCCACCACGAAGGCGTGCTCGCACGTCCGTTGCGGCACGTTTTCACCCTGCTGACACGCCGACCGCACACCCTGTCGGAGCTGGTGCGGAGCTGCCGCACACCGCGCAGAACGGTGGAGGAGCTGATTCGGCTGGCGGGCGAGGACGTCGAACACGGCCCGGACGGCTATCGGCTGCGGGACTCGGCTCACGAGCGCTACCGGGAGCAGGTCCTGTTCGACGAGCCCGAGGCCCCACGGCAGGACGAGGAGGCCGAGCGGCTCCTCCGTGAATTCATCGCCACCGGGCCGGCGCCCTGCGCCGCGCTGGACCACGTGACGGCCACCCCCGAAACCGCGGTGCGCCGCGCGGCGTGGCTGCGCGACAACTACGACCTCCACCGGGCCCACCTGCTGCTGCTCGGCGACCACGACCTGACCTCGCTGGCGAGCTGCCTGCTGGTTCCGGGACTGCGGGTCACCGTGGTCGATCTCGACGAGCGGATCCTCGCCCATATCGACGGAATCGCGGCCGAGCACCAGCTGCCGGTGCACACTGTGCACGCGGACCTGCGGTTCGGACTGCCGACGGCGCTGGTGGACGGTTTCGAACTGGTCTTCAGCGACCCGCCCTACACCCCCGAAGGGATGGGGCTGTTCACCGCACGGGCGGCGGAGGCCATGGCCGACGGTAACAGCAGACTGCTGTTGGCATACGGTTTCAGCCCGCGCACACCGGCACTGGGGCACAAGGTGCAGCAGGAACTGCTGCGGCTGGGCATGGTGTTCGAGAACATCGTCACCGGTTTCAACGAGTACCACGGCGCGGAGGCCATCGGGAGCACGAGCGCGCTGTACGTGTGCCAGCCCACCGCGAAAGCCCACAAGTCGACGGGTGAACGGCAGGCTATCTACACCCACGGTCCGCAGTCGCTGGAAAGCGGCGAGGAAGCTCCCGGCGCCGATTTCCTGCGGGCGCTCGGTGGGGTTGTCGGCAGCGAAGTGGGGGAACTGCGTTCGCCCGGCTGGCAGCGTCCGCTGCGGACCGGTGGAGCGGTTCCGGTCTTCGACCTCCGGGCCGATCCCGGGCCGTGGTTGCTGCGTATGCTGCTCGCTTGCAACGCCGACCGGGCGGGGTTCCTCGTACCGAACCGGCATCCCGACATCACCAGCGAGCACGCGCAGAACTCGCTGTCGCACGTGGTGGGTGCCAAGTACGCGCTGCGCTTCCAGCGCGGCAAACCGGATGCCAACCACGCTGTCGTGGTCGCGGAACGCCGGAAACAGGGCGGCGGGATCGCCGGGTACCTCTCGCACCGGGCCCACGGCAAGATCGGCAACGTCTGGCGCGAGGCCCTGATCGCGAACTCCGAGACCCCGCTGACCAAGCGTGCGGCGAGGGAGCACGTGGCAGCCCTGGTGGCCGACAGCGCCGATCTGGGACTGCGGCTGATCGATCTGCCCCGCCATCGGCTGAGCACGTTGCTGCACACCGAAGCCGCCGCGTGAGCCGCCATCGCTGCGGCGTCAGCCCTTGGGCCGCGTCAGTTCCGGGGCGGTGTCAATTTCTCGCGAAATCGCCGCGCCGGTGCGGCGGCGCGGCCCGAACCCCGTCAATTTCCCACGAAATTGACGCCCTCGGCACCGCCGCGGGTTCTCCCGTGCGGCTCTCGCGAGGACGGCCCCGACGTGGTGTAGGTCGCTACCCGATGTCGGGGCCCCCGCAGCGAGAGCCGTGCGAGAGGTTCCGCCAAGCGGCTACCCACGAGCACCAAGCTGTGGAATCCACTAATTCGGACCGCGTGCGGCGATGAGGGAACCTCCGGCGAGCATGGCGTGGAACTCGCTGGCGGGAACCGGCGGCGAGAAGAACCAGCCCTGATGTTTGGCCACCCCCGCTCCGAGCAGGGTGTCGAACTGCTGCGCGTTCTCGACCCCCTCGGCGATGCAGGAACGCCCCATGGCGTTGGCCATGTCCACGACTGCCTTGGCCACCGCGAAATCGCTGTTGTCGGAGTGGATGTCGGCCACGAACCGGCGGTCGACCTTGATGATCTGCGCGGGTAGTTCCTTGAGCCGCGCCAGCGACGAGAAGCCGGTGCCGAAATCGTCCACGGCGAACCTGGCACCCCGCTCGACCAGTTCCGTCATGGCCGCCCGAGCGTGCGAGGGCAGATCGACCAGGGAACTCTCCACCAGTTCCAGCACCACTCTGTCCCAGGAGATATCCGCCTGGTTCACGCAGTCGATGACGTAGTCGACGAAATCATGATCGCCGGGAACCATCCCGGACAGGTTCACCGCCACCGACACGGCTGTCGTGCCGGATCCGGGCCATTCCGCCGCTTCGCGCAGCGAGGTGCGCAGCACCCAGCGGTCTATGTCGCGCATCAACCCACCCTGCTCGGCGACCGGGAGGAAGGTCCCGGGGGAAAGCAGGCCACGTTCCTGGTGCGGCCACCGCAGCAGCGCCTCGGCACTGACGATGCCCCCGTCTTGATCCACCACCGGCTGGTAGTACAGCGTCAGCTGATCGTGGTGCAGTGCCTCCCGCAGCTGGCCCTCCAGGTGGAGCTGGCTCTCCGCCGAAGCCATCAGCGACGGCCCGGCCAACGAGACCCTGCCGGGGCCACCCTGCTTGGCCTCGAACATGGCGGCGTCGGCGAAACGGAGGAGATCGGCCCCGTCGTTGGTCTCGTCCGGCACGGAGGCACCGATGGAGGCCGACACCCGAACCAACTGGCCACGTACCGGAACGGCGGTCCGTAACAGCCCGGACACCCTGGTGGCCAGCGAGTCGGTACCCCCCACCTCGTGGACGTCGGCACAGATGACCACGAACTCGTCACCGGAAATACGAGCGGCGACACAGCCGTCGGGCAGCCCTCCCTCCAGCCGCCGGGCCAGTGCCACGAGCATGTCGTCCCCGGCGTCGTGGCCGAGCGAGTCGTTGATCCGCTTGAAGTTGTCGATGTCGCAGAACAACACAGCGATACGGTCGGGGTCGCCCTCCGCGAGCATGTTGCCCAGCATTTCCTTGACCGCGGCCCGGTTGGGCAGCCCGGTCAGCTCATCGTGGGTGGCCTGAAACCGCAGAGCCTCGGCGTTGCGGCGACGTTCGGTGACGTCCTGGAAAACCACCAGCCAGGACTTCGTTCCGTCGTCGCGCACCGACAACGAGCTGTGCAGCTCGCAGTAAACCGGCCGACCGTCGGAGCGGGCCAGCATCCGCTGCAGCGGTTCGCCACGCCGACCGTTCGAGGCGTGCCGCAGCTCGGTTCCACCGAGACCGCCCCCTGGGTCGTCGGGGTGCGTTATCCCGCTGACCGTGTTGCCCAGCAGCTCCTGCAACCGGTAACCGAGCAGGTCGCACATCGCGTCGTTGGCGTCGATCAACCGCTCGGTCTCGTCGAACAATCCGATGCCGACCGGCACGACGCTGACCAGGTCGGCGAATCGCTGGCTGGAGCGTTCCATGCGGGTGACGGCGGTACGCTGCTCGGTCACGTCCTGGGCGGTGCCGACCAACAGCGGACGGTCGGCGACGTCGGTTATCACCGCTCCGTGGGAGAGCAGGATCCGCATCTCCCCGTCCGGGCGAATATAGCGGTACTCGATCTCGAGAGGAACGTGGTTGTCGATCAACTCCTGCCAACAGCGATCGACCCGCGGGCTGTCCTCCGGATGAATGTGATCGAGGTAGTACTCGTAGGTGGTCTCGGTACCGGGCGGGGTACCGGTGATCTCCAGCAGCGTTTCGGACAGCCGGAGCGTGTTGGTGTGCGGATTCCCCTCCCAGGTGCCCAAGCTGGCCACGCGCTGCGCGTTCTGCAACTTGCGGCGTTCGTTGGCCAGCGTCCGCGCGCTGGGGGTCATCAGATCGGAGACGTCGACGAGCAGGGTGACCGTCAACTTCGGGTTTCCGCGATTCGGCCAGCTCAGGACGCGGAACCAGACATCCTCGGCACGCTCGCTCGGCTTGACGAACTCCCCCTCGACGGTCAACAACTCGTTCAGGGAGCGCCCCGGCAGCGCACCACCGGAGCTCACCCCCAGCAGTTTGGCGGCCCGGTCGGTAGCGCGGATGATCGTGCCGGACGGGCTGCTCAACAGTGCGGGCGCATCGGGCAACGGTTCCGCCGGTGCGTCGAGATCGGCGGCCGCACCGGAACCGACCGGCTGATACCTCTCCGGGGGATGTGGTTTCCCGCGTCCCGCTCGCCGGTCCTGTCTGCTGCGTTCGGTCACGCACCAACCTCCGCATCGCCACTGCGTTCGCGTACGCCCCGCAACCGGCTGACTAACCAATAGTGGCATGGGCCACAGCTGGCAATTCCAACCATACCGGCATTCGGGTGAAAAGCCAGGCCGCTACGTCACCACTAAGGCTGACTTCTCTCAAGCTGGGACGTTCACCTGTCGACAACGTGACGCGTTCTCGAGCAAATCACACAGTGATGTTCGGAGCCGGAGACAACCACGGGTCGGGTTGTCGCCGGGATGCCGCCGAGCCACCCGGACTCACGACGCGTCGCCAACCGGGCCGTGGTGAAACGACTCGGGGCCGGTCGACGACAGAGCCTGTCTCGACCGGCCCCGCTTTCCCGTACGGTTCCGGTTCCGCGCCCGGGCGGCGCGGCCGGATGCACCCTCCCCTGCTCCACCCCGAGTGAGGCGTACGGAAGACGTGACCTCGGGGATTCCGGGATCGAATCCGCCCTTCAGGCCGTGGCCACCCCGTCCTGCCTGGCGGCCTCGGCAACCGCGTCGGCGACCTCCGGCGCGACCCTGGGATCCAGCGGACTGGGCACGATGTAGTCGGCGGCCAGTTCCTCCGAGGCGACGGCGGCGATGGCCTCGGCGGCGGCGACCTTCATCCGGTCACTGATCATCCGGGAACCGGCGTGGAGCGCCCCCTTGAAGATCCCGGGGAACGCCAGCACGTTGTTGATCTGGTTCGGGAAGTCGCTACGGCCGGTGGCGACCACGCTCGCGTGCCTGGCCGCGACCTCCGGATGAATCTCGGGATCCGGATTGGACAACGCGAACACGACGGCGTCATCGGCCATCGTCTCCACCAGCTCGGCCGGAATAGTGCCCGCGGAGACACCGATGAGTACATCGGCCCCGCGCAGGGCCTCGGGCAGTCCGCCGGTGACGTGCCGGGGGTTCGTACGCTCGGCCAGTTCGGCCTTGATCGGGGTCAGGTTGTCCCTGCCGGAGTGGATCACGCCTCGTGAGTCCGCCACCACGACCTCGCCGACCCCGGCAGCCTCCAGGATCTCGGCACAGGCCACTCCCGCGGCCCCCGCACCGGAGATCACCACGCGCAGCGAACCGAATTCGCGTCCCGAGAGTCGGCAGGCATTGCGCAACGCGGCGAGGGTCACGACCGCCGTCCCGTGCTGGTCGTCGTGCATGACCGGGCAGTCCAGGGCCTCGACCAGCCTGCGTTCGAGATCGAAACACCGCGGCGCGGCCACGTCCTCCAGATTGACCGCGCCGAACGAGGGACGCAGCCGGACCAGGGTTTCCACGATCTCGTCGTTGTCGGTGGTGTCCAGCACCAAGGGGATGGAGTCCAGGCCGGCGAAATTCTTGAACAGCGCCGCCTTGCCTTCCATGACCGGCAGCGAAGCTCGGGGACCGATGTCACCGAGCCCCAGAACGGCGGTGCCGTCACTGACAACCGCCACCAGTCCACTGGTCCAGGTGTAGCGGGAAGTCAGCGTCTGGTCCGCGTTGATCGCACGACTGACCTTGGCCACACCCGGTGTGTAGGCGATGGACAGATCGCGCGGGCTCGTCAGCGCCGCGGTGGGGGCGACGGCCAGCTTCCCACCCTCGTGCGCTCCGAATATCTCCTCGTGGGTCAACTCCGCGTTCGGCGTTGGCTGCGCGGACGCGGAATCGGACGTGTTCTGATGATCACTAACGGTGGTCACGGCGTCCTCCTGTTGCCTTGACCTGGCCACCGGGATCGACTCCCGAGTGGCAGATGGGCGACGTCGCACGCCGTGTGGACTGGTGCCACTCGGCGAGGCGTCTAGGGGCGACCGAGACCGACTGCCCAGGTCCGGGCAGCAGCTCGGCGGACGCTGCGGTTCGCCGAGTATGTCAGCCACCCCCGGGGCTGTCTGCGACTAGGGTCACACCACACCAGCATCTTCAACAAATTGTCAACACTCGTTCCGGTGATCCTCCGTGCGGGGGAGAAACTCCCCTCGCCGCCTTCCCACCGATGCCTTCCCGCCGCTACTTTCCCCTCGACAGAACCGGAGAACACCGGTAATAGGCTGCCGGTGTGGACATGCGTCGACTGGGCATCAGCGGTGCCGTGGAATTCACCCCTCCGGCCTTCCCCGATCACCGGGGCCTGTTCGTGGCCCCCTTCCAGCAGGAGGCGTTCACCGAGGCGATCGGACACCGACTGCCCCTGGCACAGCTCAACAACAGCGTGTCCCACCGCAACGTGGTGCGCGGTGTGCACTTCGCCGACGTTCCACCAGGACAGGCCAAGTACGTCTACTGCCCACAGGGGAGCCTGCTCGACGTGGTGGTCGACGTGCGGCTCGGCTCCCCCACCTTCGGGCAGTGGGAGGCCGTGCGGCTGGACTCACGGAACTACAACGGGCTGTACCTGGCCGAGGGCCTCGGGCACGCCTTCGCGGCGCTGAGCGATGACACGGTGATGATCTATCTCTGTTCGACGCCGTACAACCCTCCGGCCGAACACGCGGTCGACCCGCTCGACCCCGAGCTCGGGCTACCGTGGAACGAGCTCGACGCGGAGCCGGTGTTGTCCGAAAAGGATCGCTCCGCTCCCTCGCTGGCCGAGGCGAGCGAGGCGGGCATCCTGCCGCGCCACGAGGACTGTCTGGCGCACTATGAACGGCTGCGCTCCTCCGAATGACAGACCGAAGGACGAGCGCCGCGCCACCGCCGAAGGTTCGGACACGAATCGTGACCAGCACGGACACAAGTCAGACTCGTTTCTACTGCGAATGCGGGGTTCCCACGGCCGAACCGCGCCGGAGAACCCCCAACGGGTAACTACTCAACGTATCCGACCGGGGCGCGGCACCAGCCGCCAGCGCAGCACCCCCAGCACATCGGCGGGGCCGAGCTGGCGGGAATCGGTGGAGGCCGCGGCGTGGTCCCCGCTGACGTGCCAACCCCCTTCGGCACGGCACACCGCCCGCTTCACCGAGAGCTGGTCCGGCCTGGACGGCCACCTGACGAGCACGACGTCGCCGGGCCTCGGCTCGGTGCGCAATCGCAGCAGCACGATATCCCCGTCCCGCAGGGTGGGAGCCATCGAGGGGCCCCGCACACGCAGCCTGCGCCAGCGCAGCCGACCGAGCGAACACACACCTACCTCCGTAAGACAACAACGATCGTAACGGAGTAGGGTCGGCCCCGTCGGAGCATTCACTGTCACTTTCAGGGAGGAAGTATGCGACTCCTGTCGCGGCTTCTCGGCCCGCGTCTGGAAGCAACCGCCCACTGCGACCTGCCGTGCGGCGTGTACGACCCGGCGCAGGCACGGATCGAGGCCGAGTCCGTCAAGGCCATCCAGGAGAAGTACCAGAACAACGAGGACCCCGAGTTCCGCACTCGCGCGATCAACATCGCCGAGCAGCGCTCGGAGCTGGTCAAGCACCACCTGTGGGTACTGTGGACCGACTACTTCAAGCCTCCGCACTTCGAGAAGTACCCGCAGCTGCACGAACTGGTGAACAAGGCCACCAAGGCCGCCGGTGCGGCAGGCACCAAGGGTTCGATGGACCCGGCCACGGGCCAGGAGCTGCTGGACTACATCGCCGAGATCGACAAGATCTTCTGGGAGACCAAGAAGGGCTGAACGCCCTCTAGGTCCGAACAAGACGCTGACCGACGGTTTCGCCGTCGGTCAGCGTTTTTCGTCGGTCGGTTTCTTCCGCCGGTCGGTCTCTCTCGTCGGTCGGCTCGCCGGCAACCGGTGCGACCGTGAGAGCGAGCGGAATCCTCCGCTCGGTGCGCGGCTCCGCTCGCACGCGTCACGCGCGAGTACTCTCCTCATGTCACCCGTCCGCAGCGGGCTCTTCGTCGTAGTACTCTTCTTCGCCGTTCTGCTCTTCCTCCTGCTCCTGCTGGAGCCCCTCCTCGTGAGTCCGGACGACCTCCGAGTCGCGGATCTCGCCGCGCCATCCCTCGATCTCGTCCTGCTCCAGAATCGTGCTGGTCATCATGTGGCGCTTGATCTGCTTGAAGTCCGCTCGCACGCGTCGCCCCTGCGCGCGCCAGAGATTTCCCGTCTTCTCCAGAAATCCCTCGGGGTAGTACTCGAGTACGAGCAGAATCCTCGTCAGAGTGGGCGCCAGGTCGTGGAACGTGACGGAGCCGTCCACGGAGCCCTTGGTGCCGGTGGAGCGCCACACGATCCTGCTGTCGGGAATCTGCTCGATGATCGTGGACTCCCAACTGCGGTGGGACCACATGATCCTCGCTCTCCAGTTGACCTTCTCGTCGGACTCCTGGTCAACGTTTTCCACCTTGCGGGTGAACGTCGGGAAGTCCTGCAACTCGGTCCACTGGTTGTAGGCGTCCCGCAGCGGCAATCCGACGTCGAACTCCTCGATGATGTTGACGGCTTTCGAACCTCCCCCACTGCTGCCGTCACCACCGTTCCCACCGCTTGCTTCGCCACTGCCTCCCGCGCCGACGGCCTGCCCGACCGTCTTCGCCGCGGTGGCCGCACCACTGCTCAGTGCGGTCGCACCACTGCTCAATCGGGAGGTCAAGCGGGTGAGACCACCGGAGCTTTCTCGGTCACCGTGCTGCTTCTCCCTGCCCGTGATGGCGCTCACCAGGCCGGAACCGCCGCCTTCGGCGACAGCGCCGAGTCGCTCAGTCAGGTTCTCGACCCTGCCGCTTACCGAACCGACCGCCCGCGCGATCAAGGCCTGCACCAACTTCTGCGCGGCCTTTTGGAGCTGCCCCGTGGGAAGTTCATCGACCAGCCCCTGCCCCGGCCTGTTATCCGAATTGCTTTCAGCCATCCCCATCACCTCGCTTCCGACGGGGCGAGGAGGGCGTCTCCCGGGTTCTGGGAGTCCCCCGCGGTTCGCTTCGGCTCGAGCTCCTCCCAGCGGCGCCGCTCTTGCCGCTCGAACGCCCTCGTGCGGCGCCGGATTCCTGACTCTCACTACGCTGCTGCGTGGGCCGACGTCTCGGAGCCTTCTGTTCGCCACTGCCGGAATCCGTGGCGGATTCGTCTTCCCCCGTCTTCTCGTCGTGCTCCGGAGAACGATCTTTCCGACTATCTCGTTCTTCCCGTTGGGCACCGTTCGCCTGTCCGGCTGAGCTCTGCTCTTCCTCCGCAGCGGTTTCGGACGAAGCCTCATGCTCGGAGGAGGGATTTCGCACCTGTTCGGCTCGCTCGATCAGACTCTCGCCGAGCGCGTCGATCTTGTTGCTTGCCGTCGCTGTCGCGGCTTCCTTCGCCGCCTCCATCAGACGACCGCGTACGGTCTCGCTGAGCTTGTTCAGTTCCGGCGAGGAGGCTGCCAGGGCGCCCGCTTTCTGCAACAGCTGTTTCGGGTCCGTTTTCAGCTTGCGTCCCGCCAGGACACTGCCGACCATGATCGCGAACTTCATCCGTCGGGTGCGCCCGAGAACATAACCGATCGCCACCGCGGCAGCGACCCGAGGTCCCATTTTCATGATTCGACCTCCTACTGAAAAACCAACCCGAGGGAACACGTGGGCCCGAAATGATTCCTACGTTCGCCCGAACGTGCCGCCCAACCCCCGAGCCGAGCCCTCGCACCCCACAGTACCTGCACAACCTCGCCTCGTCCTCTCGAGCAAAAATCAACACACACGCCTCTTTGATCCACATTGGTCACCATTCGCGAAACTTCGCATACCGGACGACAAAAATATTCACAGAGATCGATTGCCGTGATCACGAAAAGCGAACCGAAAAAATCTACACCGAACCGGAGAGACTCCGCAATTACGGCATCATTCGGCTCGCATATTTTGTTCGGTCTCGGCACTATCGAAGGTACGGCAGACAAACTCCCTCTGCCGCTCTCGGGATTCGGAACAGCCCGGTACGCGGCGGCAGCGGTGGGGCCCTTGAGACAGGAAGCGGGAAGGAGGTGCTCGCATGGCTTCAGCGGAGGCCGACGACCAGAACGATGTGGAGTACGTCCCCGAATCGGAAGCAGCCCCTGAAACGAACTCGGACGAGACGGCCCAGCAGGAGCCCGACGTCCTCCTCGACGTGCCGAACCTCTCGGTCGACGAGATCAACCTGGAGGTCGAGAATCTACGCGCTCACGTGTCCCTGCAGGCCGAGGTACTCGATCTCGTCAAGCTCAATGTGGGGGCCGACGTCGACCTCGGACGGGTCTCGCTCGACATCACCGGCGTCAAGGCGGAGGCCCTGCTCAAGGTTCGGCTCGGCACCGTCGCCCGCATTCTCGACCGCGTACTGACCTCCATCGATCGCAACCCACAGATTCTCGAGCAGGTCGTCCGCAGCGTCGAGCCGGCCGTGCAAGGCGTGGGACAGGCGGCAGCCGAACTCGGCAGCGGCGCCGGAGAAGCGGTCGAGCAGACCGGCGCAGGAGCAGGCCAGGCTGTCCGGCAGGTCGGCAGCGGCGCCGGAGAGGCGGTCGAGCAGACCGGCGCAGGAGCAGGCCAGGCTGTCCGGCAGGTCGGCAGCGGCGCCGGAGGTGCCGTCGACGAGCTGGGACGGGGTACGGGACAGACAGTGCGGGGGATCGGCGGTGAAGCGGGCGAGGCGGTCTCGAACGTGGCGGACACTGCCACCGGCGCAGCGCAGGGTGTAACGGGGACGGCAGCGGGGGCAGGCGACAACTCGGCGGAGGCCGCGCCGGCGGAGGCACCCGACGAGGAGGCACCCGACGAAAGGGGCGGCAAGGAGAACCAGGAAACCGGGAGCGCCTCCGGACGGGAGGACACGGAGGAGCCCACTGAGTCCGCGGAGGAGCGTGATGACGCTCCGAGGCGGGAACGGCCTTCGGCCGGACGGCCCCGCAGCAGTGGGGAATCCGGCCGCTCGGAAACCCGGAGACGTCCGCGAGAACGGCCACGTCCGGCGACGTCCCACCGACGCAACCGGCCGTCGTGAGCGACTCGGGTGAGAGCGACCTCGGTTTCTCCAGCACGCTCCGAGCCGATGAACTGCGATTTCACGAGAAACCCTCGGTCAGGATTCGGTTCCACGGCACGTCCGAGCACGAGTCCGTCTCCGAACGCACGAACTTCCCCGAACCGGTTGAACCACAGACCACCTACAGGGACGTCCGAATCGACTACCGCCTCGCCGCTACGGCACAGGACCCCCACGAAGAAACCGGGCGGAGTGACGAAGAGCGCTCCTGACCAGGACAGTGAACAGGCCGCACGCACCGTAGGTCCGCACCCGACGTCGACAGGCCGGAGCACGCTTCGGCCTGTCGACGTCGTTTTCTACAACCGTCGAGCCACGGTCGCCGCGCACTCGGCCACGAAGACCGCACTCCTCGTTCCCGGTCCTCCTTCGTCCTTTCCGCGGCTTCCCGAACGCACCACTCCGAGCCTCGGGGCGAAGCAGTGCCGGACGGACCGGCGGACGACCGTCGTACACGGACACGAAACCGGGCCACCGAGGGCTGAAGACCCTAGGCACGGGCACGCCCGGCCGCAAACGTGGAGGTGTCATCCCGGATGAGCGAGCAAACCGAAACATCGGAACTCGGTGCCCCGGAGGACATCATGACGATTCACGACACCTACACCGAACAACCATCGCAGCACGTCGGTGAACGCCTCGACGTCGCCGCCGAGAGCGCGGCGGAGGAGGAGATCGGCACCCGACACACGCGGAGGTTTTTCGTAAATATTCAGGACAAGCAGGGCTATGAACGGCGAGTCACCGGATTACCGGTCAACTCCAACAGCCAGGTGTTCGTCACGATCTGCGAGCTCGGCTTCTTCGGAGGAGCGCTGAAACCGTTCATGGGGGCGGCCAGCATGGAGGTTCACAACGTCGTTCCGCACGACGACGGAAGCCTCATCGTGCGCGGCTTCATCGGGTGGGACCAGGAGCTGCTCGCCCGGCTGAACATCGGTGTGGCTTGAGACTCCACTTACGTGTCGCTTCCCCGCGGCGGGGCCCATCAGCACGACCGAATCCGCCACACCTCGGCTCCGGTCGCACTACGGAAAACGCATTGCGCACCGCTGGGTACGCTGCCAGGCTCACTTTCGATTCGGCCGCGACCCCGAAAACGGAAACCGGTATGAGTGTGCGGATTCGCAAAGCGGTACCCGATGAGGAGCGACGTCTACTGTGGATCCAGCGGGAAGCGTGGACCCCCGAAACGAGCCCGGCACCACCGCGCCCCTCCGGGGGGTCACTCTTCGACGGGCACATCGAGGCGGGGCACGTGCTGGTCGCCGATGAGAGCGGCCTCGTGGTGGGATTCTCGAAACTCGTCCCGCTGGCTGGCTCGTATCCCGTCTCGCGGACGCCACCGCTCATGTGCAACAGCTCCACGGTTTCTCGGTACTGCCGGATCACCGGGGGCGGGGTATCGGACGGATGATGTTGGGTGCCGTGCGCGCCGAAGCGCTCTGGCGCGGCGCCACTCGCATCACGCTGCGCGTGTTGGGCACCAATGAGCGGGCGATGCGGTTGTACCGCGCCGCGGGTTACGAAATCGAGGGCAGGCTGCGCAACGAGTTCCGCATCGGGGACCGGTTCGTTGACGACGTGCTCATGGCGCTGGAACTGCCCGCGTGATCGCTTTCGGGGTGGACGCCCACGAGAGCACCCCGGAACCGAGAAGATGATCACGTGAAACACGACTCGGTTAACCTGAACAGGTGTTGGATAACGCTGGGAACAACCACACCGGGAACAACACCGGGAACGACGGAGTACGCCGGGTCACCGAGGCCGACCTCCCCGCCGTGGTGCGACTGGTGCACGAGCTCGCCGAGTACGAGAAAGCTCCCGAACAGTGTGAACTCACCACGGAGCAACTGCGGCGAGCCTTGTTCGGCCCCTCCCCTGCCCTGTACGGGCACGTTGCCGAGTCCGAGGGGCGAGTCGTGGGATTCGCGCTGTGGTTTCTCAACTTCTCCACCTGGCGAGGGACACACGGCATCTACCTCGAGGACCTCTACGTGGCGCCGGCGTATCGACGGCACGGTCTGGGGCGGGCACTGCTGGCGGAACTGGCGCGGGAATGCGTCGAACACGGATACGCCCGGCTGGAATGGTGGGTGCTGAACTGGAACGAGCAGGCGATCGGTTTCTACGAGTCACTGGGCGCGATTCCGATGGACGAGTGGACCGTCTTCCGCTTGACCGAGGAGGCACTCGACCGAACAGCCCACGGTTGACGGATTTACCACGGGCGAAAACACGGTAATCTGCGAAACCGAGACGCACCACACCAGCACGAGGTGTCACCATGCCCACTCGCCCGATCAGCCGATACTTCAACCACGGGCTCACGTTCCGCTGGGCCCAGGGCGACCGGGAAATCGCGGTCAAACGCGGTTACGTCGTGGAGGGCAACCCGTTCATCGAAGTCACTCGACCGAAGCACTTCACGATCGCGGACAGACCCAACGAGGACCCCGCGAGGGACCGTGAGAACTGGATAGCGGCCATCCCGGTCAACCCATCGGACTGGGACAAGCCCGGCGCCCTGGCACGGCTGGCCGAGAGCTGGGCAGCGGCCAATCCGCGCAGCATCCCTTCGGAGAACCGCGGCGAAGGCGGCTCGAACCAGCGTCGCTGACGCCGCACGCGACCATCACGGGCCATCGAGCGAGCAACCCGATACCCCGCCCCGGGAAACTTCGATCAACCGGAACGGTTCTCGTGGTGCTCGGCGTCGGGGGCGGCACTGGAGCGCAACCACCACTCCCTCCCCGCACGGTTGAACAGGCACCACAGCACCAGAACGGCGGGCACGGCGAACCCGAAGGCCACCAACGGACTGTCCGAGGGGCCCATCGCGTACCAGGAGACACCGAGCAACAACAGTTGCAGCAACAGCACCGGTGTGCGGGCCCAGTGTCTGCTCCGCAATAGTCCGATGCCCGCGAGGAGCACGCCGAGGGAGATGAGGCCAAAATAACCGGCTTCGCCATAGGTGGAACTGCGGGTGAGCGATCCCACCGAACCGAGATCGGCCTGGCTCGCCCGAACCAGCAGGGCCACGACGAACATGATCCCGGCAACCGCCTGCAACACGGTCACCAACCCGGCCAGGCGCACGGTGCGGGGGGCTGTCGCTGCCGACACGAATGCCTCTTTCCTGGGTGATGTATCAACGGTGACGCAACAGGGCTCGGAGAGAAATCCCGGTCCGGCGCAGGCTGTCGTGCCGGACAACACCGTCGTTCCGGGCACCGGGGACGGAGTTCTCCCCGGACAGCCGTTCGCGGGCGGAACTCTCCGCCGCGGGCACGTGCTCGGGCGATTCCCGGAGTGCGAACCTCTGAGTACTCTCTTTCGAGAATAGACCACTCACCCGTGTCGACGACACGATCCCGACACGGCGGCGCCGAGCCCGTTCGAGACCCCGTTCCACCGGAAGCGCCGGAGAGCTCCGCGATGCGGGCGGCACCACCCGAAACCTCGGGGGAACTACAGCTAGGCTTCGAGTGTGCGCGCTGTTCTCGTAGTCAATCCGGAGGCGACCTCGACCAGTGCCGCGGGTAGGGACGTGCTGGCCCACGCACTCGCCAGCGAGGTCAAACTCGAGGTGGTGCAAACCCGTTACCGCGGCCATGCCGCCGACGCCGCCGCACGCGCCACCCTCGAAGGGGCAGACCTGATCGTGGTGCACGGGGGCGACGGCACCGTCAACGAGGTCGTCAACGGAATGCTGCGCACGGAAGTGACCACAGCCCCCCGACGTCCCTGCCTGTCGGTCATTCCCGGTGGACTGGCCAACGTCTTCGCGGGCGCACTCGAAGTACCCCGGGATCCGCTGGAAGCGACCCACGAGCTGCTGCGGGCCCTGAACGAGCAGCGCACTCGCTGGATCGGACTCGGCAAGGTGGACGACCGGTGGTTCACCTTCAACGCCGGGGTCGGGCTCGACGCGGACGTGGTCGCCGAGGTGGAACGCCGCCGAGGTAAGGGACGGCGAGTGACGCCGTGGTTGTACACCGGCGCCGCGACCCGTTGTTATCTGGCCGACGCCCGACGTAAACCATTACTCACCGTGCAAGTCGACGACGAGCCTCAGGTGACCGCGTTACACGCGGCCATGATTTCCAACGCGGATCCGTGGACCTATCTGGGCCGCCGACCGGTGCACACCAACCCCGAGACCACCTTCGAAACGGGTATCGGCGTCTTCGCACTCGGCAGCATGCTTCCTCACTCCGTGTTACGACATGTAGCGCAAATGCTCAGCGATAGAGCTAAACCACAAGGAAAATCCCTTTTTAGGCGTGCGAACATCAGCCGGTTGCGAGTAACCTGTGAGCGGCCGTTGCGAGTACAGGTCGACGGCGACTCCTTCGGCGAGCTTTCGGTGATCGATTTCGTGTCGGTTCCGAACGCTCTGTGCGTCGTTGGATAACTTGCCGCAACGGAAACACCACACAGGGTCGGCCGCACCGCCTCCGGTGGTCACCCAACCCCCAGGTCAAGATCTGTCGATCTTCCGGGTGAGCTCACTCACTCGGTAGTGATCGTCCCCTTGACATTACGCGAGTTCGTGAAAGTATTCACAAGCGCACGGACTCCGTGAAAGCATTCACAAACACCCCGGAACAACGATCGGCGCGCATTGGCGTGCCTAGCTAGGAGCAAAACGATGGACTGGCGCGACCGTGCGGTTTGCCGTGACGAGGACCCCGAGCTGTTCTTCCCCGTCGGGAACAGCGGTCCTGCCCTGCTGCAAATCGCCGAGGCCAAGGCTGTTTGCCGTCGTTGCCCCGTCACCTCCGAGTGCCTCGCGTGGGCCCTCGAGACCGGACAGGACGCAGGTGTATGGGGCGGTATGAGCGAGGACGAGCGTCGCGCACTCAAGCGTCGCAACGCGCGGACCCGCACTCGCACCACCAACGCCTGAGCGCTCGACGGAGCCGTCCCGGCAGGAACTCCGTGAGCGGAGACGGGCGAGACCCGTGCGGAGTCCCGGGGACTTGGTAGTCGGACGCGCGAGAGCGATCGGGCACGCGACGGCCGGAAAACCACACCAACCGCACAACACCATCGATCGATCCGCGTCGATGTCGGTCGCGAACGCGATCATCGCGTTCCACAGGGGGGCCGACAGGATCGATCGGAGCACACTCCCCCGTGTGCACCTGCTATCGACGCACCCAGCGGCAGCGACTCAGCGACGGTATTTCAACGGGACTCGCAGCACCGCCTCGGTACCCCGCTGATCACGCCCGCGCAAACTCAACGACCCACGGAGTTCCGACTCGACGAGGGTCCGCACGATCTGCAGGCCGAGACGTTCGGCGTGCTCGAGGGAGAAATCCTTCGGCAGGCCCTGACCGTCGTCGGAGATCACCGCGTCCAGCCAGCGCGCCGAACGCTCCGCCTGTACCACGACCTCACCACCCTCGCCCTCGGCGAAGGCGTGTTCCAGGGCATTCTGAACCAACTCGGTAAGAACCATCACCAGCGGAGTCGCCAGCTCCGCCGCGACCTCACCGAAACGTCCCTGCCTGCGTACGGTCACACCACCGCCCGCACTCGCGAGATCACTCATCATCGGGATGACCCGGTCGACGACGTCGTCGAGATCCACTCGCTCGTCGACCGACATCGACAACGTCTCGTGCACCAGCGCGATGGAGGTCACCCGCCGCACCGACTCGTCCAGCGCCTGCCTCGCCGTGTTGTTGCCGGTCCGCCGGGACTGCAACCGCAGCAACGCCGCCACGGTCTGCAGGTTGTTCTTGACCCGGTGATGGATCTCGCGGATCGTGGCGTCCTTGGACAGCAGCGCCCGGTCCCGACGTTTGACCTCGGTGACGTCCCGAACCAGCACCAGCGCCCCGGCATCCTGACCACGCGGCTGCAGCGGCAACGCACGGAACAACACCGTGGCTCCCTTGGCCTCGGCCTCGATCCGCATCCCCGGTTGACCGTCCAACGCCTGACAGATGCGTTGGGACACCTCGTCGGCGTCGAAGGGGTCGGACAACAGCGAACGCGTCAACGACGCCAGCGGGCCGCCCACGAGATCCGCGGCGTGGCCCATTCGGTGATACGCCGAGAGTGCGTTGGGACTGGCGAACACCACCGTCCCGGCACTGTCCAGCCGGATCAGACCGTCCCCCACCCGGGGACTGGTGTGCACGTCCGGGGAGGGTTCGGCGGTGGGAAAGCTACCGTCGGCGATCATCTGGCAGAGATCGGCGGCACTGCCGAGATACGAGATCTCCAGCGGACTGGGAACCCGAGGCACCGCGAGGTTGGTGTCCCGACTCAACACCGCGACCACCGAGTCGTCCAGCCGAACCGGGATGGTCTCGCGCCGCACGGGGACCCCCATGTGCCACCGGGGGTCCTCTTCCCGACAGATGCGTTTCTCCCGCACGGCCCGCTGCAGCTGCGGGTGATCGTGGGGGGTCACCGCCGTGCCCACCAGGTCCTCCGAATGGGCCGTCGGCGCCGTCGTGGGGCGTGCCTGCGCCACGCAGAGGAACCGGTTGTCGCCCGGATCGTCCTGCCCGACGGGCACCCACAGCAGGAAATCGGCGAAGGACAGGTCGGAGAGCAGCTGCCACTCCGCGACCACGAGCTGCAGATGGTCGGCCACCGTTCCCGGCAGACCGGTGTGCTCGGCCAACAGATCACTGAGAGTAGACACGATCAGCCCTTTCGACCGCCTGCGGACGAACCACGACTCGACGGCACCCACACACCGGCGGTCGCGGCAGGACCTCACAGCGCACTGGTGGCGGGTAAACGGGAAATCCCGATCAGTTCGGGTGTTCGATCACGGCCAGCAGGTCGCCTTCCCGGACCACGTCGCCCGGGTTGACGGCGATCTCGTCCACCCGCCCCGGGCGCTCGGTGAGCACCGGGATCTCCATTTTCATCGACTCCAGCACGAGCACCGAGTCCCCGTTGCCGACCTGATCGCCCGGGGTCACGTCGACGGTCATGACGTTGGCAACCATCTCGGCGCGTATTTCGTGTGCCACCAGCTACCGCTTCCCTTCTGGAGCCCGTCCGGCTGACGCTCGACCACCAGGAAACCACGTGGGCAACCGCCCACGAACACCAGGTCACCTCGCATGTCAGACTGTGGGGGGTCGAATTCGAGTCGGATTAGGAGTACCCAATGGCCAAGCGGGCCCGCAAGAAGAAGGCCGCGCGCAAGAACAACGCCAATCACGGCAAGCGTCCGCTGCGCGGCAAGTGAGGGTTTTTCGCGGACTATACGGCTCGCTCGCGCCATCGCGGCACCAGGCCGCGTCCGCGGCCCACAACGAAGTGGCCCCGAACCGGCTGACCGGTTCGGGGCCATCTTTTCGTGTTGTCCGGCTTCTCGTGTTGTCCGAAGAGCGGCTACGGCGCAACGGAGTCACTCCGTCGAGGAGCTCGATCTGCTCCGCACTTCCACCGAGGCACCTTCGGGGCCGTCCTCGACGGTCACCTCGGCCTGACGCAGCACGTTCTCGCGGATCGAACTACGCAGCCTGTCGTGCAGCTCCGCGGGGGCGTGCTCCCCGCCGCACTTGCGGTGCAGCAACTCCTTGAGGTGTTCTTCGATTCCGTAGTGCTCCAGGCAGGAGTTGCACTCATCGAGATGCTTGCGCAGGGCGGCACGCCGCTCCTGGTCACACTCGTTGTCCAGGAACAGCCACACCTCGGCGAGTACGTCCTCGCAGGAAGCCCGTGGGTCTTCACAGCAGCTCACGGTGTACTCACCTCCCGCTCTTCGGATCGCAGGAAACCGCGTTCACGCGCCACGTCGGTCAGCATCCCGCGCAGCTGCCTGCGCCCACGATGCAGCCGGGACATGACCGTGCCGATCGGGGTCTCCATGATCTCGGCGATCTCCTTGTAGGCGAACCCCTCGACATCCGCCAGGTAAACCACCATGCGGAACTCTTCCGCGAGCTGTTGCAACGCGTATTTCACGTCGGTGTCCGGCAGCCTGTCGAGTGCCTCCAACTCGGCGGAGCGTAGTCCGCTGGAGGTGTGGCTCTCGGCCTGCGCCAACTGCCAGTCGGCGATCTCGTCGGTGGGCTGCTGCTGGGGCTGTCGCTGACGCTTGCGGTAACCGTTGATGTAGGTGTTGGTAAGGATGCGGTACAACCAGGCCTTGAGGTTGGTCCCCCTGGTGTAGGACTTGAACGCCGAATACGCCTTGAGGTAGGTCTCCTGTACGAGATCCTCGGCGTCGGCCGCGTTGCGCGTCATCCGCAGGGCGGCACCGTAGAGCTGGTCCAGCAGCGGCATCGCGTCACGCTCGAATCGGGCGACCCGTTGTTCGGGCGTCTCGGTCGCCTCGGGATCCTCCGTCCGAGTGACCTCGTCCCGTTGCTGCTGCTCACCGGTTTCCGCCTGCTGCTCGTTCTCGGCAGTACTGGCCTGCCCATTGGTACCAGGCACCGGGCTCCTTCCCCGCCACCAAGACGAAAGTGGAGATGGTGACGCCCCCATGCCCTCACCGACATGAGTACTCTCCCAGGATACCCCGGTACCTTCACGTGCACGCTTCGCGGAATCCCGCGAACCGCGTGACGACACGCACTCTTTCAAGCTGGGCTGCTGGCCGTCGGAGACGGCCGTACCACTCTGCTCGGTCAACACGTCCCGTGCAACGGCCGACGACGGCGCGCTATTCCACCCATCGGTCCGATCCGAGCCGCCGCTCGCACTGACCCGCCGCAACTAGTAATGCCACGCCCGTGGCCCGGTGCGTGAGGCACCTCCCCGACGGGGCGTCGATTCCGGAGCGTCGATTTCCCACGAAATCGCCGGGGCGAGACGAGGGTGCGACAGCCCGGGCGGCGTAAATTTCCCACGAAATCGCCGCCCTGTTACAGCGCAGAGCCGACCCCCGGCACTCCTGCAGGCCGCACTCCGACCACTTACGCGGTCGGCACCGCCGCGGGTTCTCGCGTGCGGCTCTCGGGGGGGAAGGCCCGAGGTGGCGTAGGTGGCTACTCGATGTCGGGGCTCTCCGCAGGAAGAACCGTGCGAGAGGTTCCGCCACTTCAACCAGCTACGAAACCCGACCGGAAAACCTCGATCAGTCGAGGAGACGCAGAATCCTGCCGAGCCACTCGGCCACGGCACGGGAAACCGTTCCCGTGTCGGCCCGCAACGAGTGGTCGCCCGGAACCAGCACCACCTCACGGTTGGTGGACGGTTCCGGCTCACCGAACGGATCGCTCTCGCCCTGCACCACCAGGGTCGGGACCTCGACCGAGAAAAGCTCGTCACCCCGATCCTTGTCCGGTTTTCCCGGGGGACGCAGCGGAAACGCCAGACACAGCACGGCCGATGCTCCCCCGGCCTCGGCCGTGCGGCAGGCAACCCGCGCCCCGGAGGAACGTCCGCCGAATATCAACGGCAGTTCGGGAAACCACCGCTGTCCCAGATCCTCGGCCACGGCCAGCCAGCAGGCGTCGAGCTGTCGGGCCGGAGCGGGCGCACGACGTCCCGCCACCCGGTAAGGCTGTTCGACCAGCGCGACGTGCACCCCCGCGGCGGTGGCGGTGCGTGCCGCGCAGACCAGATCCTCGGCCTCGAATCCCCCACCGGCGCCGTGGCCCAGCAGCAGTGCCGCACGGCCCTCGGCGGCACTGTGCAGTTCGGCACGGGCGGCGCCGTACGGGGTTTCCACCTCTACCCTTGTCATGATCCGAACAGCGCGTCCTTCTCGGGTACCGGCTCGGTCAGTCCCGGACTGTTGTTGGCCACACTGTTGACCGCGCGCGAGACGGGACGCATCCGAAGGTGCTCCACCAGTTCAGCCGAAGGCGGCACCAGCAGGTCCGTCACGTCCTGGTTGTCCGGGTCCAGCCATTCCGCCCAGTCCCGAGGCGGGAGCACCAGCGGCATGCGCTCGTGCACTTCGGCGAGCCCACCCACCGCCTCGGTGGTGAGCACGGCACAGCTGACCAGCGGCTCGGCCTCCGGCTCCGCCGGGTCGCGCCAAGTGGCCCAGATTCCCGCCATGCCGAGGCTGGACTCGCCCGAATTGGTGACGTAATAGGGCTGCTTGGGGCTGCTGTCCCGCTTCCACTCGTACCAGCCGTCGGCAGGCACCAGGCAGCGGTAATAACGAACCGCCCCACGGAACGCCGGTTTGGTGGCCACGGTCTCGGAGCGGGCGTTGATCATCCGGCTTCCCACCGAGGGGTCCTTGGCCCATTTCGGCACCAGTCCCCAACGCATCACCCGCACGGTGCGTTCGGAACGGTCCGGATCGGGACTGCCCTCGGCGTCCCGCGGGTGCCGTTGGACAATGCTGAACACCGGCTTGGTCGGAGCGACGTTGTAGTCGGGTTCCGGCGCCAGGGAACCGGTCTCGTCGCGGGCATCGAACTCGGCGGCGAGCTCGCTCGGCGCCTTCGAGGAGGCGTATCTACCGCACATCGCTTCGCACCTCCACTCCCTCCACCGCGAGGCGGCAGGCCCGGAGAAACCGGAACCCACACTTACCTTCCACGTTGCGGTTATGCTGCCAGTTCCGCCGTGTGCTCGCGCAACCCGCACCTGATTGAGGGCCCGCGAAGGCACACCCGAACTTCCGGGCCGAACGCGGCGTGCGAGACCATCGACACATGAGCGCACCCTGGTCCGCCCCACCGGCCCGAGAAGCGGTGCACGCCACCGTCGAAGTCGCGGGCTCCAAGTCGATCACCAACCGGGCCCTCGTGCTGGCCGCGCTGGCCACGGGACCTTCGACACTACGGTCACCGCTGCGCAGCAGGGACACCGAACTGATGGCCGCGGCGCTGCGCACGCTCGGCGTGGAGGTCGCGGACGGACCCGAGGGCGAGTGGCTGATCACCCCCGACAAACCGCACGGCCCGGCGACCGTCGACTGCGGGCTGGCCGGGACCGTCATGCGGTTCCTGCCGCCAATGGCGTGTCTGGCCGAGGGCACGATCACCTTCGACGGAGACCCGCGGGCCCGGGAACGACCGCTGGACACGGTGCTGCGAGCGCTGCGGACGCTGGGGGCTCGGGTGAGCGGCGACAGCCTACCGTTCACGATCGACGGCTCGGGCGGAATGGAGGGTGGTGCGGTCACCATCGACGCGTCCGCCTCCTCGCAGTTCGTTTCCGGGCTGCTGCTCTCGGCCGCTCGGTACGAACGTGGCCTGACCGTGCGCCACGACGGGGAGTCGGTGCCGTCACTGCCGCACATCGCGATGACGGTGGAGATACTGCGTGCGCAGGGTGTGGAGGTGGACGACTCGGAACCCGACACCTGGACGGTGTCACCGGGCGGGATCGAACCGCTGGAGCTGCGGATCGAACCGGATCTGTCCAACGCCGCCCCGTTCCTCGCCGCCGCCGCGGTGACCGGCGGCGAAGTCACCGTGCCGGGCTGGCCGGAACGAACCACGCAGGCCGGGGACGGCATCCGGTGGATCCTGCGAGAGATGGGGGCCAGGACCAGGCTGGACGAGCGAGGACTGACCGTCACCGGCCCGGAACGACTCCGTGGCGTGGACGTGGACCTGCACGAGATCGGCGAGCTGACCCCGACGGTCGCCGCGCTGGCCGCGCTGGCGCACGGCGAATCGCGGCTGCGGGGGATCGCGCATCTGCGCGGGCACGAAACCGACCGGTTGGCGGCGCTGCGAGCGGAACTGACCGGCCTGGGCACGGAGGTCTCGGAGCATCCCGACGGGCTGACCGTCGTTCCCCGGCCGATGCGAGGGGGTCAGTGGCACTCGTACGCCGACCACCGGATGGCCACGGCGGGAGCGATCCTGGGACTGCGGGTTCCGGGAACGGTGATCGACGACATCACGACCACCGGCAAGACCCTGCCAGGATTCGGCGAGATGTGGACGAAGATGCTGGGTGGCCGACAGTGACGGGAGCGGAGCGGTGATGGCCAAGCGGGGGTGGCGAGACCTCGACGAATCCGATGTCCGGGTGCGCCCGAACCGGCGCAACAGCAGACCCCGCAGCAAGCGACGTCCCGGCCACTCCGACGCGCTCGTGGGGATGGTGGTGGCCGTCGACCGGGGCAGGTGGACGTGCGCCGTCAACGGTGATCCCCGGCAACAGGTGGTTGCCATGCGCGCCAAGGAACTGGGACGAAACCCCATCGTGATCGGTGATCGCGTCTGGCTGGTCGGTGACACCTCCGGCGAGCCGGACACGCTCGCCCGAATCGTGCGGGTCGAGGAACGAACCAGCGTGCTGCGGCGCACCGCCGATGACACCGATCCGTACGAACGGGTTGTGGTCGCCAACGCCGAACAGCTGGTGATCGTGAGTTCGCTGTCGGATCCACCGCCCCGCTCCGGATTCATCGACCGCTGCCTGGTCGCCGCCTACGCCGGTGGGCTCACCCCGGTGCTGTGCCTGACCAAGGCGGACCTGGCGGCTCCGGAGGAATGGATCTCCGGTTACGCGGAGTTGGGAATCTCGGTGATCACCACCCGCCTGGACGCCGAGCCCACGGAACTGCACGCCGCGCTGCACGGGCGCGTCTCCGCACTGGTGGGACATTCCGGGGTGGGAAAATCGACGCTGGTCAATCGCCTGGTTCCCGATGCGGAGCGGGCCATCGGGCGTGTCAGCGAAGTCGGCAAGGGCAGGCACACCTCGACCTCGGCGGTGGCGATGGCCCTGCCCGAGGGCCTCGGCGGCTGGGTCGTGGACACCCCGGGAATACGGTCCTTCGGACTGGCACACGTGACCGCGAGTGATCTCGTGGACTCGTTCGAGGAGCTCGCGGCGGCGGCCGAGGAATGCCCGCCGAACTGCGGTCACCTGGGTGCTCCCGAGGATCCGGACTGCTATCTGGACACGTTCGTCGCCGAGGAAGGCCACGAAGCACAGCTGAACTCGCTCCGGAGACTGCTGCGCTCGCGCACGGGCCGTGATGAATGAATCGAATTCACGAACTCGTCGCCGCGTGGCGGGGCCACTCACATAAGTTCGAGCATGAACGGCACCTCCTGGGGAGCGAACCAGGCCAACTCGTGGTCCTCGGCGTCCCCGAGAGCCAGCTCGGCCTTCTCGTCCCCGAGGTCCGCATCGTCGATGAGCGGAGCCGCCTGGCGAACCGCTTCCTCGGACTCGGCGGTGTCCACGTGCACCGCGGCGATCTTCTTCCAGGGAACCGGATTGGCCAGCCGGACCACCGCGTAATCCAGATCCGGCCGCAACGTGGCCTCCTCGTCCCGCACATCGGCCGAGATCACCACTCGCCGAGGTGGCTCCTCCGCTTCGGCCTCCTCCGAGTCACCGAGCTCCGTCGAAATCAGCCGGAGCGAGGCTCGGGCCGCCTCCCGCATGGCCGCGTACTCCAGCTCCTCGGCATCCCCGCTGGAATACGACTCCCGCAGGGCGGGAGTCAGCGCGAAGGCCGTGCCACTCAACGGCCGTAGCTGCTGTTGTTCGAAGAACTCTCGCAGCATCCGCACCGTGGCCGGCAAATAGATCCTCATACCTCGACCGTTCCGATCATCTCTGCAACCGACTCCTCGATCATCGCAGCAAGGACATCCACGTCCGGCATGGCTGCCCTGTCGGCGTTGAGGCCGATGAACAGCCCCCCGTTGTAGGAAGTGATCCCGACGGCCAACGACTGGTTCTTCACCAACGGGACCACCGGAAATATCTCGGACATCGGCGCACCGGCCGCGTACAACGGTACCTGCGGCCCGGGAACGTTGGTCACCAGCACGTTGAAGAGTCGGTTGGACAACCCACTGGCGACCCTCGCCCCCAGCGCGTGCAGGGTCGGCGGAGCGAATCCGGAAAGCCGCACCAGTGCGTCCGCCCCCACGGACTGGCCCGATTCGGCGTGGGCACGCATGGCGTGACTCACCTGGTGCAGTCTGATGCTCGGGCTGGGCTCCCCCACCGGCAGGTCCACCAGATACGAGGAGACCTCGTCGAACGGGAGGTCACCGAGTTCGGCACGGGTCACTGCCGCCGGCCCGTCGGCTCGGACCGAGACCGGAACCATCGCGCGAACGGTACTGCGAGTGGTTACCGCCTCACCACGCGAAAGTAACCAGTTCCGAAAAGCCCCGGCGAGCACGGCCAACACCACATCGTTGATGGTTCCGCCGTGCTGCCGCCGTACGTTCCGAAGGTCCTCGAGCCGCGCCCGGGCCACGGCGAACCGCCGCTGCGAAGAAGTGGTCCCGTTCAGCGGGGTTCCCGGCGGTGGAACGGCGGCGGTGCGCAGTGCGGAGTAAAGCCCCGCCACAGCTCCCGAGAACTTGCGCAGCGTCGCGGTGGCATCGACGGTGGTGGCACGAATGTTCTCCACCACCTCTCCAGGGCGCCGAACGGCCTCCGTGACCGCGTCGACGGCCAGTTGAACGGCACCCGGTTCGGGACGCGGCAGCCAAGGGTCGGCAGGCTCCGCTGGTGAGTCCGCAGGGGTGGTCTGCAGGATCAGCTGGCCGATGTCGATAGCCCCGATACCGTCGATCATGGCCTGATGGGTCTTGGTGATCACCGCTGTTCGGTCATCGGAGAGCCCCTCGACCAGGTAGACTTCCCACAGTGGCCGGGTGGTGTCCAGTTTCCGCGACATCAGCCGCTGGGTGAGGTCGTGCAGCTGCTCGTCGTTTCCGGGCTTGGGTAGCGCGGAACGGCGTACGTGATAACTGATGTCGAAATTCCGGTCGTCCACCCAAACCGGCCTGGCTAGCCGACCGGGGATCTGCACGACTTTCTGGCGGTAACGCGGCACCAGCGCGAGCTTGCGTTCGATGAACGAAACCACGCTGTCGTAGTCGAATCCGGAGCTCGGCCGCCGGAAAACAGCCACACCCCCGACGTGCATCGGTGTGGTGTGGTCCTCCAGATACAGGAACGAGGCATCCAGCGCGGACAACCGATCGGACATGACCGCGATACTGACACACGACGGACGCCGAACGAAGTGACGCCGAGCGGCCGTGTACCGGAGAAAGCCCGGCGAAGAAGCCGATCAACCGCGGGCCATTTCCGGCCCGATCGTTCGACGAAGAACGAAACTCTCCCGAGAGGAGCCCCGCAACAGTGCCCGAAACCTCACCACGCGACCGGTTCGTGACCGTCTACGGCCGTAAACCGGTGTTGGAAGCCCTGTCCGACCTCGAACTCCGCGTGGACAAGGTCGTTCTCGCCGAGGGAATCAGCGGCAACATCGTCCGCGAGATCAAGGAAGCGGCCGACGACCGCGCCGTACCGGTGCGGCGCGCCAGCGCGCAGCGCGTGAAAGTACTCGCGGGCAACGGGCGGCACGACCAGGGCGTGATAGCCGACGTGGTGGCTCGCAAGATGCGTCCGCTGGAGGACGCGCTGGCGGATCCGGCCACCGCTCCCCGCAGCATGCTGCTGCTGGACGGGTTGACCACCCCGGCCAACGTGGGGATGATCCTGCGCACCGCGACGGCTTCGGGCATGGACGGTATCGTGCTACCGCACCGTGGGGTGGCCAATGTGGACCCACTGGTGGTCAAGGCGTCGGCAGGCGTCGCATTCCACGCTCCGATCCTGCGCACGCCGGACGCCGGGACGGCCGCTGAAATGCTCTCTGAGGCCGGATACCCGTTGTACTCGCTGGATGCCCATACCGGGGCGAATCTCTTCCGGGCGGACTTCCCCAACCGGGCGGTGTTCGTGCTCGGCAGTGAAACGGCCGGTCTCTCGGAGGAAGTGAGTCAACGGATCACAGAGCGGCTGCGCATTCCGATGTACGGCGGGGTGGAGTCGTTGAACGTGGCCGCCGCTGCCGGGGTGATCTGCTACGAACTCGCACGAAGGGCTTCCGGGTGAGCTGTGGGGAGAGCTCCCCGCCGCGGTGCTGCCTGCCCCGGCGATTTCGCGGGAAATCGCCGGGCCTGGTGCGGTGAAGGTGGGTTTCAGGGGTGGGGGTGCGGAGTAGTCCGGCCCCACCCGTGGGGGGTGGGGCCGGTGTGGGGGGTTGGGTCGGCGGTGTCCGTGTCTCCCACACCCGTGGGGGTGCAGTACCTGGGGCGCTGGAGGGCTTAGCTGCCGGGTTCGGG